>JANWWQ010000100.1 GCA_025055635.1 Flavobacteriales bacterium
AGGTGGCTTATGAGGGGTATTTCTGCCACAACGCAATGAAACCTCCGCTCAGGGCGTATCGTAAATCCGTCTTCTTTCCATTGTTTTATTTCTTCCGAATTAGAAAGAAATGGACGATACATATTATGTGGGTAAAGATGATTGCGGGACATATGAAATTTTCTAAAAAGCCTCACTATAATAGGCGTCACTACATCAAAATAATTGCTGCGTCCACCAAATTTGTTGTAGGCAATCCACGTATATTCGCTGAGTACAACTTTAATGCGGCGATTCTGGCTGTGCGTTGTGTCGTTTACAAATACCATATCGTAAAAGGCTTCGCCCTCTGTTTCTAATGATATCAGGTAGATACCTGGGGTTAAAGGAATAAAATAATCAGTAACTACATTAGGGTTTAAATTAAAAAACTTTCTACCCCTCAAATCCACAACCTTAGGGGAAATAAAATTCATGCTAACAACACTGTCACGTAAAATTTCTTTAACATTAAAACGAAACGGTCCAGAAGAGAATTTTTGAATTTTTACAGTATCACCCAACGCATAAGTATGACCATCAAGAAGTGCGAAATAAACTTTATTGAAAATTTTCGCCTTATAGTTTTTTATGTTAAGTAGCTCGTTATAGCTTACAAGCGCTAATAAAATTATCACCAGAAAGAACAGAATCTTATTTGTACTTTCTAACCACTTTTCTTTTGGTAGTCTTTTTTTCAACCCGATCAATTTCTAAAAATAAAAAAATTTAAGAGCTACCTACTTCAGGACAAATCTAAAATTCTCAAAATGAAAATTGACAATTACTTTATTCGCTCATCGTAAGCAGCTCCCATACTAACCCACTGACCTTGATTGAGATCTCGAATGAGGGCCTGCTTTATGCTATGAAATGCCATCAGATGAATATCTTCCGTGATTTCCATATCCATCACCTCTACATGAAAGCAGATATCGGCAAGTTCCTTAAGCTTTCCGCCTTTGTAACCACAAAATCCTACGGTTTTAACCTTTTGTATTTTAGCATATTCAATGGCTTTGAGGACGTTCATGGAGTTCCCGCTACCGCTGATTCCTATAACTAAATCCCCTTTGCGCAAGAAATTCTTAAGTTGTTCCAAAAAAATATCTTCGTAAGAATGATCATTGGCAATAGCCATCACGGCAGGCACATTGTCGTTGAGGCAAACAAAACGAAACCTTTTTTTAAGGCCCGAAGAAGCACCTTTCACAAAATCCCCCGCAATGTGGGACGCCGTTGAGCCGCTGCCTCCGTTGCCGAAGATATAAAAGGTCCCTTCACGCTCATAACAGGCCAGAAATTCCTTTTTAATGCTTTCCAGAATGTTGATATTTACGCGACTGAGTGTGTTGCGTAACAGATCTAGATAATTCTGATGGTAAATTAAAGGATCATTTTCTAAACCGTTATTTTGTATATTAATGTTTTTTTTCCCGTCCATCATAGATAATTGTGCTCCCGCAAAATTCAAAGTTAAATGAAATTTTCCTAAATTGGTTTAAGGCAACCTCCACGTTATGCAAGGCCAGGGGATTTCCCATCAGCAGTAAAAAACCTCCGCCCCCAGCGCCCAAAAGTTTTCCCCCCCAAACCCCGGCCTTTAATGCGGCCTCGTAAGCTTTGTCCACGATGGCATCGCTTATGGATACGGTAAGACTTTTTTTCAGCAACCAATTTTGATGGAGCAAGCGGCCCATCTGCTCAAAATCTCCTTTTTTCAAAGCCTCCACGAAAGGCTCAGTTAAAGAGACCATTTCCCTTATTACTTCAAACTTAGAATCATCCTCTTGCAACACCTTCTTCTGTTCCTGCAGAACAGCAGAAGCACTGCGACTTACGCCGGTGAATAGGAGCAATAGGTGCTTTTCCAGTTCTTCTACCAGAGCTTTTTCCAGAACAAGAGGAACGGTCTCCACACGATGATGTGCATGGAAGCAAAATTTATTGAATCCACCATATGCAGCAGCATACTGGTCTTGCCTGCCTATGGGTTCTCTCAGCTGCTCAATCTCTACCTGGCAGGCTTCAGAAGCTAAAATTTCTTTATCCACAGGAAGCTTCAGCCAATGCCTGATGTTATGGATAAGACCCACCGTAAATGAGGAAGAAGAACCCATCCCTGTACCTGCTGGAATATCTGCCAGCGAACTGATTTCCAAACCCCCAAGGATATTGTAATTCATCAAAACTGTCCGAATGATGGGGTGCCTCAATTCGGCGGGATGGTCCACGGTCTCTGTGATGGAGTATTTGGCTCTAATCTGATGGGGTTCAAAAAACCTATGGGTAGTTATATACATGTATTGATTGATGGTGGCGCTCACCACGGCTCCTTCGTATCGCTGGTAAAAATCGGGAATATCGCTTCCACCGCCCACAAATGAGATCCTAAAAGGAGTACGTGAAATGACCACCAGAATGCAAAGGTCGAATAAAGAGAGGTAACCAGAGCGAATCAGGGCAGATATTTATCCAGAAGATATATCAAAGCCGCAATACAGGCGCTTCCCAATTCTAGTTCTCTGGGATGCACATGTTCAGGTGTATCAGTTGCGGCATGATGGTGGTCAAAATACCGCTGGGAATCAGGAGAGTACCCTAACAACAAACAATCCGTTTCTTTTCTGAAAGGAATCAAATCGGCCCCGCTACCACCCGGCCTGAAAAAACTAATGCCATAAGGCATCAGGAGTGGAAGAAAATCTTGCAGGAGAGCGGCCCTTGTGGGGTTATTTTCATATCGAAAACCCCTCGGCGTAAAGCCGCCGGCATCGCTTTCCAAAGCCGCTACATGTACCTCACCCCTTTGATAAGACAGCTTGTAGTAGACTTCAGCACCACGGAGCCCGTTCTCTTCGTTAGCAAAAAGCACGAATCTCAATGTTCGGCGGGGAGTGTATCCGGCTTTCTGGAGCAACCTAAGCGCCATCATGGCATGTATGCATCCGGCCCCATCATCGTGGGCCCCGCTACCGGTATCCCAGGCATCCAGGTGGCCTCCCACCACAATAAACTCTCCAGGTTTTTCCTTCCCTTTCCATTCCCCCACCACGTTGAAAGAGAGGGTGTCAGGCCCTTGTCGACAAAAGGTTTCTATGAAAAGGGTGTGTTCCTTTTGGCTTTTTATGACGGCCCACAAGGTATCTGCGGAGACCATGCCCAAGGCCAAGGCTGGGATTGGGGTCACAGAATCTGGAAACACGGTCATTCCGGTATGGGGGTAATCGTCACGGGCATGCGTCATGGAGCGGATAAGGCATGCCAGAGCACCTTTGCGGGCGGCCACGGCCGGACCATTCCGTCGACTTCCTACAGCCATTCCATAGGAGGTACCCGTTTCTACAGGATGCGGGTCAAAACCTTGGTTGATGAACACTATTTTGCCTTGCACCAGGGAGGTAGGAGCTAGTTCTAACGCTTCTAAAGTAGCAAAGCCTACAACACTGGCCCGAACGTGGCCTGCTGCGCTTCCGCCCAGAGCGGCCGCATTCAGAGGAAACGTGCGCCCAGAGACCTCTAACAATGCCACCTCAGGATTTCCCCTGTACCAATTGGGTACCCACACTGGCTGGCGCTCCACCGTTAGGCCCATCCATTTAAGGCCTTTTTCTTCAGCCCATGCTACAGCCTTAAAATAATCAGCGTAATTGCTTAGCCTCTTCGGAGCTATGGAACAAAGCTCCTTTAACCAAGTATAGCTTTCAAGATTTTCTAAGGCGATATCAAAGATTTTTCGGATAAATATTGAATCTGCCGGATCTTGACCAGTAGCTGAAAGGAATATGCACGTTCCATATAGGCTTAATAGTAATGCTTTGCCGCCCCACATTCCAGAAAAAATCTACAAAGTTAAAAGATATCGTATGGCAATTAATATAAAATAAATTTACGAAATAGATTATTTACAAAACTTTCTTCTTTAGCCTGGGATTCGGAATTAAAATAGGCTTTACCTGAACGACGAACAAAGTAATCTTCCGGTTTCCAAGCCCATTCTTCCTGGATTGTCCACTCCACTTCGGCCTGAAGCAGAGGGGAACCATGGCTCCTGTCATTCTGATAAATTTCATAAGCCCGCTGAACGATCTTTTCTGCAGCCCGTCCGTAGTTTTCAGCTATTTCTTCTGACCTATCTGGACCGTCTGGCAATTGCGCGGCCCATCCGCGCACCATATCCTTCCAG
>JANWWQ010000101.1 GCA_025055635.1 Flavobacteriales bacterium
CCCTGAGGTGTTGGGGGCCGTCGCGCTCCCTGATGCAGATGCGCTGATGCCCGGTGGAATGAGGCTCCAAGTGGTTCCACAATTTGTGGAAATATAAATTTTCAAAAAATCGTTGTTATCATCCGCTTTTTTGGCAAAGGCGTATTTGAATTTCAGGTATGGATTGGAAGTTTGGGAGAGGTCATAGGAGGGACTTACAATACTGTACCGGGAATATTTGATGGCATTGCCATTGCGAACAAAAATGGAACGGTGGCCAGAAGTAGAGGCTGTGGTGGTTTCCTTCCAACCGTTTATTTCGTCATCATTAATGGTGAACCAGTGCCCTCCACTGATAGGATTGTTTTCAAAATCATCATAGTAATGGGAAGAGGAGAAAGTAGGGGTAGTGGGAAAAACAGCAAGGTAATTCTGCTTGGTACGGCTATTACTGCCAGCTGAATTAGTAGTCGTAAGGCTCACATCATAAATACCGGCCACCGGGATAGTGACCTGGGGGTTGGGCCCCGTGGCACTTAGAGATTGACTGCCGGAGGTGAGGGTATAATTCCACTGGGTGGGAGTTCCTCTCCACGACATATCTTGCAAGCTCACTGTACCTCCTTCGCAGATGGTGCGAGGCGAGGCTATAAAATCAGACATAGGCACGCAGATGGTATCGGTGTACCCATCCTGGGTTCCCGTGGCAACCAGATTAGCGGCTGAGGACAAATTGTTACGCTGAGCCGTGCTACTGTTGGCAGCGTTGGTCATACGCGTCACCTGCCCGTGCGTAAACATGATGGGGCAGGACGCATAATCCATAATGTTCTGCACATTGTCCAGGCTGCCACAGGTTACCTGCGACGTGTTGCACGTCTGGTCATCCACTCCAATAGTATTGGGAGTGTCGGATACGTTGTCGTCTGTGTTACAGTTGGACGAAAGTCCTGGGGTGTTGCTGTTACCCCAAGTGTGGCGTAAATTAAAGAAATGGCCCATTTCATGCGACAACGTTCGGCGGGCAAAGGTGGTGTTATAAGAAGTGCCTCCAGTACCGAACTGGGTATTCACCACAATGATTCCGTCATACTCTGGAGCAAACTGGGCCGTGGAAGGGTTGTAAGTGTACCCTCCGGCTCCGTTTTCCAACCCTTTTACTACCCACACGTTGATGTATTTGTTCCGAGGCCAGGCCGGAGCCACTAATTTGGCCTCTTCTCCGGCATCCTGCGTAAGAGGATAAAACCACCGTGTTATTCCATTGGTGCAGTTGCCATCCGGGTCCTTCCGAGCCAGCCGAAATTCCCAGTTTGCGTTACCAATAAGGTTTTTGAAAGCCGCCACAACAAGGTTCGTGTCGGCATTCATTTTTTGAAAATCTTCATTTAATATTCTCACGGCATTTCGTACCTGTTCATTGGGTATAAAGTCGCTGGTGGAATAGGTATGTAAAATATGAAAGACAATAGGAAAAATTTTAGTAGCTCTTTCGCCGCTGTATTCTACCTCAGCATTCTCTTCAAGGGCCCTAATCTCATCGGCCAGCTCGGGGTGATCTTCAATAAATTTATCAATCATTTCCTGCGTGGCACAGCGCCGGAAGCCCTCTTGGCTCTGGGCCAATACATTCGTCGTCCCATTCATAAACAGGGCAACGGTAGTTGTTGTAAGAAGAATTTTTTTCATTCTTTTTCTGCAATTAGGATTGAGATTATATTTCTTACTAGTTCTAGTTAGGATGTTATTGGTTAATGTCAATGAATCTTTGAATATCCTTTGTGGTGCCGAATACAATCAAATTATCTGAGTCAAAAATCACGGTATCCGATCCAGGCACTCCGATAATGTGTTCTTCCCTCACCAATTCTCCATTCACGTTCTTTTCAAAAGCCCTCTTTATGGTAATTAAATTAAGCTTATACTTTTGGCGCAGGTTGATGTCGGCCAGTGTGCGGTTGGCAATTTCCGGAGGAGTTTTGATTTCGGCAATCTCATAATTGTCCGGGAGGGGGATAAATGACACCAGGCTGGGGTTCATGAGTCGTTCGGCCACGATACGACCCACCTCCAGTTCGGGCGACAGGATGTCGTGCACTCCCATTTTTTCTAAGATTATTCTTTGCTGGGCACCATTGGCACGGGCCATGATTTTTTTAACCCCCAACTCCAGTAAATGCACAACCGTGAGCATCAGCGCCTCAAAATTTTCTCCCATAGCCACTACCACCGTGTCCATGTCCTGGATGTTCTGGGATATCAAAGCCTTCCGATCCGTGGCATCCAAAACCACTGCATAAGCCACATCTTCTTTAATTGCCTCTATGTGCAAGGGATCGTTATCAATGGCCAGCACTTCTGCTCCGCGACGGGCCAGCTCCTTCGCAATGCTCATACCAAAGGTGCCCAGCCCAATAACGGCAAATTTCCCGTATTGCATCAGAAAAGCATGCGAAGGTAAAAAAACGTCTTTTCCCTCACAAAAGTTGTGTAGAAACGCCGGGGAAGTGCTCCCGCAAAATTGTGATGCAAGCCCCTATTAACTAATTCTTTGCTTGAATGAAGGTTGAAGAATTCCCGGTCAGCCGGATGTCTCGGTATTTGCGGTCAATACGCAAGGTTCAGGCCGCTCTTGGTTTACTCAGAGAATCCGAATATCCTGGAATGGGGACCCAATCACAAGGATTTAGAGCGGGCTAGGTTTTGAGCGGAGCTGAAAGAGTTTTTATACATCCTTTACAATCCTTCATCCCCCACAATCAATTATCCCCCCAACTTATTCCGTAACTTTCAAAAGGAAATGAAAAATATCCCTAGTCAATGCGTGTTGAGGGGCATGGCTTTTAGGGCATGATTGGCTTATCATTTCTTTTCGCATAATTATTTCCTCTTTCTACTTTTGGCTCCCGAACTGCATGGAAATTTTCAGAGTAAAGGAAGAAGAACGCTACGCCATCGTGGAAGTGCTGGCTTCCAAGATGGATAGCCTGGTGGCTCCCAAGATTAAGGCCGAGCTGGTTTTGCTGAGCGGAAAAGGATATGCGAATATCATACTGGACTTATCTCACACCAAATACATAGATTCATCTGGTCTCTCCGCACTTCTGGTTGGCGACCGTCAGTGCCGGGCCAACAACGGTACCTTCGTCATATCCGGAGCCAATGACTACGTCCTTAAGCTCATTCAGATTTCACAGCTGGACAGAGTTCTCACCCTCATACCCACACTCCAGGAATCCATTGAATACATTATCATGGACGACATTGCACGAAATGATGGAATTTAATATACATTTGTCCCGAAATTATTCATTTTTTAAAAAGAAAGCCTATGAAAAAATTTTTCCTTGCAGTTTCCGTTTTGTTCTCTCTCAATGATTTTGTGGCTGCCCAGCCTTGCACCCCTGTGGACACCACCACGGTAGGAGGGGTTTTACCATTACCCTGTGCCAAACCGGGTGTAAACTACAACGAAACCACGACCGTTTCCATAAAAACTTCCACATCCCTGTCTCTAGTAACTGTGTATGTGTGCCAAGTGACCTTAACCAATGTAGAGCAACTGCCTCCAGGCTCATGGATGTGGGAGCTGTGGAAAGATGGCACGCAGATTGGCCTAGGTCAGCCTATTAGTCTAAACCCTCAGAATAACACTATTGAAAGAGCCTGTCTGCGCTTCATGGGCAATGGCACCGTAGAAGATACTTTTAACGTAAAAGTATCGGCCTCTGCGCGGGTGCATGCTTCCAGCAGTTGCAATCCTAACACATTCCTGTTACAAATTGATACGGCCTTTTACATTCCTTTCGTAGTAAGTGCCGCCTGTGGTTCTGTTTCCGAAGAAGTAGCTGAGCCTGAAATATCCAACGTCTTCAGCGTGGAACAAATCCAACCCAATCCAGCCACTGATCAAATACTTCTGAACTTTTTCACACCCCGGAGCGGTTTAGTGAATTTCAAAATTTCCAACCTCGCCGGTGCAGTGGTGGAGCAAAAACTGATTGCGGCCCATGCCGGTCAAAACCAAATCCCTGTAAATCTGCGTCATTTGCCGAGAGGCTTGTACACTTACTCTCTCACCTACCGCGATAAAACCATCACTCGGCGTCTGATGATTTGGGGATATTGAAATTTTTAAATTACTAGGGTCCCGGCCCCATCTGCCGGG
>JANWWQ010000102.1 GCA_025055635.1 Flavobacteriales bacterium
CATCCCAATGGTTTGGAAACTTATTATGCCCATCTTTCAGAAATTAAGGTGAAGACGGGAGATTATGTGCAACCTGGGACTCTGATTGGTTTGGGGGGAAATACGGGCCGTTCCCGAGGTGATCATTTACATTTTGAGATACGGTATTTAGGGATAGCCCTTAATCCTCTGCACATCATTCACCCGAAAACTTTTGAAATTGTCAGTGAATCATTTGACATTCGTACCCAAGGCAAGAAAATCAGGCTGGTACCCGTGGAGAAATACCATGTGGTGAGGCCCGGGGACACCTGGCAGAAGATTTGCCGGGAATATTGCCTTTCACTCCCCCAGTTGCTGGCTCTCAATAACCTGGAGGAGAGCGGTCCTCTTCCCCTGGATGCCCGTTTGAGGGTACAGTGAGGGATTTTTCTGAAATTTGATAAAATTATACAAGGGAATGCTACATTGTTAGGCCAAATATCTAGAGCAAGAGCATATATTTTGGGCTATCGTAATATTGTTTTCGGGAACTGAAAAAAGTCGGAGGCTTGGGGCTGGTATTGATGTTGGGTTGTGAAATTTCAGGAGATGGCCATTTAGGCCTTGCCACTTGAAGGATGGGTTCCACTTTTGGCGCCGCTGGGGATAAGATTCATTTCCATTTCTGGGCAATGCTTTTTGTCTATTCAAATACTTGTGAACAACGTTCCTGGCCCTTTCAGATGCAAGAAATTGTCATGGTGGTCTTTTGAGGATTAGGCTAATTTCTGGCGGGACTGCTTATGGGGTTAATGAAGCTTAAGTTTGAAGAAGTATTCAAAAGGGATCTGGAACCTGAGGGAAGTAGCCACATTTTCCTTTTGCAATCGAGGCCGAGGATAGAAGGCAGGTTATCAGGTCTGGACAACACGTGTGTCCTTGTGACCTTGGGCTGTAGGGCTTTATAGGCAACCGCTCGGCTGGCTCTGTGTATGCCGGGACCACGAGGCCCTTTAACGCTTTGGGTCGGCAGAAGGAGCCTTTTGGGGAGGGGTTTGCGGCGACGCGTAGGGAACCTGGGATTGGGGATTACTGTCTTTATTCTCGTGGAAGGTTTTAGTATATTATGAAGAGGGGAATAATTTACCTAAAAGAATTGAGGGATATTGAGATTAAAGACTTTACTGAGGTTGTTAAAAAGTTAATAATAGGGAAGGTAAGAGACTTATTTTTTTAACCAACTATATTTAGTTGTGAATTTTCATTAGAAAGCCTTTTATTACATAAAGTATTAAAAAACACTCTTTTGTGTTTTTTGTATATAGTTTAAAAAATAGCGTATTTCAATAAAAATTTTGATGTTTCATTTTTTGTTAGTATTTAATTGAATATCATTTTATTATGTCTATAATAAAAGTTAAATTAGAAGTATATTATTTAAAAATGTTGGAGTGCATGCGCTGAATTTTTTTCTTTGCGATGCAATCAAAAACAATTAAAATATGGAAAAATCATTATTCTTAGTTCGTGGGTGCCATGTTTTTAAGGGCTCAATAAATTTCTTATTGTGTGTAAGTGGCTTGTTAGGGCTTAAGCCCCAGGCCCCGGCGCAGTGCTCGCCCGGATGTATTACGCACGGCAGCCCCAACAACTTCATCACGCTGTGGAATACGGAAGGTTTTGGGGATATTCACATCAATACCGTAGGAGGCGGATACAACTATAACCTGTACTGGTTTGAGGTGGGAAACCCCGCTAATTGTGGTTACCAGTGCGGCCTTACGGGCGACTACATCATACCCGTGGGCGTAAATGATGTCCTGGTGCAGGTGGAAATTTCCGGCCTTTTCCCAAGGATTTCAACCGCAAGTGCCCTTGGCTATTATCCACCCCGAGTGGGGCAATTGCGGTTTGTGACCCAGTGGGGCGCGATCGCCTGGGGCTCTATGGAGCTTGCCTTTTATGGTTCGTATAATATGGATGTGTTGGCCACCGATACCCCCGACCTGAGTGGCGTAACTTCTCTTTCACACATGTTTTCACAATGTTCCAGCCTGATAGGGAACAGCAGCTTTAATGCATGGAATACGGCGAACGTTACAGATATGAGTAATGTGTTTATGGAAGCTGTCAGTTTCAATCAGCCCATTGAGGGCTGGAATACCAGTAATGTGACCAATATGGCGGAAATGTTTCACGTGGCGGCCAGTTTCAATCAGCCTATCGGAAGTTGGAATACGAGCAATGTGACAGATATGCAATGGATGTTTGCCGACGCCAACTTTTTCAATCAGCCTATTGGAAGCTGGAATACGAGCAATGTGACAGATATGCAATGGATGTTTTTCACCGCCAACACTTTCAATCAGCCCATTGGGGATTGGAATACCAGCAATGTGACCAATATGGGAGCTATGTTTTGGGGCGCCAGCAGTTTCAATCAGCCCATTGGGAATTGGAATACCAGTAATGTGACCAGTATGGCATTCATGTTTACGAGCGCCGGCAGTTTCAATCAGCCCATCGGGAATTGGAATACCAGCAATGTGATTCATATGGAAAGGATGTTTTGGGGCGCCGGCAGTTTCAATCAGCCTATCGGGAGTTGGAATACCAGCAATGTGACCAGTATGGCATTCATGTTTAAGGACGCCAGCAGTTTCAATCAGCCCATCGGGGATTGGAATACTAGCAGTGTGACCAATATGAAATTTATGTTTACAGACGCCAGCAGTTTCAATCAGCCCATCGGGGATTGGAATACCAGCGGTGTGACCAATATGATGGCGATGTTTAGTGGTGCCAGTTCGTTTAATCAGCCGATTGGCAGTTGGCAACTAAATCCTAATGTGGATTTGACTTACATGTTGGACCACTGTGGGATGTCCTGTGCGAATTATTCCGCTACTCTGCAGGGCTGGGCTGCCAATCCCTCTTGTCCTTCGGGGCGGAATTTGGGAGCTCTAGGTCTTCATTACAATTCCGCGGGTGCCACCGCGCGGGCCTTCCTTACGGGTACCAAAGGATGGCTTATTATGGGAGATGTCATGGGAAATCCTTCCCTCACCCTCACTTCTGGCTCTGGCACGGATAATCAAAGCGTGGCTTCAGGTAGTCCCATCACTAATATCACCTATTCTACTGGGGGTATTACTTCGGTCTCCTTCAGCGGCCTTCCGCCCGGGGTGAGCGGAAATTTCTCCAGTGGCACAGTCACTATCAGTGGAACGCCTACAAGCGCAGGCACATATAACTACACCGTAACGGGCACAGGTCCCTGCGGTACGATGAGCGTGACGGGAACGATTACGGTGCATGTAGCGCCTTCCTTTACGCTTGCGCCAGGATCTGGGCCCGAAAGTCAAAGTCTTTGTTATGGCGGTCCTGCCCTTACCCCGATTGTGTACAACCTGACGGGCATCACTTCAGTCAGCTTCAGCGGTTTACCGCCGGGCATTACGGGCAATCACAGTGGGAGCACCGTGACCATATCGGGCACACCGACGGTTTATTCTGGAACGTACAATTATACGGTAACGGGTACGGGACCTGGGGGAACGGCTACGGCCACGGGTACGATCACCATTACGGGGCTGTGTGTGACGCAGCTCATTCCGGGCCACTGCAACAGTTCGGTGAATGCCCTGATGCAGGTGCTGGTAATTGACAGTGTACCGGGCCTACAGTACGAGGTGCGCCTCACCAATGGGGTAGATACCTTGT
>JANWWQ010000103.1 GCA_025055635.1 Flavobacteriales bacterium
ATCGTACTGGATGGCACGGTGACCAGATACTTATGGAGCAGAGGAAGCAGGCTTTCGGCAAAGAAGCGGAGGCGCTGGGAGGAAGAATGCTTGAACCGTTGGGTGAGGATGCGAACCTCTTTCTGAAAATCATCCCAGAGAGCCTCGTAGTTGGGGCTTTCCTCCTCTTGGGTAGGAAAAAACGCAGCATCCAGTTGGAGGGGTGCCACTGGTAGGTGCCAGGTATAGGGGAACGATTTACTCTCCCTGAAGAGGGATTCAAAGAGAGAGCGCATGCGGACCTTTTTGAAGCTGTCCCAGGATTTCTCGGCCTCCCCTTCATGTTGGGCGTCTTTTTGGCCCTCTTCTTGGGTCCTGTCAGCGCCCGAGGCCCAGTGATCGGCTTTCTGAAGAATGACTTCCCACAACGCCCCGGGACTGACGTTGTGGTGACGGGCCGCCGTGTTCTTGAGTTGTTCGTAAGAGGAGGTGTTCCCTAGTAACCGGCAGAAAAATTCCTTGTGATCTTCAAAAAACTGGGCTGTCCACAAAACGTGTTTATGGGTACGGTATCCGTTGGGGTGCCTGGGGCAATAGAAATCCTCCAAGTTTTTTATTTCTTTCGAAATTTTGTGGGATTGCGAAGCCGGATTTTCATCAGCCCGTTGATAAAATTTTCCAATATCATGGAGCAGGGCGGCCAGGTAGAGGAGGTCGCGGGTGATGGATGCGCTCATGAAAGAAATGACTCTTATGCAATTATAATAAAATAAAACTCGTTTTCCAAATCCATTTCAGGCTTGCGGGGAGCCTTCGTCTTTGGAGGGGAGGGTGCGCATGCGGCGCACGATGCCAAAGCCCACACTCGGCGATTTGCCCAGGCCTATGGCCTCCGGCAGGGAAACGTTGCTGAGAAAGGTAAGGTCAAAGGCTTGCCAGTTGACGCGCTTGTACTTCAGGAGACGCTGCCGGTGGATGTGGGTAATGGTGACCTGAATAGTTTTTTCTACGTTCCATTGGACGCCTTCGGCGAAGGCCAGGATGTGAGCGGTAAGGATGCGTTCCAGCAGGCGCACGCGCTCCACCAATGAGGGGGTGGATCGGTAGCGGGCCAGGTTATCCTTATTTAAGGCTAACCAATTCTGCAGACTAAAAGGAAAGGATTTATTCCACACCTGCAGCAGGTGCTGACGCAAATGGATCTGGCTTACTTTGAAGGGTAGAGTGGTGTGATGGAGGCGCAGGATAGAAGGCTTATGCTCCAGAAATTCCATCAGGGCCTCGGCCCCTTGTTCCAGGGCGACCACGGCGGGGGCATCCTGGAGGGATTTGAACTGGATCAGAGGATAGCGGTACAGGAGCTTATTCTCCTCCTCGTGGTGGTGGAAGAGTTCTTTGTGGTGGCGAGCGGTGCGGGCGATGGCCGCCCGAAAGGCGGGCACCTGCTCCAGCGTGAGCGCTCCTTCCAGGATGAGGCGGGCGTACTTTATTTTTTTCATGTATGGACTTTAGAGAGTTTAAAGCCCTAAGGGGTGCCGGTCAATTTTACAAAGAGTTCCCCAAATCTTTTAAATTTTTTAAAATGCTTTAAGGAAGCTTCGTCCCCCAGAGTGTTCCCAGGCCATGGATCTGATGGAAGGTTAGCCTGCCCCAAATGGCTAGGTCAAATCTTTGTTGGGCAATGACATGAACGCATTCCTCAGTACATGTTGATACCTTGAGCGAAACGGAAGGACCAACAAGGGATGTTTCAGAATTTTTGGCTTTCCTAACTGCCCCTGGAGGATTATTTGTTCTCAAACGGCTAAGATTGTGCCTTCAGCCAGGGGCTGCATTGATTTTAACGGAAAATACCCACTCATGCCATTTGACACACTACTTCTGGGCACTTCCAATGCGGGCAAGCTTCGGGAAATGCGGGCTATATTGCAGCCTTTGGGCATTCAGGTGCTGGCCCCGTCAGAGGTGGGTGATATTGGGCCACCCCCGGAAAGCGGTACCACTTTAGAGGCCAATGCGCTGGCCAAGGCGCGGTATTATTTTCAGTGGAGTGGCCTGCCGACGTTAGCCGATGACAGCGGTTTGGAGGTGGATGCCTTGAAGGGCGCCCCAGGGGTCCAATCGGCACATTTGGCTGGACCTCAGGCCAGCGATTCCGAAAACGTTCAAAAGTTATTGCACCTGCTGGCAGGGGTGGCCGATCGCCGGGCCCGTTTTCGGACGGTGTTGGCTTTCGTGCCTGTCCAAGGTAGAGAGCACCTATTTGAGGGCGTAATAGAGGGCATTCTCACTACTGAGCCTCAGGGTACGCACGGTTTTGGTTACGATCCGGTTTTTGTGCCGGAGGGGAGTGATCGCACCTTTGCCCAGATGACGTTGGAAGAGAAGAACCGCTTTTCGCACCGCCGGAGGGCTTTGGATGCGTTCATACGCTTTCTGAAGGGATGAAGCCCTCCTGGCGAGCTCGGCCCAGGGCCCACAGGGGAAAAATATTGCGGTAGTTGGCGTAGGTGATCATACAAGTCTTGTTGAACACGCCGGAGATGTTCTGCTGGGGCCAGTCACCGTGGGGCGCCTGCATGCGCATGAGGAAGTGCAGGCCGCGTTGGATGGCGGATTGGGGTGGCCGGGGGGTATTCATGAGGGCCATGACGGCCCAGGCCGTTTGTACCACCTGACTGGTGGCGGGCACCCACGTGCGCTGGAGGCAGGAGCTGTAGTGCTCGCCCCAGCCGCCATCGGGCTGTTGCCGGACCTGCAGGGCCTGGGACAGCTTTTCTAGCGCCAGGTGGGCTTGCTGGCGCACCTTTTCCGTCAGGAAGGGATCGGCCTGCCGCAGGGCCTGCGAAGCAAACCAGGTGCCGTAGGTAAAGCAAACCCCCCACGAACCGTACCATAACCCTTCGGGGTTAGCTTGCCCAAGGATGAAGCGCACGCCTCGGTGGATAGCCCTTCGTATGTCGGCGGAGCGGTAGGCCGGAAAGGCCCTATGAAAAGCGCAGAGCGCCTGGATGCAGGAGGAGGAGCATTCGGTGTAGGAATAGTCAATCATGATGGCGGAGAACACCTCCGAGGGATTGAACCCCTCCAGCCAACGGGGTCCGCGTGTTTTTTCGTAGGTGGCCCAGCCGCCGTCGCGGTTTTGAAAGCTAAGAATGAGGTCCACGGCCTGATAGAGGCGCTCTGGGGGCAGGGCCAGCGTGCCGGTCAGGGAAGGGAACTGCAGGATGGCCAGCACGGCATGGAGGGCCTCGGCCGTACAATCTGTGATGGGCCAGCCGTGGGCTAAAGTGGAAAAAGGCCAGCCGCCCACGGAGGGATGGCGGAAAAATTCTTTTTGAAGCGGCACTTCTTGTTGCACCTGCGAAAGATCCAAGTAATGGAAGCTGCGGCGCAGGAACGGTACGGCTTCGGGATGCTTTGAGGCGGCCAGGGCCCGCGAAGCAAAAGCGGTGTCCCATAGTTGGGAGCCGTTATAGCCGTTCATCTTCAGGCCATCCTCGGCCAGCCAGAGGTAGTCCCGCAGGCGCTCGGCGTGGCGTTGAAAGGCTTCACTGTCGGGGCCTTCCGTGGCATACACGCTGAGCATATTGAGCACTTTATTGACGGGCCCGATATCAATCCACTGGGTTTGCAGGTCTTCGGCCTGGATGTAGCGATAAG
>JANWWQ010000104.1 GCA_025055635.1 Flavobacteriales bacterium
CCATAAAACTCTGTGAAATATCCTTTACGGCTGGCTATGTAAACCCCATATCCCGCATTGGAATCTACCTGACAGAAACTGAGCCAAAGACGGTTATAGCGGTCAGGATCCCCATGGGTAGAGATACCTATAGCCGCCCGAACATTCGCCATCATCGGATCCGGCTTGCTGCCGGCATGCTTCACCACACAGTGCGATAATTTGTTCATGGTATTGTCCGAGCCAAAAATTAAGCCCAGCCAGGCGCCGGGATGGCGATTACAACCTTCAAAAACGATGGGCTCTTCGGCTGTGCCCACAGCATGAAAGCCGCCGGTTTCCGTGACCAGGATACCGGCATCTTCATGGCAAAAGACAAAACGCGTCCCTGGTTCCACGGTGGCCACCCCCTCCCAGATGATGATCTTCCCTTTTACCACGTAATCAATCCCATACCCTGGCTTGTTGGTGAACACGTAGCCGGCAGGGACCACAAAGGAGCTTCCCTCAACGATAGTGTCGGGCGTAGCGTTTGGAACTAAAGGGGGCGGGCCTTCATCGCCATCTTTTCGGCAGGCAGAGGCCCCCAAACCCATCATTAGAATATAAAAAGAGAACGGCGCCAGCCCCCTCATTTTCTTGCAAAGATAAATTATTGGAAAATGATAATCAAAAAGATGTATTAGCCTAAGAGGAGGCCGTAGGTTCTCCAAGATTCAGTTCCTCGGCCTACGCACAGCCATTTTCCGGAATCAATCCATAACTTTGGAACAACTAGTTATTCCTTCTATGCTCCATGCTCCCAATCATCTATGGATTGTAATTGCGGCTTGGGGGCTGCTGCAAAAATCATTGGCCCAGCGCATTCTGCATCCTGATTCCGGATACTGCGCGGCCGATAAGCTTTCCGCAGGGTTGCTCCGGGCCAGGCCTGACTTGGCTGAAGCGTGGACCCGGGCGCTTCACCGTCAGACGGGTCTGGGGGTATTGGCCGGGGCCCGTGACACGGGCGCTAATTACACCATCCCCGTCGTGGTGCACATCATTCACCAGGACGGCACTGAAAACATCAGTCCCGCCCAAATCTGGAATGGCCTTGATATCCTGAACCGCAACTTCCGGAAGCGCAATCCGGACACTAGCGAAATAGTGCCTTTCTTTAAGCCACTGGCCGCTGATTGTGAAATCCACTTCCTTTTGGCCCGCCGCGACCCCAACGGAAACTGCCACCCCGGTTATCACCGAATCCGCTCCCCGGCCACCCTCACCGGCGGCCATGAAGTCAAGGATCTGATACAATGGCCCCGCGATAAGTATCTGAACATTTACGTCTGCCGTGATGCAGCTGGTCTGGCTGGTCATGCCCTGATGCCTTTCCAGGCCGATACGCTTCCGCAATGGGATGGCATTGTCATCCGCTATGACTATTATGGTAACACCGGAACCTCTAACGATTTCAAATCCGTGGTTCTAACCCATGAGGCCGGCCATTACCTGAACTTGTTTCACGTGTGGGGCGGCAACAACGTGCCAGGGTTCTATTACCTGCCTGTAGGCCACCTGGACAACTGCAACCACGACGATGCCGTGGCGGATACGCCGCCCACCATTGGGTGGACGGTTTGCAATCTTTCGGCTAACTCCTGCGACTCTTTGCCTGACAATGTGCAGAATTTTATGGACTATGCCTACTGCGCCCGCATGTTCACTGAAGGCCAAAAGCAAAGAATGCATGCGGCGCTCAATTCCCCAGTGGCCGAGCGGAACCAACTCTGGACGGCAGCCAATCTGCAAGCCATCGGGCTGGACGGCCCGGCGACACTGTGCGAAGCCCGCATCTGGGCTCCCCGTATGGTGGCCTGCGTGGGCGAAGCGCTGCATTTCTACGACGACAGCTACCACGGAGCCCTCAACTTCCTGTGGGATTTTGGCGACGGCTCCACTTCCTCTGACAGGCACCCAATCCACACCTATACTCAAAGCGGCACCTACGACGTCACGCTCACCGTTTCGGACGGAACCACTGCCCTCACCCAAACAGCTGTGGCGCTCGTACGTGTAAATCCACCGCAGGGACTTCCTCTGCCCTGGAGCCAGACCTTTGACCTTGGTCTGCACGACCTCCATGAACACAGCGAACCCGCTATCCACAGCCAACTGGACGCCCAGGCAGCCTGGAGCCTTCCCCACAGCCTTATGCTGGAAGAATCTCAGGCCGGCAGCGGAGCCCGCGTGGTCCTCACCTCACCTCCCCTAAATCTAAGCCTAAGCGCAAATCCGGCTATCACATTTCGCTATGCTTTTGCCCGGCGCCACTTAGACAATCAGGATAAGCTAGTCTTGAAAATCTCACGCGATTGCGGGAAAACCTGGATCACGCGCTTCACAGCTGAAGGCGACAGCCTGGAAACCACCTATCATCCTGCACCGTCACATTGGATACCCGATTCTGTCCATTGGCGCCGAGTGGTGGTAGCCAATGTCCCCGCAGCTTACAGAACCGATGGTTTCATGTTTCGCCTGGAATTTTACCCCGACGGAGGTCATCCCCTACGCTTAGATAACCTCCTGGTAGATGAACTCAGCCAAATTTCCAACCAGGAAAAAGAAAAAACCAAATGCTTTGCATTTCCCAACCCTGCTTTGGACAGGCTGTTTTTACAAGACTGCCCCACCTTGCAGGGAAAACCCCTTCGCTTCACCAACCTCCTTGGCCAGAGCCACCTTCTATATCCTTCACTGGATGGATCTTACGATATCCGAGCCCTAAAACCAGGAATTTGGGCAGTGCAGGGAGTGGGGATGTATGATTTTAGCTGTGTGATTGTAAAAAATTTCTCCATAGAAAATTGATTGAAAACCTTACGTGAATTACATTTTAATACAGACATTTTATTAATATCTAAAAAGCTCCAATACTATTCATTTAATAATTTATTTTATTATTCTAAATAAGAGAATTTTTATTTATAATAAAATCATTTTTCTTTATTCGCTTTTTGTTTTCACCTGGGAAAAATGATTTACCGAGCGAGAAATTCGCGTAAGTAACTTTTGTTCGCTTAGGAGGAAAGAAGATACTGAAATTAAAAAGTGAGAAGGTGAATATTAAAATAGAAAAATTGTCATGATTTTAATTAATCAAATCATATAATAAACTAAGCTATAAAATATTTTTCCTATAATTATGTTTATCTACTGAAAAATATCAGATTACTTATTATTGACACTTCATTTACAAGATTCTATAAAAAATTGCCTTATTGGTGTTAACAGAATTCCCCGTAAAAATATTCAAAAAATTATAATGCTGTCATATTTATTGTCAAATTATAATAAAATTTTAATGAAAACGGGATACTATGGCGTATGATCGTACACGATTTTCCAATTTTTACCTAATCTACGCCATACCAAAGTGAACAATCCGGAACGTGGAGCGGCCGCAGCCTTCATGACGGTCCATCGGCCCGTCATGACAGCAGTGTGGTCGTACACATGTAGGTTCAGCACGTCAAAGGTGAGCTTCCCCATGGCGGCCGTATCGGGGAATGCGCG
>JANWWQ010000105.1 GCA_025055635.1 Flavobacteriales bacterium
TTGGCATCCGCTGGTTCCACAAGAGGAGGCTTCGCGAATTCTGGGCAGGACCAGGTCCAGGTTTTCCACGGTTATTAAAGGACGGATTGATTTTGCTTGTCCTCCTGGCCGTCTCCGATCTGATTGCTTGGACCACGGGGATTATACCATACAGCTATAGTGCCTATCCCCTCGATGCCATGATCACCCTTGTGGTTGGTTGCCTATTAATTCCAGTACAGGCTTTAACCGAAGAATTGGTCTTTAGGGGATATTTACTACAGCAATTGTATTTGCGTTTTGGAAATCCTTGGCTGCCTGCTATTCTGAGCTCAGTGCTCTTTGCTTTGCTGCACGGCGCCAATCCTGAAGTGCAGGCTTACGGATTTTGGCCTTCCATGACCATGTATTTCATCATGGGCATGTTCTTTTGCCTGATGGTCTACCTGGATGGCAATCTGCGCCTGGCCATGTTGGCCCATACGATAAATAATATTTACGGATTGGCCATCGTTTCATATCCAAACGCTGTCATGGAAATGCCTGCCTTCTTTATGATGGAGGAACTCAACGTGACGTGGGCGCTTGCCCTTCTGCCCGTGTTTATGACGGTGTATCTTTGGATTGTTCGGCGCTGGCGTTTTCGGTATCAGGTTTCTCCTTCTTCGTGATGAAAAGGATTTTTTTGGGAATGTGTTTTTGCGGGGTTCTGGGGCTCCTTCGTGGGCGGGCCCAGGAAGTCACCAAGCCCTCGCGCACCCTCTTCAACGTGGATATTGCTGTGCCATTCATGCTCTCCAACACGTTGCAAAGGGAAATTCTTCGGGGACTGGTGAGCGTGGAGCCGCAGTTGGCTTTCCGCTTGGCGGGACGCTTTTATCCCGGCCTATATCTTCATTATGGTGTGTGGCAGAGTATAAGCCCCTATAACTTCAAGAATGATCGTAGGGATATTGTGATGCACCATGTAGGAGGCGGGCTGAGTCTCGGATACCTATTCAAGACCGGCAATCCTCAAGTGGACATTTTCACTCGCCTGGCAGGCGGGTTTACCGAAGTCATTCTCACAGGGTTGGCCGCAGGCCTGGATACTTCTTACTATAAAAACCCTGAGCGGTATAAGGCATTTGGGACTTTTTCACTCCATCCCGCCGCCACCCTGTTTTTGTATCTTGACGAAGAACAACGTGGCGCAGTGGGTTTCAATTTGGGCGCCAGATTTCTTCCTTATCGCCTCAGCCGCGAATTCATATACGTAGACAAAAACAGTTCCTTCACGGAAACCCCGGATAATGGTCCCACTTTCGGGATAAACTTCGGAATATCCTTTACCTACAGATTCAGCAAACGTCCTGTCAACGTACAACCTCAATAATCGGGTTTCTGAGAATAATTTTTCTTTGGGATTGTGAGCTATTAAGATTCTTTAATATAACTTTTGAATAACTTCATGCCGAGCAGATTGAGCTTACTTAAATTTATTCAAATAATTTATGATACCAATCTACCGGGAGCTGCCAAACTCGCGCGTTTAATTTCAAGGATTTTTTGGGGCCGATTACCTGATAAAATTGTAACTACCAGTGTGGAGGGCTTTCTTTTCTTACTGGAACCGGCCCGTGACCGCTATGGATTGGAAAGGGAAATCTATCAAATGGGTACCTACGAAAAAGGCACCCTCTACGTTTTGAGGAATTTTTTACGACCCGGCGATATTTTTTTAGATGTAGGTGCCAATATAGGGTACTTAAGCTGTACAATAGCCGGACTTTTTCCAGAAGTCCAGGTGTGGGCTTTTGAGCCTAATTCAGAAGTATTATGGATTTTGAAGGAAAATATCAAAATTAATAACCTAACTAATATTAAAACATTTTCTTATGCTTTAGGTTCTGAAAACTGCACTTCCGTTATTTATCCTGACGCCCTGGAGGGTAATCGGGGTGGTGCTTCCTTGGTAAAGCCTCCTGACCACCATAGCAGGGCATTTGAAATTGAAGTGAGAAGGCTGGATGATGTGGTGGACTTGCAAGGGAATAATGCCATATTGAAAATAGATGTGGAAGGATTTGAGATGGAAGTTTTGAAAGGGGGGCGGCAGTTGTTGGAATCTCCCTGTGCGCCTGCTCTCATTGTAGAATGCAGCCTGGAAAGAAATAACTATCAATATGACGGCCGCGACCTTTTTGAATTTATTAAAACTGTCAATGATTACAAAGTCTTTATGCTCAGGAAAGGAAAAAACCGAATTTCTCAACTTATTCCCCTGGTAAGTCCTGATGCCCTGCCGCACCATGATAATATCTTCTGTTTCCGGGAAAATCATTTACACAGAATTCGTCCTCTTTTATCCAAAATGTAGTTATATAAATCCTAAAAATGGGCAACGAAATCATGCTGAAAGTTCGCTTAAATGGTTCGTAGTTTATTTCTACTTTAAACAGTAAATCAGGAAGCTGGGGTGCAGGGAGGATCCTAGGGGGGAGGGGACTGCGTGTGGAAATTCCACAGAGCGTGTGGCGAATGCGATAAACATATTTACGATAGGCGATAGGAAGGGCTTCTAAAATGGCGCAGATCACTTCCCAGCGATGATCTTCTTATGTGTAACCACAGTCATGCCACACGATGACGGATTTTTCATTTTTTAGGAGGGTGAAGGCATTTTTCGTATCGCTGTAAATAGCCTCGTAGCTATGATCTCCATCAATAAAAATAAGATCAAATTTTTTATTCAATGTGGAGAAATCAAAGGTCATGGAATTATGGCGAATACAGACAATGCGCGGTTCATTTTTGACCAAAAGGCCTTCGTTGGCCAAAAATTCCTCACTGACCTTCATGGATTTCAGTTCTTCTTCAGAAAGGCTTAGGGAATAGCAGCTTTGGCAATAGGGGAGTACGTGGAGGAGGCTTTCGCCCCTCCGGCTGCCTATTTCCAGGTAGTCACACCCCACAAAACTGGAGGCTGAGCTTATCAATAAAAGGATATCTGTAACCGTAGAAGTGCCCTCTAAAAAAGTATAATGATGCACAAGAGGCGGCGATGGGCCCACAAAATGCTCCAGATGGACCCACGGCAAACCTTTTTGCAATCCTAATTTTTTAATTTCTGCCTATAGTAACTTTCTTTTGAAGAGGAATATGCCGTTTCGGGGGAATTTGGGAAGATTTTTCAATATAGCCCATGGAATGTGCCAGAAAGGCTTTTTTCTGAAAAACTTCATTATGCTTATTTATAATTATCAAAAGTTATTGCTACTGGTTTTATAAACTTCCAAAATTTTCAGTCGCGCAGTTTCGTTATTGAACAAGCTCTTGGCATAATTGTAAATTTTCTCAGGATCGTATTTATGATAATAATTGATAATTT
>JANWWQ010000106.1 GCA_025055635.1 Flavobacteriales bacterium
CCCACCCTGCTCTTCTTCAAGAACGGCCAGGTGGCCGACCGCCAGGTGGGCCTGGTCTCGGCCGACGTGCTGAAGGCCAAGCTGGAGGCTTTGTTGGGATAGAGATCTGCCCTCTTCTGCACCGCTTCTGGGACTCTTCCTTTTTGGGGAACGCTCTTAGCGGGCAACTCTAAGGCTAAAACCCCGACAATAGTCTATCAGACGCCAGGTCCTGGCATGATGAGGGGGGCCAGAAGTGTTTGTAGACTCAGGTGCTGAGGGATGAAGAAAGACTTCATTGTCACGTTGCTGACGGAGGGACTGGTGCTGGTCATGGGCCTATGGGGGTTTAAGCTGGCGGGTCAGCGCTTCGGGCCGGAAGGTTTTGCTTTGTATTCCCTGGCAAGACGGGCGTTTTCCTTTCTGATTGTGTTTAGCATCTGGGGCTTCGGGGCCGGTATTCCGCGGTTCATCGCTTTTCACCACGACAATCAGGAAAAGCAACATCAGTTTCTTGTGGCCAGCGTATTGTCCAGCGTGGGAATCACAGTGCTGTTTTTCTTACTCATTAATCTGCTGAGCAAGCCTTTGACGTATGTGTTCTTCGGGAGTTATGATCCGCGAGGATTATTGCAAGGTGTGGCGTGCTTACTGTTAGTGAATCCGCTGTTTTTGGTGGTTTATGGCTATTTCAGGGGTGTTCAGGCACCGCGTCATGCCAATATGTTTAAGGTTCTGAACCAGGGCCTACCCATGGTGGGAGCTATCTATTTATCGGCTACTGTGAACGAAATTTTTTGGAAGCAAAGTGCATTGAGCTTTCTGGTGGGAGCTGTGTATGTGGTAGTATTGTTGTACGGCACGCAGCTGCATAGGACGCCCTTTCCCGGAAGGGATGTGTTCCGGTCCCTGCTGTCCTACAGTTTGCCC
Organism: Flavobacteriales bacterium; assembly: GCA_025055635.1. Lineage (GTDB taxonomy): Bacteria > Bacteroidota > Bacteroidia > CAIKAF01 > CAIKAF01 > JANWWQ01. Next base: position 910 of record JANWWQ010000106.1, read on the forward strand.
CGAATAGTTGGCGATTTTTCCCTCATTGCGCTCTCTTCTTTGCCCTCTTTTTTGCTCACGCACCTTGTGGATTACAAGGCGGGGGGAGCCTTGGCGTTTGGCATTACCCTCATGAACATCATAGCTTTTACCATGAGCCCGGTAGGCCTGATTTTTTTGCCGAAGGCCACAATATTACTGAAGGAGCAAAAAATCAGTCAGGTGCGCCGATTGATCCGCATTGTGAGCAGGATAGCCTGGTTCATTGGGGGGGCTTCTGCGTTGGCTTTTTTGTTGCTGGGCAGAATCGCTTTGCCCTGGTTAGCCCCTTCCGACGATTATGACCAGCTGTGGTATTTAGTGGGTGTGGCCATATTGGCAGGGGTGTTCCATGTCCACTATGTGGGCCTTAGGTCGTTCATTGATGCGGCTTTCCATAAATCCTACAACACGTATCATACTTTTTATGCCCTCATTGTATTTCTGGTATTGGCATCCGGAGCGCTCCTGCTGCCGCAGCCCTTCGGGCTGCCCTTGTTGTTGGGGGCTTTCGTAGCGTCATATGTGTTGTTGTATTTCCTCACCATCCGGAAAATCCGGAAAATACTTTTTCAATGGGCATTACCGAATGATTAAGTCCGCATTTAAGGGTATATACTCAGGCAGAAGAAAGGCAGGAATTACCCCATCGTCAGCCTGCCTGATAGTGACCCATTCAGGGCAAGGCCCTCGTGTCCAAAAAGGGATCCGGACGGGCGCTTTAATGTCTTGCAATGGGGAAAAACAAAAGGTTTCTGGAGCCTGCCTGATGGTCCTGCGCCCCCTACCTCTGAAATTATTAGATATGCCAGGTACCCTTGCCATGACCGCGTTTTCCGAATCCCTTCCTCCCTTGGGTGTGAGATGAATATCCGTGTGGCTATTCCTCCGCAGTTTACCCAGGAAAGGGAATATATCCTGGAGGTGTTTTTTCGGCATTATTTGGGTTTATCCTACACGGTGGAGTACCTGCCCGAGGGCAGCGAGCCCTGTTGGATAATCAGGATGGACGATGGGCCAGAAATCGTGGTTGAAGACCATTTTTTTTCCCGGATTCCTCAGGGACGGGATTACAGAGAGGCCTCCAGGATCCCCACCACAGTTGTCAGGGCCAAGCTCCCCATGACTCCTGAAGAAGACATTCCTGTGGTTTACGGAAGGCCTTTTCTTGAAGTAGGTGCCCCCTCTGTGCGATGTGGGGTGGATATCTTTTCATCCGCTTTTTTCATGCTCTCCCGCTGGGAGGAAACGGTGCTCCCCGATCGCGACGACTATCAGAGGTTTCCCGGTAGTTCATCGGTGGCTTATAAGCAGGGCTTTTTGCTCAGACCCATCGTGAACGAATACCTGGAGTTATTAAAAAATATGTTACGGTCCGTGGCTCCTGCCATTCAGTTTAAGAAACATACATTTCAACAAAGGGTTTCCTGTGATGTGGACCTGCTTAGATATAATCATCTTAGAAAAATTGCCGGTGCTATTATCAAGTATAGAAGCTTCAAGAAGCTTAAAAAGAGTCTTGAGAACTTGAGGCGCTGGAAAAATCCTCTGGAAGAAAATATGTTTTTTATTGCTAAGTTGAATGAAGGGCTTGGACAACGGGTGGAATTTAATATCATTCCATTGTCCACCGGGCCTCATGATGAACCCATAAATTATCGGAGTGCCTCAAAAAGGAAATTATTGTCACAATTGGCAGAAAGGGGCCACTTGATAGGCTTTCATCCGGGTTTTAATACCAGCGATAATCCGGAATTATTTGCTCAAAGTGTGGCAAGGTACCGTCAGATTTTGGAAAATATTCATTATCCATTTTCCGATGTGGGGGGACGGCAGCATTTCCTCAAATGGAGCCATGAAATAACTCCTCAGCTATGGGAAGCCCATGGCTTTTCATACGATTCTACCCTGGGATATGCGGATAGGGCAGGTTTCCGATGCGGCACCTGTTGGCCATTTCCGGTTTTTGATATTTTCAGAAAGAAGACGCTGCGCTTAATGGAAGTGCCTCTCATCGTCATGGAATATACCGTGATCAAATACGAAAATCTAGAATATTCTGCTGAAGCCTTAAGTAGATTCTTTTATCTAAAATCTGTCACGAAAAAGTACGATGGAGTTTTTACATTTTTGTGGCATAATTCCCATTTTGAAACAGAGAAAGACTTTGAATTTTATGAGGCCATTCTTAAAGCATAATGAATGCTTCCGCGATGTTGAGTTTCTTTTTGGTTCTTTCAGGGGACAACAAACCATTCTATGGAAAAATGACTCTGTCTCACATTCCATGTTACAATTTAATTTTCCTCCGGAGCTTTAAAAATAGATCCCTTTATGAGCATAAATTCATCTTTTGCTTGGGCTTTACCCTACCATAACAAAAGGAAGGCAGGCTTCATGGATTATGTATTGA
>JANWWQ010000107.1 GCA_025055635.1 Flavobacteriales bacterium
GAGCGCCATTTTCAATCCGAAGAGGCACGCATTATTTTTTCCCTGGTTTCATTTTTCCTAGGTAACACGCCATTTCACACCCCGGCCGTTTACAAACTCCTGAGCTACACCGAGTTTGTGCACGATGGTTACTGGAGCGTGGAAGGCGGTATGTACACTATTGTGGAGCGCATTGTGGACATTTTGAAGCAGCGGGGCGTGCGCTTTGAATACGGAACAGAAATCACGGCGCCAGTGATAGAGGAAGGCCGGCTCAAAGGTTTCAAAACCCATGACGGACGCACTTTCCACGCCGACATCTTTGTGTGCAACAGCGATGCGGCAGCATTTCGCGGATTGGTCCTGGGCCGGCGCCCCTGGCAACCCGCCACTCTGGACAAAATGGAGTGGACCCTGGCGCCCTTCACCATGTATGTGGGCCTCAACACTACCTTACCCTCCCTGAACCACCATAATTATTTTCTGGGATCCAACTTCCGAGATTACTCCCACACCATCTTTACCTCTGCCGAGGCGCCGGAAAAACCTTATTACTATGTGAACATTCCCTCTAAATCGGATCCTTCCTGTGCTCCGGAAGGATGCGAAAATTTGTTTTTCCTATGCCCTGTACCCGATCTCCGATATAAACCCGATTGGAGCGATGCGGATAAACTGGCTGAAGCCATTCTGAACGATTTTGAAAATAGGGTGGGATACCCTATTAGATCTCACATTATAACATGCTCTGTGTGGACGCCACAGGATTGGCAGCAGCGGTTTAACCTATACCGTGGCAGCGGATTGGGTCTAGCCCACGGCCTTAACCAGATAGGCGGTTTCCGCCCGGCCGTGTGCGACGAGGAGTTTCCGAATCTTTTCTACGTGGGGGCCTCCACCCGCCCAGGCACCGGCCTGCCCATGGTGGTTATCAGCAGCCGCCTGGTAAGCGAACATATCCTTAAGCGGTTTCCCCAGCGGGCTGAACTGTATGAAAAATCAGTTGTTAATATGTAAAGCGCCGTATGGATGCCAAGCGCCTTTTTGATTCCGTGTGCCGGGAGCAGGCCGCTCTGTTGACGCGCCGCTACAGTACATCTTTTTCCCTGGGCATCCGTTTTCTGGCGCCCCACCTGCGGCCGGCCATCTGTGCCATCTACAGTTACGTGCGTGTGGCCGATGAGATCGTGGACACTTTCCACGACCATGACAAACGCACCCTTCTGCAGGAATTCGTACGTGATACCTATCTGACCCTGGAGAGAGGCCTTTCCACCAACCCCGTGCTGCACGCATTCCAAAAGGTGGTTCACCAATTTGGAATAGAGCGTGAACTCATAGACGCTTTCCTGGAATCCATGGCCATGGATTTAGAAGGTAGAAATTACAACCACTCTTTATACCAGAAGTACATCTACGGCTCGGCGGAGGTGGTGGGCCTCATGTGCCTGCATGTATTCTGCGAAGGCAACAAGGCCCTCTATGAGGCCCTCGCGCCTGCAGCCCGCAGCCTGGGCGCCGCTTTTCAAAAGGTCAATTTCTTGCGCGACATGCGGGCCGACCGGGAAGAACGGGGAAGGGTGTATTTCCCCGGCGTGGATTTTCAAAAGTTTTCAGAAACTGATAAGCGCCTCATAGAGGAAGATATTGAACGTGATTTCACTCAGGCCCTGGAAGGCCTGCGTCGCCTCCCGCCCTCCAGCAGGCGAGGAGTGTATCTGGCTTACCGGTACTACTACAAACTCTTCCGAAAGCTACGCAAATATTCCCCTGAAAAAATTCTGACCCGCCGCGTGCGCATCGCCAACCATATCAAATTACTCATCCTCCTTAAAAGCGTGGTGCGCTACAGGCTCAACTGGCTCACGTGATGGAGCCCCGCTTCGCCTACCTGTGGATCAATGTAGGATCTCTTGCGCTCCCTTTGATTTTCAGTTTTGACCGCAGGGTAGCCTTTGCTTCCCGCTACCGGAACTGGATGCCCGCATTGCTATGCACGGCCGTGGTGTTTATCCTCTGGGACGTGGGTAAAACCCGCCTGGGCGCATGGGGCTTTAATCCCCGCTACATCACCGGTTTCCGGTTGGACGTATTGCCATGGGAAGAGGTGCTCTTTTTCTTCACGGTGCCGTATGCCTGCCTTTTTATTTACGCCTGTGTGCAGAGGTACTTTCCAGGCGCCCGGCTCTGTGCCTCGCCCGCGTTCTGGCGCGTGGCCGGGCTGCTCAGCGCCGTAGTTGCCTGGGTGATGCGCTCCAAAATGTACACCGCCATCACGCTGGCCTATGCCTCGGGGCTCTTCTTTTTATGCAGTTTTTTATCCGGCCGGCTGGGGCATTTTCCCTTGGCCTACCTGCTGCACCTGATTCCCTTCTTCATCGTGAACGGCCTGCTCACAGCTCTGCCTGTTGTCACCTACAACCCGGATGAAATCCTCGGCCTGCACCTGGGTACCATCCCAGTGGAAGATGCTCTCTATTCCCTGAATTTGTTCCTCACCAACGTGGTTCTGTACGAATGGCTGATGACGCGAGTCCCGGGTAAACACAACGGCCGGAACTTTGGTCCTGCCGTGGCATCGCACACCTGACCCAGAGCGTTCGGAAAATTCTCACAAGGGAATTTTTTGATTAGGGCGTGCCCCCTGCGGGCCGGCGGCCGGTGGGCCGGCCTCCGCTCCGCTCGGCCGGCGGCAGCCGCCGGCCCGCAGGGGTCGGGCTGCTCCGGGCTCCGCGTTCGCTCCGGCAATCCTTGCCGCCGGGCTCAAGGCCCGTCGGCAAGGCAGTGCCGGCCTCCGGCCGCCCTCCGCAACCCTCACGCAAATCGGCCCGTCGCCGGAGGGGGCATGCCCCTCCGGCCCTGCCTGAAAATGTTGCCGCTACCATAAAGAAAAGGAATAATAAATGAAGGGTTTACTCTAGGAAATAATTTAATTTAAATGAATATATCCGGTTTTCTGTTTATTGTAGTTAAGAACTTTTATATATTAAGCAGGTCCATAAAATTATAAAATATTGAATTGAAGAGCATCCCGTTTCTTAAGGATAAAGTCACCCTCCAATTTTCCATTACATTTAATTGGATAACTTAAAATTAAAAATAATTGAATTGAAATTCATGCAGCTTTTTTTGT
>JANWWQ010000108.1 GCA_025055635.1 Flavobacteriales bacterium
TGCGCTTGGCAGTGGAAAACGACTGCTGCCCCCGACCCTCTGACCGCCACACTCTTTTCATTGTGGCAGGCTTCAGTGCTGCCAGCCGGGCCGAGCTGAACCTCTTTGACAAACTTAAGGCGCTCGGTGCTCTTTTCCTCTACGACGCAGATCCGTGGTACGTATATCCGGAAACAGGCCGACTGGCAGAAGCTGGGGACTATCTGCGTCTTCTCATTCAGCGTTACCCTCCTGCTATACCACCTTCTGATACGCTAAGCAGACCGCGCAATATTCACTTGATCGCTGTGCCTGGGCATTCCTTTATGGCCTACAAAGCGGCTCAATTGGCTCACCAAAAAGCTCGGGCCCTTATCGTTTGCGGATCCACGGACACCCTTGAAAAACTGAGCCAATACCACGACCTTTTCATACCGCAACCAGACCTCAGGGCCCGCTTGCTCAGAAAAATGGATATCCCAGGATTTTGCAGCCTGGCCTTACGCCTCTACAATGACTATACTTCAAAAAATAAAAAAGCCCTTCGAAAAGACTATTGTGTAGCTCTTTTGCACCATCCTTTGCCACAACAATTCGCCCCCGCCTGGCAGTCCCTTAAAGCCCATTGGGAAGCAGAGCTCAAAGAACATCCATATCCCGTTGTCACAACCGACTTCCTGCTGAACAAGGTGCCCCACGCTCAATGGCTCGTGGAAGCTCTGGACGACCCTCAACCTCTAGGTTCCTGTATTAAAATGCTCCAAAGCCTCGGCTTGGCGAACGAAGAAGAAACCCTCACAAAACGCACGATCGAAGCCCTCACTTTTCTCCAGGACGTGGATAGCAGTCTTAACGTCGAAGAGAAACGCCTGGAGCGCTACGTGCAGCTTTTCTTACAATACGAATATGGTCAATTGGCCAATGAACAGCCTGTTTTATCAGAGCTTCCCGTTGTTACCCTGCTGACCGGAAGCCGCGCCCTCTCTTTTGAAACGGTCATACTCACGGATTTTAACGATGGAGTTTTCCCCGATACCACACCCCAGCCGTCGGTCATTCCCTATTCACTGCGCCGAGCTTTTGGACTGCCTACTAACGCCGATAGGGTTAGCGAACAGATGTATCTGTTTTATCGCCTCCTGCATAGTGCCAAGGACATTTATTTGCTCTACAACACTCAGCAAGATGTGGATTGCCAACCCGTCCCTTCATTAGTTTACTATCAATTGAAGTCAGAACTCAATGGCTACGCTTTTTATAATGCTGCGGAGCCTATAGTGCCTCTAATGATTAGGACGGCCCCTATTAAAGTTACCAAAACCTCTGAAATATTACAAAAAATTCAAAACCTCCTAACCTCTCCACAAGGCCTTTCTCCTTCTGCTTTAATTACTTATCTGAACTGTCCGCTAAAATTTTACTTTCAATACATAGCGCAGTTGCGTGAACCGGAAAAAGCCGAAGATTTGGGTCCCGCCAATTTCGGAAACCTTTTTCATAAGTTGATGGAAGGATTATATAACCATATTCTGGGGCAAAAGGTGACAAAAAGCCAATTGGAGGCCCTACGCCCTTTGATCCCTGGTCTGGCTGAACAGGTCATTCTGGAAGCAGAAACAGGAGAAAGAAAGGCAGGTTACAGCAAAAAGGGTAAATGGCTTCTACTTAGGACCGCACTAATACAAAGTGCTCAAAGCGTCCTAGAATACGATCTTGAGCGTTGCCATCAATCTTTTACTATCCGTTATCTGGAATGGGACAACAAAAATGCGCCCCGTACCATCGACCTGAAGGCTAATTCCGAATGCTCGTTCGCGCGCTTCTCAGGAAGGATTGACAGGATAGATGAAATTCAAGACGGTTATTACTTAATTGATTACAAAACTGGCAAAACCGACAAAAACCAGTTTGACCATGAGGTAGCTTTCGACATAACCATTGATAGTCCGAACCGCGATTACAGTGTTCAGTTGTACATGTACGCCTGGTTTTTTGAACCTAATACTTCTGAAGGAGAAACTCTTTCACCATGGGTATATAGCATTCGCAGCTTCCATGGCACTGAGGCAAAACAGTTATCCTTAGAGGATTTTAGAAAAATGGAAATTGGAAATGTGAGGCCATATTTAGCGGATTTTACTAATCAGGTAAAAAATGTGACCCTGCAACTTCTGGATGCCGATTTGCCCTTTATTCAGACAAAAAATAGAAAAAAATGCAGCTATTGTGAATTTAATTTCATTTGCAAAAGGTGAAAGTTTTTATTTTTATATTTTATTTTATACAGATTTTATATTTTTACAGTTTCATGTTAACATGAAAAAAAATTCATTCATCCTTCGCCTGTTGCTTTTTGTTTTTGTGTGGATTAACCTTATCCATACTGCAAGGGCGAGCCATATTTCAGGGGGCGATATTTCCTACATCTGTGTCGGACCCAATCAGTACATCATCACCCTGAATCTTTACCGCGATTGTTCGGGCATCACGATGAGTACTACGGAATTTGTGACTCTCACCAGCACATGCGGCACCACGCTGAGCCTCACCCTGGACCTCATGAATGGCTCTAACGGGGTAGAAATTTCTCAGTTGTGCCCGCCCCAGTTACCCTTCAGCACCTGTGCAGGGGGTACCCTCCCTGGCATGCAGCATTACATTTATCAAGCCACCGTTACTCTCACTCCTCCTTGCGATACCTGGACGATTTTCTGGACCACCTGTTGTCGTAACAACACCACCAACCTTGCCGGAGGCTCAGGAGACGACATATACCTGCAAACGACCCTAAACACCGCCAGTTTTCCGTGCAACAACTCCCCCATATTCATGAATCATCCGATTCCCTACGTGTGCAACGGACAGCAGGTTAATTACAATCCGGGGGTGGTGGAACCCGACGGAGACTCCATCGCTTTCACCTTTATTTCAGCCATGGACGGAACGGGAAATCCTTTGCCTTATGTCGGGGGCTACAGCCCCACCCAGCCCATCCCTGGAATCACCCTGGATCCCGTGACGGGTCAGTTGACCTTTACGCCCACTGTCAATGGCTACTTTGTGGTGGTTATTCAAGTTACCG
>JANWWQ010000109.1 GCA_025055635.1 Flavobacteriales bacterium
CTTGTACGAAACAGCGCCAGAAGTCTGGGGAATTTTCAGAAAATTGCGGATGATGGAACATGCAGGTGGCATTAAATATGAACCCGTGATCATGGGCAAAAATAGGGTGCGTATAGGCGTATTATCAGATACACACGGACACCTTCCGGAAGGGGTGTTGCGCTTCGTGGAGGCCTGTGACGTGGTGCTTCATGCCGGGGATATTGGCTCAGAATCCGTTGTGGATACTTTGGAAGAGCGTGTGACATTGGTTGCGGTGCATGGCAATATAGACGGCGGCCCATTGCGGTTGAGATTTCCGGAGGTGCAGCGCATTGAGGTGGGTGGGGCCCGGCTGTTCATGACGCACATTGCCGGGTATCCCGGCCACTACAGGGCGGAGGTGAAAAAACTCCTGCAGGAGGAGCGGCCGCACCTTGTGGTATGCGGGCATTCGCACATTTTGAAAATTATGTATGATAAACACTTGCAGCACCTTCACGTCAATCCCGGTGCTTGCGGCCTTTCGGGATGGCACACACGGCTCACCGCGGTACGGTTCATTATTGAAGAGGGCAAGCCCACCAATATGGAAATTTGGGAAAAGGAGAAAAAAGGACGTGAAGGTTTGGCGGAATCGTAATTTTTTCATATTATTGCAGCGCACCAGCCAATCCCTCCCTCTTTAATAACAAGGGAAATCCGAAGTGAAAACCTAAATACTTCGCTGTTGTATCCTCCCTTTAATCCTTTCTTTACATGAATTTTACGAAGACAGCATTGGAGAAAAAGACCGTAGCTCAATTGCGCGCATTGGCGGAAGAGCTGGGTCTGGAAAAAGTAGGTTCCTTGAAAAAGGCCGAACTTGTGGAAAAAATTTTGGCCTTAGGGCATTCAGCCCAGACCGAATCGGCTGAAGCTGTGTCTGAGGTAAAAACCGAGCCCCAGCCAGCAAAGCGGAGCCGGATTGTCCAGGCTCCTCGGCCAGTAGGCTCTTCCTCACCCTCCCCTGTCGGGCAGGCAAAGAAAACGGAACCGACCATGCAGGCGATGGCTCCGCCTCCTCCGCCTGGCTCAACGAGGGAACTGACACAGCCCCGAACCAATGGTAATAATCCGCCTCCCGCTGGTCTCCGTCAGGAAGCTCCCAAGTCTGTTGCGGGGCAAACCTTTGCCCCGCCTCCCGATACTCGGCGACCTGAACAACCGCGGGAACGGCGGCCCACCGATTGGAATAATGGCACCCGCCCCCTTCCGACCAACCAGACAACACCTTCCCCGACGCCACCGGCTTTTCGTGAACCTGAAATTTACAGTCAGGAAGGTATTATTGAATGCGAGGGGGTGCTGGAATTGTCGCCTGAAGGGTACGGTTTTCTAAGGTCCAGCGACTACAACTACTTGCCTTCTCCAGATGATGTGTTTGTGGCTCAGCACCAAATTAAATCCTACGGATTGCGAACGGGTGATACCGTTTTGGGTACAGTGAGGCCTCCTCGCGAAGGAGAAAAGTACTTTGCTTTGGTAAAAATCAAAAGCGTGAATGGCTTCCGGCCAGAAGATATCCGGGACCGGGTGCCCTTTGACCACCTGAAGCCCCTGTTCCCTTACGAAAAACTTAAACTCACGCAGCATAAGCACGAGACGCTCTCCTCCCGCATCGTGGACTTATTTACTCCCATAGGCAAAGGCCAGCGTGGGATGATCGTGGCCCAGCCTAAGACGGGAAAGACCATGCTGCTTAAGGAAATAGCCAATGCCATAGCAGAGAACCATCCCGAAATTTATCTGATTGTGTTGCTGGTGGATGAGCGTCCCGAAGAAGTGACCGATATGGAACGCAGTGTGAATGCCGAAGTGGTGGCTTCCACCTTTGATGAACCCGCAGAACGTCATGTGCGCGTGGCTGCTATTGTTCTTGAAAAAGCCAAGCGTCTAGTGGAGTGCGGGCATGACGTAGTCATTCTTCTGGATTCACTTACACGCCTAGCCCGTGCCCACAACACCGTGGCCCCTGCTTCGGGTAAGGTGCTCACTGGCGGTGTGGATTCCAACGCCCTTCAAAAACCTAAAAAATTCTTCGGGGCAGCCCGCAAGATTGAAAACGGAGGTTCCCTTACCATTATCGCTACAGCTCTTATTGACACCGGTTCCAAAATGGACGAGGTGATCTTTGAGGAATTTAAAGGAACGGGCAACATGGAGCTTCAGCTGGATCGGCGGTTGGCTAACAAACGCATTTTTCCGGCCATTGACGTCAACGCCTCCAGTACCCGGCGTGACGACTTGCTGCTGGCCCGCGAAATTCTCATCCGCACGTGGATCCTGCGCAACATCCTGGCTGAGATGACCCCCGTGGAAGCGATGGAATTTTTGCGTGATAAGATTCGGGAAACAAAGACCAATGAGGAGTTTCTCAAAAAAATGAATGAGTAAGCCCCCGAAAAGTTTAATCAGGCCTGTTCATGCCCTTCTGCTTAGTGTCCTGTATTTGGTATATAAGACTGTATTGTTCCTAACCGGATGGAAGGACTATGGGATATTTGTCACTTTTCCTCCCTGGCCGCTTTTGCTGGTGATGCCGCTCATGATGGCCTGGGCTTCCCTGAAGGAAGCAACTCCATGCGAAACGTTTGGCACACGGTTTCGGCTCAATGCGCGATTCGCCTTGCTCACGGCTGTGGGCGTCAGTCTCAGTGTGGGCCTTTACTATGCATTTATTGATGTGAGCGCTTTCCAGGAAATGATTGAGGTCCGGTTGCAAGCATATAAGGAAATCCCTTCGCGGATACCGCTGCAAGAGTACGAGAAAAACCTGCATAGGGTGTTCAATCCT
>JANWWQ010000010.1 GCA_025055635.1 Flavobacteriales bacterium
GCTGTGGGAAAGACCTCCCCAGGTGGCTCCATGACCCACATCGCCAATGAACACATTATTGATGCGGGCATTACCGCCCTGCACATCCAGACGTTGCGTAGGCGACGTGATGCCGATGCCCACATCGCCCCCAGAAAGAATGCGCATCCTTTCAGCATTGTTGGTGCGGAACACCAGGTCCTGCGCATCGATGGTGCCCAGAAAATGGGTGGCCGGCGAAGTGCCCGCGTTCCCCGTCAGGCGCCAGTCGCCGCTGTTGCTCATATCCAGGCGCGACCAGCTGGAACCCAGCCACACGTAAAAGCCCACGCCGTTTCCGCCCGTCACCGAGGGGTTGGTATTGTACACCAGCAGACCCGTGGCCGGAGAAGTGATAGGGCTTTGGCTGGTTACGTCCGTCAGGTGCACGCGCGGCACCAGCAAGCCCTTATCCGTGGCCTTCACATCCAAAATGGCCGAAGGATCCGGGTTGGAACCGTCTGTGTTCACGCCTACGCCCTGGGCCACCGAGCGGGACGAAAAGAAAATGTACAATGCGAGGAAGAGAAAAATCTTCTTCATAGTTCAAATCTCTTTTGTGCAAATTTAAAAACCAGATAATATAATTAGAAATTGTCAAAACAATTCCCTGTACCCTGGATCCCCAAATATCCTTAAAGGCCCTATGGAACCGATAATAAGGTACACTGAATTTCAGGCCCTTCTTCCAATCTGATACCCACATTTTATTATTTTTGAAGTTTTTGCAATAGAAAAGGTTAAAGAATAGTAATCATGGAAAATTATTATTTGTTAAGGAATTAAAAATGCTTTAACTAAAAAATTTTAAATTAAGAATTTAAAAAATTATGAAAAGAAAATTATCTATATGTATTCAGATAAAATCTTAAACTTCGTAGCCAATCGTTTTGAGGAGCCCCAATCAAGAACATTCATACCTTTCTTTAACGCAGCCACAGGAGAGGCGCTGGGGCAGGTGGCCGATTCCAACGCAGAGGACGTAGCCAGGGCCATAGAGGCGGCACGGAAAGCTTACCCGACATGGAGCACCCTGTCCGCTGGACGTCGGGCTGAATACCTGGAGAACCTGGCCCGCCTCATAGAGCAAAGAGCCGAAGACCTCGCCCTGGCCGAAACCACGAACACAGGAAAACCCTTATGGCTGAGCCGGCGCACGGATATCCCTCGGGCTGCGGCCAACTTTCGTTTTTTTGCCCAGGCGGCCTCCCAGTTTTTCTCGGAATGCCATCCTATGCCGGGAATGGCGGTCAATTTTACTCTTCGCCAGCCTTTGGGTGTGGTGGGCTGCATCAGCCCCTGGAATCTGCCGCTATACCTCTTAACTTGGAAAATAGCTCCTGCTCTTGCTGCAGGCAACACCGTGGTGGCCAAACCCAGCGAATTGACACCTCTGACGGCCCGTTTGCTATGTGACCTGGTGCTGGAGGTCGGTTTACCACCAGGCGTCCTCAACATTGTGCACGGTCGGGGCGTCCCCTGCGGGGAGGCCATCGTACAACATCCGGAAGTCAAGGCTGTATCATTCACGGGCAGCACGGCCGTAGGCCGGCGGATTGCCCGTATCTGTGCCGAACAATTGAAAAAGGTTTCCTTGGAACTGGGGGGTAAAAATCCCCACATCATTTTTGATGATGTGGATATAGAAGAGGCTGTGGCTGCTGTGGTGGAATCCGGCTTCACCAACCAGGGCCAGATATGCCTCTGCGGATCGCGGGTGCTGGTGCAAAGCTCCATTTACGAGACTTTCCGCGACCGGCTTGTGGAACACGCAAATCGCCTGCAGGTGGGTGATCCTTTAGAGGAGGTTCACTTCATGGGCGCCGTAGTCAGTCAGGCCCACTTAGAAAAAATTGAAAGTTATGTGGCTCTAGCCCAGCAAGAGGGAGGACGCGTCCTGTGCGGCGGCCATCGCCTGCAGCCAGAGGGCCGCTGTCGTAACGGTTGGTTTTTTGCTCCCACTGTGATAGAGGGTTTACGGCCCGAAGCCCGCTGCAACCAGGAAGAGATATTTGGACCAGTGATTACCTTACTACCTTTTAAAGAGGAAGAAGAAGCCATTCGGCTAGCAAACTTTACGGAGTACGGGCTTGCGGCGGTAGTGCGCACACGGGATGTGGGGCGAGCCCTTCGCGTGAGTGAGCGCCTCCAGGCGGGCATCGTGTGGGTAAACTGCTGGATGCTAAGGGATCTGCGCACGCCCTTTGGGGGCGTTAAACACAGCGGTCTGGGACGGGAGGGCGGCTTTGAGGCTTTGCGGTTCTTCACAGAAGCCAAAAACGTGTGCATACGATACGCCTAAAGAGCGCTGCCATCCTAGGGGCCGGATTGATCGTGGGGGGATGGGAATGCGGGGGAAGCCGATCAAAGGGTCCGAACCCATCTGGAATTTTCCGCGAAGCTGCCGTGGTGTGTGCCCATCCCCTGGCGGCCGCCGTCGGTAAGCTCGTTCTTGCGGCAGGGGGAAACGCTGTAGATGCGGCGGTAGCCGTTCATTTTGCTCTGGCCGTGGTTTATCCCAACGCGGGCAACATCGGTGGGGGAGGATTTGCGCTGGTGCGTACGGGTCCCCACCAGGTCTATTGCTTAGATTTCAGAGAAACAGCTCCCCAGGCTGCCCATGAAAACATGTTTTTAAATCGCGAGGGCAAGCCTATCCCAGAGCTCAGCACGGGTACTGTGTTAGCGGCAGGAGTTCCCGGAAGCGTGGCCGGCATGGCGGAGCTGCACCAGCGGTTCGGGTGCCTGCCTTGGCCCTTGCTCTTAAAACCCGCCATCCAATTGGCCCGCAGGGGCTTCCCTCTCACCGATCGCCAGGCTAAGGAACTCAATGAAAACGCGCCTCTGTTTCAGGAGAGAAATCCGCGCTGCTGCTATCTATCCCATCCTAAGGGTGGGGCCTGGCAGGCCGGTGATACTCTGCGCCAGCCTGAACTGGCGAGGGCCCTGGAATGTATCGCAGAGCGCGGGGCGCCTTGCTTTTATTCGGGTTGGATAGCCGATAGCCTGGAGGCCTTCATGCGGAGTCGAGGCGGCCTTATCACAAAAGCGGACCTAGCACAATACCGACCTCGCTGGAGAAAACCTCTGTCCCTGGAAGTTGGTCCTTACAGGGTGTGGGCGCCACCGCTGCCTTCGGCAGGAGGTCTTTCCATTTTTCAGATGATTCGCTTGGCGAACCTTTTGGGGCTCCGATCAGATTCCCTGCACAGCCCAGAGTTCTTAAGAATTTATTGCAAACTGTCCCAACTGGCTTTTGAAGACCGCTATCGCTATGCCGGCGACCCGGATTATGTGCATGTCTTGGAAGAATCAATCTTGGACAGCGCCTATCTGCTCCGCCGGTATAAGGAAGTCCGGGTGGGGCGTTTCCTTCCGGCAGAATTTATCAAATGTCAAGAAACGAGCGAGCACACCACGCATTTCTCTGTGGTGGATGGGGAGGGCTGGGCTGTTTCTCTCACCACCACCATTAACGACAGCTATGGATCGCGGATCCTGGTGTGCGGAGCCGGCTTCCTGCTCAATAATGAAATGGATGATTTTGCCGTGGCGCCGGGAGCGGCTAATCTTTTTGGATTACCGGGCAGTCCACGCAACCGTATAGGTCCCAGACGTCGTATGGTGAGCTCTATGAGTCCTATTATCGTGGAAAAAGAAGGACAACCAGTGCTTGTGCTAGGCACTCCCGGGGGTACCACTATCGTCTCTACGTTGGTCCTGGCTCTCTATCACACCTTGATACAGGGGCGACCCTTAAAAGAATTCCAAAAAGTGCCTCGGTTTCATTATCAGGGCTCGCCCCATGTGTTGTGGGTGGAAGCTGGCGGATTCAAACCAGAGCTGCTCAGAATATTGAATCAGGAGAATATTCCTGTTAGGGAACGCAGTCCCATCGGACGTCTGGATGGATTGGAATATCGTGACGGCTATTGGTACGGGGTGCCCGATCCCCGCGGTGATGATGCGGCAGAAGGTTTTTAGAACAATTTTAAAGAACTCCCAAACCTTCTGAAATCCTTAAATAAAAGTGTTCGGAAACACCTGGCATGTAAAATACACATTTTCCATTCAGCGGTCTCGCTGTTTTGCAAGGCTTAAAGCTTTGTTAGGATGAGAGTAAGGCTAACGCAATCTATCAGGATTTTGACGAATAAACTCCTCCCATCCTTTGGAACGCCGGCGCGATGAGGAAGAAGGAACGAAAGGCGCTGACTTGGTTTCTGTTTGGAATTGCCTAGAGGAGCAGGAGAAAGCGTGGCAGACAGCGACGGCCAGGGCATCGGAAGCATCCAGGCGGGCCTCGCTGCCTTGGAGTAGGTGGAGCTGCCTCAGGATAGCCTGCACCTGCTCCTTGGAGGCCGCCCCCCGGCCTGTAACAGCCTGTTTAACGCGCCGGGGTGCGTATTCAAAGACAGGCACCTGAAGGCGCAGAGCGGTGAGAACGGCAGCGCCCTGGGCCCGGCCCAGCTTCATCATGGAAGCCACACTGCGGCCATAAAAGGGCGTTTCAATAGCCAGCGCCTGCGGACGAAATTCCTGGATGAGCTGTTCCACAGTTTCAGCAATGCATAGAAGGCGATCGTAATGACTGAGATATCCGCTCAAATTCAGCACCCCAGTGTGAAGGGTGCGCAGGTTTTGGCCATCTACCTGCACCAGGGCATAACCCATATGCCGTGAACCAGGGTCAATACCAAGAATGACGACCATCTGCAGCAAATAAAGCAAATTTGTAGCGGGCCAGGTCATGATTACCAGTAAAAAGAGGCTTCGTCTTTTCAAATGGATATTTTCAGTCGCAGTGATGACCTGCCTCTTCATGAAAGTGTGCCAATTGGCTGCTGACAGTTTTTCCTTGAAGGGTTTGACAAGCAGAGCGGATGTGCCGGTGTGGGGGGCAGTTCTGGTGGCCCTGATGGTGATCAACTGGTATCTGGAAGCCGTGAAATGGAAAATCTTGTGCGGTGAAGGGGTAACGATGCGAGAAGCTTTCAGGGGGATATGGATAGGGTTGGCCACTGGTGTACTAACCCCGGGGCGCTGGGGGGAAGCGGTGGGTCGCTTGGGGTCCCTTCCTTCAGTTAAGCGGCTTAGGGGTGCTGCCGCCTGGTGTGTGGGCGGTAGCCTACAGTGGGGCGTGACGATGGTAATGGGAATTGTTGCTGTGGGAAGCTATCTGCAGGGAGGACAGGGCTGGCCCCTGGCCTGGAATTGGAAAGGATGGCCCGGTCCATCGCTGGCCTGGGGGTTGGCCATAGGAGTGGCGGCCATTCCAGTGAGCTGGAGGATTTATCCCAGGATTTTGCGATTTCTAAATGGCACCAAAGCGGCTGTTGTGAAAACGGCTTGTCAATTCCGGAGCTTGTCTGTGATGGTGCCTTTGGCCGGAGCTTTGAGTTTTTTGCGCTATTTCGTTTTCGGAACACAATTCATTTTAATTCTTTATCTGTTGGGGTTTTCCCAACCACTAATTAAGGCGATGGAGATGACGGGTCTGATATTTTTTATCACTACGTTGTTGCCCCTGTGGCCGGTGTCCGAGCCTGTGGCACGCGGCTCACTGGCACTTCTGTTTTACCCGCACTGGGAAAGCCAAGCCGGCCCCCTTATCCTGGCCCCTCCCCTTCTGTGGCTGCTGAATGTGGGAATCCCCGCTTTGGGAGGCTTGGTGGCCCTTCATCTGAAAGGGAAACAAAGTGCCTGAAGCGGTGTGGAATGGACTGGGCTGGATCACTGGGTCCTTCTACCTAGGAGGGACGATGCTTTTATTATTGGGACTGCGAAACGTCCTCAGGCGCCCTGTTCAGTCCAGAGCGAGGAAAGAGGGTCTCCAGGCCGTGAGTATAATCATCCCTTTTAGGAACGAAGCCCGCAACCTGCCTCGTCTGTTCCAAAGTTTAAGCAGGCTGGAAAAGCCCGAACGCCTGACGGTGGAGTGGCTATGGGTAGACGACCACTCAGAAGACGATAGCGTCTCTTTGGTGGAAAATTTTATTCTTCAAAATGTATTACAAGGCAAAAGCCAAATTTTGCGGAGTGAGGGCGAAGGCAAAAAGGCTGCTCTGAAGACTGGTGTTTACCATGCCATCCATCCGTGGGTGTTGCTGACAGATGCCGACACCCTTTGGCCTGCCGGCCGGTTGCGAGCCTTGGAAGAGCTAGAAATTACCCCCGAGGTGCGCTTGATTTCCGCTGCCGTAACGTACACCTCTGAGACTCCCTGGCTGTTCCGTATGGAAATGGAGGCGCTGGTGAGGGCAGGTGCGGCATTTATCGGCTTAGGCCGGCCGATATTGTGCAGTGGTGCCAACCTTTTGTGTCAACGGACTGCCTACCTGGATTGTGTAGAAGAAATCCAGAATGTGCCTTCGCCCTCAGGTGATGATGTATTTCTAATGCAATGCGTAACCCACAGGTGGGGGGCAAGATCGGTGAAGTTTTTAGCGAATCCCCAATTATCCGTGACCACGAAAGGCCCCCATACATGGGCTGATTTTTTTTTCCAAAGGCTGCGTTGGGCCTCCAAAACGCTGTATTTCCGTTCGGGA
Source organism: Flavobacteriales bacterium (assembly GCA_025055635.1). GTDB lineage: Bacteria > Bacteroidota > Bacteroidia > CAIKAF01 > CAIKAF01 > JANWWQ01. The sequence goes on from JANWWQ010000010.1 coordinate 6,570, forward strand.
GCTGCCCAAGCTATAGCCCTATTTGTATGGGCTATTCACTCAGCTTATTTGGCCAGTTTAGTTTTTGCACCTTGGATGTGCTCCGCTGCTCCCCTTCCCTGGTGTGTGAGTTGGGTATGGAAAATTGCGGCCGATGTCATCGTGATGAGAATGCAGGTCCCGTGGCTGAGGCAACGACCTGCCTTGCGGCACATCGTTATAGCAGGAATTTTTATGGTCCTGTATGTACCCCTTTTGGGACTGCTGGCACAAGTCCTCTCCTTTTCATGGAAAAACCGCACTTATCCTGCAGCTTATGAGAAAAAAATGGTGGCGTGACGGGGTGGTGGCAGGGGTTGGGGCATGGTTAATAATAGAGATACTCTGGGTGACAATAACACCCTTCTTTCGGCCTGGGAGTCGTGGACAGGCCAACACACAATACCGCCAGGCCCGTCTGCTCGCTCCCTTTAGTTCTGGAAAGGTATGTCAGCGGGAAGGGCTACTTTATTTCTATAGGGATAATAGCCCACAATCTTGTTCTATTTCCGAAAAAATCATTTTTATATTGGGAACAGATGCTGCCGGTCGCGATGTGATGGACCGACTAACGGCCGGACTTAAAATTTCCCTGCTGGTTGGTTTTCTGGGCATGGCCGTATCCGTGGTACTGGGGTGCATTTTAGGGGCTTTGGCAGGATTCTTCGGGGGGCTGGTAGATGCGTGTATTGTGGCTCTCATTCAGGTATTGTGGACGTTTCCGTCGGTTTTTTTGGCCCTCACCTTCAGCATTCTCCTTGGTAAGGGACTGGATACCATAGTGGTGGCCATCGGCCTTAGTCTTTGGACAGAAACAGCCCGGATGGTACGAGGGGAAGTACTGCGCTGTAAAACCCGCCTTTTTGTTCTGGCTGCTCAGGCCCTCGGTTACGGGCCGTGGCGCCAGCTCATCCATCACGTACTTCCGAACGTTTGGCCCGTCGTATTGATAACTTCTGTGGGCCACTTTTCCACGGCCGTGCTATTGGAGTCAGGACTAAGCTTTCTGGGACTGGGTATCGAACCCCCCACTCCCAGTCTGGGCAACCTCATATCTGAAAACAAAATTTTTCTTTTTGCCGGCTACAGCCGTCTGGTTGGTATCCCATCCTTGCTGCTTGTGGTGAATACGCTGGCCATGATAGTACTGGCCAACCGGCTCCGAGATCTGTGGGATGTGCGCAGACAGGAACCCCCTTTGCAAACATAAACCCGAAAATTCTGGATGGACAGGAAGGTCCAATTTTTAAAGAATTAATTTTTAACGGCTCATGGAAGACTGAAAAATGATAAGAAGACTTCAACAGATTTACTGAAATAATTCTTTTGTGCTATTTTTGCAGCCCAATTTTGGGAAACATATTTACAAATAACTGAAAAAGAGGTGAATACACTCAGCTATCCAACGCGTTCTTTGCGTAAGGAAGACGTAGAGAAAAAATGGTTTTTGGTGGATGCCGAAAACAAGACCGTAGGTCGGCTGGCTTCTCAGGTCGCCCGGATCATACGTGGCAAACACAAGCCTTCTTTCACCCCCCACGTTGACTGCGGCGATGTTGTGGTGATCGTGAATGCGGAAAAGGTGCGGTTTTCGGGTAAAAAAATGCACCAAAAGCAATACGTGCGATACACGGGCTATCCCGGAGGCCAACGATTTACCACGCCCAGCCGTTTGCTGGCCACCCATCCCGAGCGGGTGCTGGAGCTTGCTATCCGCCGCATGTTGCCTAAAAACCGTCTGGGCCGCCGGATATTCATAAAAAATCTAAAAATTTACGCCGGTGCTAATCATCCTCACCAGGCTCAAAATCCTGAAAAACTCAATCTTTAAAAGTAATTAAATCTTTCTGCATCCATGACTGCCAAGACTCCCCAAGTATTTACCGGGCGCAGAAAAACATCTGTGGCACGTGTCGTGCTTCGTAAAGGCTCCGGCCAAGTGTTGGTGAACAACCGGGATTATAAAGATTACTTTCCAACCGAACTTCTGCGCTACAAGATTTTTGAGCCTTTTAGGGCGGCTCAGTTAGACCCGTCCGAATACGACATTCGCGTTAACGTGAAGGGAGGCGGTATCACGGGACAGGCTGAAGCCACCCGCCTCGCTATTGCCCGGACCCTTGTCCATCTTGACGAAAATTTACGTCCCGTATTGCGTGCTCAGGGTCTTTTAACCCGAGATCCGCGCATGGTGGAAAGGAAAAAATACGGACGCCGCAAGGCCCGCCGTCGTTTCCAATTCAGCAAGCGTTAATCATCCCACACAATTCTATCGCCTATGGCTAAATTGAGCATAGAAGCAATGTTGGAGGCCGGGGTGCACTATGGTCACCTCACGCGCAAGTGGCACCCTGCCATGGCTCCCTACATCCTAATGAAACGCAACGGCATCCACATCATCGATCTATATAAAACAGCTGCTAAACTGGAAGAAGCCGCTGAGGCTATCAAGCGTATTGCGGCTAGCGGTAAAAGCATCCTTTTTGTGGGCACAAAAAAGCAGGCCAAGGAAGTGATTGAATCTCGCGTGAAAAAAATTAAAATGCCTTACATCACAGAACGTTGGCCCGGTGGATTATTAACCAATTTCACCACCATCCGACGCACTATTAAAAAAATCCAGCAGATAGACGAACTGCTCAACGACGAAACGGCCATCCTAAGTAAAAAAGAAAGGCTGATGCTGACCCGGAAAAAACAAAAGATGGAAAAGGATTTTGGCAGCATTGCCGACATGAACACGACGCCCGGGGCCATGTTCATTGTAGACATCAAAAAAGAACATATAGCCGTAGAAGAGGCCCGCAAGTTGGGTATTACCACCTTTGCCATAGTGGACACCAACAGTGATCCCCGCTTGGTGAATTACCCCATTCCGGCCAACGACGACGCTTCCCGTAGCGTAGCCCTCATCCTGGATGTCATTTGTCAGGCTGTTGTAGACGGGCTAAAAGAACGTCATCAAAAGAAAGAAAAGGAAGCCGCGGCTGAAGCCGCCGCGAATGGGGGTGCCCGTGATGAGTCCGTGGAAACACCCGACAAAAACGAAAGATAATCCACCACTTTAAATTAGAAATTCACATCCTTTAAATCCATGAATACTTCCGTGCAGGTAACAGCTCAGGATGTTAATAAGCTGCGCCAAATAACGGGGGCAGGGTTTATGGACTGCAAGCACGCCCTTGTAGAAGCTCAGGGCAATTTGGAAGAGGCTATAAACATTCTCCGCAAGAAAGGTCAGAAAGTAGCCGACAAAAGAGCAGACCGAGATGCCCGCGAAGGTTATGTTATTACCCTTACTAATTCTGAGCACACCAAGGGCATACTCATGGTGTTGAATTGCGAAACTGATTTCGTAGCTAAAAATTCTGAATTTACCAGCCAAGCCCAACGGTTTGCGGCCGAGGCCCTCGCCCACATGCCTGCTTCGCTTCAGGATTTTAAGAATTTGCTGCTGGAGGGACGTCCTATTTCCGAGCACATTACGGATCTTGTTGGTAAGATCGGAGAAAAAATTGAAATAGGCTTTTATTGTGCTTTAGAAGGCAATTACGTTTACGGCTATAATCACCCGGGTAACCGCGTGGCCTCCCTGGTGGCGCTCAACAAACGTGATGTGCCGGGCATTGAACAATTGGCCAAAGACGTGGCCATGCAGGTGGCCGCCATGGCTCCCGTGGCTGTGGACAAATCCGACGTGCCAGAGACGATGGTACAAAATGAACTAGAAATTGCGCGCGAGCTGCTCCGAAAGGAGGGAAAACCTGAAGACAAAATTGAAATGATTGCCCGGGGTAAACTGGAAAAATTTTACAAAGAAAACACACTGCTCAATCAGGATTTCATCAAAGACAGCAAAATCACCGTGCGGCAGTACCTGCAATCGGCAGATAAAGAACTCACGGTCGAGAAGTTTTTCAGATACGCTCTGGGATAAATCAGGTAGAAAAAGGGAACTTCGGTTCTCTTTTAAACCATTATGAAGTACAAGCGCATACTTCTGAAGCTCAGCGGTGAAGCCCTGATGGGTTCCCAGCAATATGGATTGGATCAAGAGATGCTGCTTCACTACGCAAAAGAAATCAAATCGGTGGTGGAGCAAGGCGTACAAGTGGCAGTGGTGCTAGGTGGTGGCAATATCTACCGTGGTATCAGTTCCGAAAAAACAGGCGTGGACCGTGTCCAGGGTGATTACATGGGTATGCTGGCCACGGTGATCAATTGCATGGCTTTGCAGTCAGTACTGGAACACCAGGGCGTACAAACCCGCCTTCAGTCGGCCATTGAAATGAAGGCCGTGGCCGAACCTTTCATCCGGAGGCGGGCCATTCGCCATCTGGAAAAGGGACGGGTGGTCCTGTTTGGCGCCGGTACCGGAAATCCCTATTTCACCACGGATACAGCAGCCACCCTGCGGGCCATTGAGATTGAAGCCGACGTGATCCTTAAAGGCACAAAAGTGGACGGCATTTACTCCGACGATCCCTACAAAGTAACGGACGCCGTAAAGTACACCACTATTACCTTCGCTGAAGTGTTTGAAAAAAATCTGAAAATCATGGACATGACAGCTTTCACTTTGTGCAACGAAAACAAATTGCCCATTATAGTATTTGACATACACACCCCAGGAAATCTTCTGCGCATCGTACAGGGAGAGCCTCTGGGTACTCTGGTAAAGTTCTGATTTTGCCCCTAATTTTGGCACCCTTTGAAAACCTATGGACACGAATCGTATTATTGAAGAAGGGCGCCAACACATGGATAAAGCTCTGGAACACTTGCAAAAGGAACTGGTGAAAGTGAGAACCGGTAAAGCCAATCCCGCCCTTCTGGAAGGCGTTATGGTTGAGGCTTACGGCACACAAATGCCGCTGAACAATCTGGCCGGAATTACCGTTCAGGATGCACGCACCATAATTATTCAGCCCTGGGATAAATCTATCATCAAAGCCATCGAAAACGCCATCGTGGCGGCTAACCTAGGAATTACGCCGGGCAATGATGGGGACCTGATCCGCATAGTCATGCCCCCTCTGACAGAGGAAAGGCGCAAAGAACTTGTGAAAGCCGCCCGCCATATGGGGGAAGAAACCAAAGTGAGTATTCGGAATGCACGTCGTGACGCCATTGAAAAAGTAAAAAAACTGGAAAAAGAAGGCTTGCCTCAGGACGCCGCAAAACATGCCGAAGAACAAATAACCCAACTGGCGCAGAAATTTAGCAGCAAGGTGGATGAAATGATTGCGATCAAGGAAAAGGAAATCATGACCGTGTAAGCCCCGGTTTACCTTTTGTCCGGAGGCTCATGAATATCTTTCAGGAAATTCAGCGCAGAGGCCTAGTGAATAATGCTTCTTCAGGCCTGGCTGAACTTTTGGCCAAAAATGACTCTGTAGCTTTCTACGCTGGTTTTGACCCCACGGCTCCCTCACTCCATATTGGTAACCTAGTACCCTTGATGGCCATGCGCCTACTCCAGAAAGCAGGCCATAAACCTTACATCCTACTGGGAGGAGCCACAGGCCTGGTGGGTGATCCTTCAGGCAAAAATCAGGAAAGACCTCTATTGTCTGAAGAAGTGGTGCAGGCCAACCTGTTGGGCTTACGCACACAACTGGAAAAGTTTCTGGCCTTTGAAGGAACTCATGCAGCTGTAATAGTGAATAATGCCGAATGGTTCGCCCGAATGGGCTACCTTGAATTCCTTCGGGAGGCCGGCAAATACATGAATGTGGCCTACATGATCTCCAAAGACATCGTAAAACGCCGACTGGAGAGCGGAATCAGTTATGCGGAATTTTCATATCAATTAATGCAGGCCTACGACTTTTGGTATCTATACACGCACTACAACGTCCAAATTCAGCTCGGAGGTAGCGATCAGTGGGGCAACATTACTGCCGGAATTGAATTCATCCACAAGAAATGCGGAAAGGAAGTCCAAGGCTTCACCGTGCCTCTTCTTACAAGGGCAGATGGAGCCAAATTTGGGAAAAGTGAAGGGGACAATATATGGCTGGATCCAGCTCAGACGTCCCCTTACCGCTTTTACCAGTACCTGCTCAATACTGCTGACGAAGACGTGGAAAAGCTGCTTCGTGTGTTTTGTGAAGAACCTTTGGAAAAGCTTGAAGAGATCATGCATGAACACCGTCAGGCTCCCCACTTGCGTCACGCTCAACGCTACCTAGCAGCTTCCCTTACTAGGTTTGTGCACGGGGAAGAAGCCCTGCAGAGGGCCATCCTCGCTAGTGAAACATTGTTTAGAAAAGGCTCCGAAGAAAATCTTCACCGTCTGAGAGCAACCGAACTGGCCGAATTGTTTGAAACCTTACCGCATGCCACGGCTCCTCTTTCCCTTTTAGATGAAGCCTCTACCGTGGTGGATTTAATGGCTGCTTTCCCGGCCTTTTTCCCCTCAAAAAGTGAGGTGCGCAGACTTATCCAAGCCGGCGGCCTAACCGTCAACCGCCGCCCCGTTACTGACGGAAACCTGCGGCCTGACAGGTCGTGGCTGCTTCACAACCGATTTCTCCTTGTCCAAAAAGGGAAAAAACAATATTTTGTCCTACGTTTTGAGTAATTAAATTATAATCAATTTGTTTACCTTTGATGTAAAATATTAGTTATGAATAAACTTTTTCTTTTTTGCGCTGTAGCTGGAATCGCCCTGCCCACATCCGCCCAGAAAATCCGGTTGGAGTCAGGCAGTCTGGATTTTATGAAATCCACAAAAGCTTTTAAGGTTTCCTACATTTTTACCGATATGAAGGTGGGCAAGAAGACCGAAGATGAATATCTGAACGAAAAAGCGGCTAAGTACGATAGAGAAGAGCCCGGTCGCGGTGGTAAGTTTAAGGAGTCCTGGTTTCGGGATCGGGAAACCCGCTTTTATTCCAAATTTGAAGAATTGTTTAATGAGCATGCCAGCAAAGTAGGACTGAAGATTAGTCGTAAAGAAGGCGAAGCTGATATGGTGGTACACACCACATTCACCGAACCGGGTTACAATGTGGGCGTTTCCCGCATGCCAGCTTCCATCAACCTTATCATTACATTCAAGCAGGGCGACAAGGAACTGGCAAAAATTTCCCTGACAGGTGTGCCCGGTCAAACGTTCGGAGGGTATGATTTTGATACCGGCCTCAGAATTCAGGAAGCTTATGCTAAAGCCGGTAAGGAACTGGCACAATTCCTTGTAAATCAATTAAAAAAGTAGTAAAATCCTTAAACTGGCTTAGTAATTGGGATTTTGCCTCTGAGAAGAGGCCACTATTTTTTTACGGGGCTTTTATTCTTCCTGGGTATTCGGCGGTAATTCGTACAGGAAGTTTTCCAATAACTTCTTACGTTCAGCGTATTTCTCTTTGCGAGGAATCTGATAAGCGGAAGACAATATGTACTTGTAACGACTCTGATCTTTGAGTATCCTGATGGCCTCAGCCACGTCAGCATCGTGGCGGAGGCGGTAAGCCACACGTCCCGTGTTAAAGTAATAGCGGCTTACAATTTCTTCGGCAAGAAGGGGTTTTATTTCAGAAGCATAGCGAAACAGTTCCTTTTCTTTCTCTTTTTTAAATTCCAATTTTAAATCCTGAATTAGTCGGGCTAAATGAGAGGAATTTTCTGATTCGGGAAGCCGTTTTTCCAATTCAGAAAATGCCTGTTCCAAGGAGGGAGAAAGCACAGGGGAACGTTCCAGCACAAAGCGGCAGAAATCCCTATATTCGCTTTCGCTAAGCTCAAACTGTTCGGCCGGGGCAATTGAAGGATGGTCTTTGCGATACCTGTTGGCGTAAAGGAAAATAAGATTTGAGCGCACGAGTTCCTGGACAATTTCATGAATGGTGGGGTCGGCCACTTCCACATCGGGCATTACGCCTCCGCCATCATATACTGTGCGGCCTGCAGTGGTACGGAAAGCCCTCTGGAGGGAATCGGCAATACGCTCAGAATGGTCAGCATTATCGCGCCGGCTGTAATCAATGGCCTGAATGCAACGACCGCTGGGGGTGTAGTATTTGGCTGTTGTGACCTTGAGCTGACCATTATATTTAAGAGGTCTAGTAATTTGCACTAAACCTTTTCCGAAAGTCCGGTTGCCTATGACCACGCCTCGGTCATAATCCTGGAGAGTGCCCGAGACAATTTCTGAAGCCGAAGCCGAACGACCGTCCACCAGGACAGCCACGGGAATTTCCCTGTCCATTGGGGGATTAAGTGTTTTGAAGGATTTGTTCCATTCTTTCACTTTACCGCGGGTGGCTACCACTTCTTTTCCCCTTTCAATGAACAGGTTGCACAGGTTCACCGCTTCATGTAACAAGCCTCCCGGGTTGCCGCGTAGATCCAGTATGATACCCTGGAACTGTTGCTGTTCGCGCAGTTTCTGAAGCGCCGATTTTACGTCAGCGGCAGCGTGAGGGAGAAATTGCTCCAGACGCACATAGGCCATTCCTTCAATCACCCCCGAATAGGAAACATTCTTTAGTTTTATTTCCTCGCGAATGATTTTAAAGAATAAGGGCTCACCATCTCGCAATATTTTTAAGGATACCTCTGTTTTAGGCGCGCCCTTTACCAAGCGCATAATCTGCTCCCCGTTTTTGCCTTTTACCGAGCGCCCGTTTACCTCCAGTAGCACATCGCCAGGCATCAGTCCGGCTTTTTGGGCTGGACTTCCCTCATACACTTCAAAAATGGTGGTTTGTTGGTCAATCTGACGAAAGGACACCCCGATGCCGCCGTATGTGCCGGATTGTTCAAAGCGGGCGTCTTCAATCTGGGATTCGGGAAAGTAGTTGGTGTAGGGGTCCAGGGAGCTGAGCATGGCATCCAGGCCTGTTTTCATGAGCTCACCAGGCCGCAGCTCCTCCACATAATAGGTATTTACCTCCTTATAGACCGAAGTGAAGATTTCAATATTTTTTGTGATTTCAAACAAGTCATCCTCGGATCTAAAAGCCGATAGGCTCAATACGAAACCAGCAGCAATAACTATGAAAAGTTTTATCCGGCTTCTTTTTATCATAGTTCAGATTTTGGGATTTTCACAAAATTAATTTTCAACAGGAGGCACGGGGTCGTAGCCATATCGGCCACCGGGCCGGCAGGAGGCCAGCCTTCTGAGAGTGAGCCTCATGGCCCGAAGAAAAGAGAAGCGACGGAAGGCTTCAAGGGCATATTGGGAACAGGAGGGGGTGAACCGGCAGGAAGGCAATAGCCACGGCGAAACGATATTTTGATAAAGCTTCACAAGCCAAATGACGAGCAGGTTAGGTACGTGTTTAAGATTCACGGTTGCAGTTGCTATCTATATGCTCAAAAATAATGCGCATAAGGCTTCGTAGCGTGTGCAGGGAGACTGGGAGTGGGCCGACAAAGCGAAATACCAGAGCCAGCCCGGGGGTGTGCAGATGATGGCGCTCCAAGCGAAAGGCCTCGCGCATTAAACGTCGCAAGCGGTTGCGCTGGACGGCAAGGCGAAGTTGGCGGCGACTCGTCACAAAGGCTACCTGAGGCCAGGTTTGCTTTGGGTGCAACGGCATGTAAGAACACTTCAAATGGCCTGCCGAGGCTTTGAGACCCCTGCGTAACACAAGATCAATATCTGATGACTTCCTGAGCCGCAATAGACGGGGAAAAGCCTGAGCTTTCAAAGTTTTTGCCAGCCGGGAAGATCAGGGCCAATCGGTAAGGACTTACTTTTTGGCGTATTGTTTTTTTAAAAAGTTGTCAATGGCGGTGGTCATGGAAGGAGCCTCCGGCGTTGGAGCGTAGCATTCCACTACCAGATTATGTTCCTCAGCCGCTTTGCGCACATTAGGACCAAAAGTACCGATCACTTTGTTTTCCTGTTTAAATCCAGGAAAATTATGGAATAATGATTCGATTCCCGCGGGACTGAAAAAAACCAGCATGTCATACCACACATCGTTAAGGTCAGAAAGGTCGCTGTATCGGGTATGGTAAAGAGTGGCTTTGGAATACTGAATTTTCAATTTATCTAAGAGGCCGGTGATAGGCTCGTGCATCGTGTCCCCACAGGCCACAAGCATTTTTTGATTCTTATGCCGCTTGAGAACATCCACAAGGTCTTCAATACTGGATTGGCCGTGAAAGATTTTTCTTTTTCTGTACACAATGTATTTCTGTAAGTATAAGGCTACCGCCTCGCTAGAGCAGAAATACTTGTGGTCGTCCGGCATAGTGATCCGCAGCTCCTTGCACAATCTGAAAAAGTTATCCACCCCGTAGCGGCTGTTGAAAATAGTGGCCTGATGTTCCAGAATGTTGATACGTTGTTTGCGGAATTCAATCACATCCACCCCTTCTACGTAAATAAATGGGCGGAAATCAATCTTTACATTATATTTCTTTTCCAGTTCGGCATAGGGGTTTTTCTCGCTTTCAGGTTTGGGTTGGGAAATCAGAATAGATTTAACTTTCATATTTGCTCTTTAGAACTTCGGAGTTCCCTGCAAAATGTGAATCACTCCAACAACTGGAAGAATTTCTAGGGTGCAAAGGTAGTAAATATTATAGAAAATGTTAACGCGGGCCTGGCTGATAGTACTCAAGATGGTTCGGCTTAGAGCCCACAGCGGCGTCACGGCCGTGGCTCCCATGAGAAACCATGGATTGACCTGAACTGGCCATAGGCTAGCCATGGATCCTGCTAATCCCCCAAGGCAGAAGGTGGCTCCCAGCACGAGCGCCTGGGAGGAAAAATGTACATGACATAGGGAAAGTCGTTCATGGCCCATTAAGCTCCCCCATAACCGGGATGCAGCGTGTTTTAAAACCATAAACAGAAAAATACCTGCCCCTGCAGGTACCCAAAAGGGCATAAGAAATCCTTCAAACATGGGATGGTTTGGAAACATTTCGGAGACACAAAAAGCCACTGTGTAAGAGGCCCCGATAAACAAGGGTAATAACCCCGGAAATATTAGCCTGTCGCGCATCAAATCCTCCAGCGGTTTATCCGAGAAATAGGACCTCAGGAAGGCCGAAAATCTGGCAGGATTTGATATCCTGAGTATTCCCACTACCAACAGTATTCCTGTAAGAAAAAACCAGCTTTGGCTGACATCATGGCGTGGAAGAGGACGGGCGAAAAAGCCTGAGGGGTCCCGATACAGAGGTTGGAGAAGGCTGGGTACTAATAGATTTTCAGGACCGGCCGTATCGGCTAAAAAGGGTACCTTAGGGGGTCGGATTAATGAATCAACCCAGCTCCGCCATGGTAGCGGGGGTATGGAAACCTCCCATGTATGCTGAAGGATCCCAGAAGAAACCAACGAAAAAAGGGTATCACGGGGAAACGAGAGAGTATCAGGCTGCAGGCTCAGAAGAAAAAAGATTTCAGAAGTCATCAACCCTCAGGTCTGAATAACTCCGGGGTTGAACCGGGCTGTGATGGGGGCATGATTGGCCGCTCGGAGGCAAAGGGAAATCCAGGCACGGGTTTCGGCGGGATCAATGATTTCATCCACCCAGAGCCGGGCCGCAGCATAGTAAGCCGAAGTCGTGCGCTCATATTTGGATTGAATGTCCTGAAGAAGAGACAGTTCTTCCTCAGGGGTGAGAGGCGCCCCTTTCCGCTTCTCCGCATTAGCCTTTTGAATTTGTAACAGGGTATTGGCCGCCTGCGCCCCGCCCATCACAGCAATTTTAGCCGAGGGCCAAGCAAAGATGAAGCGGGGGTCATAGGCTTTGCCACACATGGCGTAGTTGGCCGCTCCGAATGAATTTCCCATCACGATAGTAATCTTTGGTACCACCGAATTGGAGACCACATTTACCATTTTGGCTCCGTCCTTGATGATGCCCCCTTGTTCGGCACGGCTTCCTACCATAAAGCCAGTAGCATCCTGAAAAAAGACCAGGGGAATCTTTTTCTGGTTGCAGTTCATAATGAAGCGTGCCGCTTTGTCGGCTGAATCGCTGTAAATAACCCCTCCCATTTGCATTTCGCCTTTTCCTGATTTGACCACCAGCCGCTGGTTGGCCACTATTCCCACTGCCCAGCCATCAATGCGTGCGTAAGCACACAGAAGGGTTTTCCCGTACAAGGCCTTATATTCTTCCATGGAACCGGCGTCCACAATACACTTCAATATTTCTCTGGTATCGTAAGGTTTTTCTGCGGAGAAAAAACCATATATTTTCTGAGGTTCATACTCCGGGTCCCGGGCTTTGATGCGGCTAAAACCTGCCTCCTGGGGTGCGCCTATTTTTTCCACAATATTGCGGATACGTTTGAGGCAGTCGGCATCATTTGCACATTTGTAATCCGTCACGCCACTGATTTCGCTTTGAGTGGTGGCCCCTCCGAGCGTTTCAGCATCCACCACTTCGCCAATGGCTGAGCGCACCAAAAAAGGCCCGGCTAGAAAAACACTGCCCGTTTTCTCGACGATTAAGGCTTCATCCGAAAGGATGGGAAGATAGGCTCCACCAGCCACGCAGCTGCCCATAATGGCCGCAATTTGAGGAATACCCATAGACGACATCACCGAGTTATTCCGGAAAATGCGTCCAAAGTGGTCCTTATCCGGAAAGATCTCATCCTGCATGGGCAAGTAAACGCCCGCACTGTCCACCAGGTAAATGATGGGCAGGCGGTTTTCCATGGCAATTTCCTGAGCGCGAAGGTTTTTCTTTCCTGTCATGGGGAACCAGGCACCGGCTTTAACAGAAGCATCGTTAGCCACCACCACACAGAGGCGCCCACAGATTTCGCCGAGGCCTATCACCACTCCCGCCGATGGGCAACCTCCATGTTCGGCGTACATTTCATAAGCTGCAAAAGTTCCTAGCTCCCAAAACCGTGTGCCAGGGTCTAACAGGGCTTCAATGCGTTCTCGTGCCGTCATTTTGCCCTGCTGCCTTATTTTTTCCAGTTTTTCACGCCCCCCTCCCAGGTGTATTTTCTTGGCCCTTTGCCTCACTTCTGCTGTCAGCAAGCGAAGCCGATCTTCATTTACATTGTACTCCTCTGCCTTCATTGTGCCGCAAAAGTAAACGCCCACCCCCCTCCAGAATTAGTTTTCAGATAAGGATTTCTTAGCTTTCATTTCTCAGGCCCGCGACGCTCCAGAATGTCCAGGTTCAATTGTGGATTTTCCGATTGCTGGTTTTAAAAATATCAATATCTAAGAAAAACCCGCTTTGTTTCGTATCTCGAAAGCGTGGTTTCTCAAACCCTCATTCTAACGAGGGCCTAACCGCTTGTTTTGGGCTTCCCTAACTTTGCAAAGTGATATCCGTATTGCGTCGGATAGCCACTCTCGCCTCCCATGATTTGCAGTCCTTATGGCGCACAGGAAGCAACATCGGAGCCCTTGTGGTGTACGTACTGTCCACCATTTTCCTGTTTTATAGAGTATTTCTCTCGGTTTCTCAGCCACGTTTGTGGACCTCCCTTTTATGGCTCACGCTGCTTTTCAGCTCGGCTTTTGTGGCCTCAGGTCTTTTTAGGCATCTTCTTGGATCGGGGCGTACTTATTACTTTTTCCTGGCACGGCCTTCCGAGCTTTTTTTAAGCAAGGCCCTCACGGCTTTTGCAATGCAAAGTCTGGTATTTATCCTGAATGTGGTCGGCTTCGCGGTTTTCTTGGGATTTCCAGTGGCCTCAGCCTGGTGGTTTTTGTTGGCTTTGTGGCTCTCCGCATTGGCTGTGGCCAGCGTATTTATCCTAAGCACGGCTGTGGCTTCTAAAGCTGATGCGGGAGGAGGGCTCACCGCAGTACTGGGCTTTCCCCTTATGGTACCTACGCTCACGGTGTCATTGCAGGCCACGGGACTGGCTTCCGATGGTATCATTGGTCCGGCTTTTTTTAAGCATTTGGCCCTGCTCGTGGGTCTGTGCATCCTTCCGTTACTGCTGGGGGCAGGTTTGTTTTCGTACCTTTGGCGCGACTGATGGACCCGAAAAACTCTTGGTGGAAGTGGTTGGGCTTTGTGCTCCTGTTGTACGCTATTCCCCTCAGCTGGATTGGTAAAGTCAGTGTACAAGGGATGTTGCACGAAACTATTCGGAATCTTTATTACCATGTGAGCATGTGGTTTGCGATGCTATTATTAATGCTCCTGGCTGCCTATTGGTCTGTGAAGGCTCTGGCAACTGCCAGTCTAGGGCATGATTTGCGGGCAGCTTCCTTCTCCTCCGTAGCCTTTGTATTTGGCTTAGCAGGTGTGGCTACAGGCTCTCTCTGGGCCCGGCACACCTGGGGCACCTATTGGACTAATGATCCAAAATTGAACGGCGCAGCAGGCGCATTGCTGATATATGCAGCCTATTTCATCTTGCGGGCTTCCATTCCTGAACCGCTCAAGCGCCTGAAGGCTGCGGCCGTTTATAACATTTTTGGTTTTGTAATGACTGTGCTTTTGGTAGGACTTCTCCCTCGCATTACGCGTTCGCTGCACCCCGGCAACGGCGGCAATCCAGGGTTCGGTACCTACGACCTTGCCGGCCACATGCGGCCCGTTTTTTATTCCATGGTGTTGGGATTCACAGCTCTTGGGGCCTGGATAGCACAAATAAAAACCCGAATAAGTGCTGTTGAGCAAAAACACCTAATCACGTGAATATCCTTAAGATTTTCAGCTGTTTTATAGGTGCTATAAATCTGGCCTGGTTGCAGGCACTCAGTGGTTTATTAGCCCAAACACAACTGGACTCTTTGAAGACCACCCCTGTTACCGATACTCTGGTGAACTTTAACCGCCTTGTCGGCGGCATCACAGCCGTTACCCTGCCCGGAGAACAAACTTTACCGAAAGGCATAAGCCTTACTCCGGATGGAAGCCTTTTGGGCTCCTATGAAAGCTTAATGGCCCTCCGAGACCCACTTTTCTTCAAGCTGGAAACTGCCAGTGGGGACTTTTATGAAGTAAGCCTGAGCGGCCGACAACAGAGTGGCAAAAATTTTGTTTTAATTCAATCGAACCTCATTGAAATGGCAACTGGCTGGCGCCGTGACGGAAAAATTTGGGTAGTGGTGGCTTCCGCTTTGTTGGTATTTTTCGCTATCATTGGATTTCTACTATACCTGGAGCGCAGGCTAAGAAAAGTGGAAAAATCGGATCACGCATGAGAAAGTTGATTATTTTATTGTCTGTAGGTTTAGGACTCACGGGAGCTATCATTTTTTATTCCCTGGCCGAAGCGAGCGAATATGCCACGTTTGAAGTGGCCCGGGCCCACCCTGGCAGAGAATATCATGTGCTGGGTAAGCCCCGGCGAGATTTAGAGATGCGCTATGAACCTCAGAAAAATGCCAATCTTTTCACCTTTTACCTTGAAGATTCTGACAATAATGTGTATCGGGTAGTTTATAATGGAGCCAAGCCGCGGGATTTTGACACGCCAGACAAAATTGTGGTGGTCGGCTCCATGCAGGGCGATGAGTTTCATGCCCGGGACATCCAGCTCAAGTGTCCCAGCAAGTATAATGATGGGACGCGGATACAAACGGCCTCCCAGTGAGTCCGATTCCCTCTTATATAGGAGAACAACTAGGATGGGGTAAGGCCGGACACCTCTTGTCCGCCTTGGCACTTGGCAGTGCTTTCCTCAGCTTTCTCCTCTATTGGAAAAGCGAGACCTGGCGAGAATTAAAACGCTGGGCCCGCGGGGCTTTTGTGCTCCATGGTCTGAGTTTGGTGGGTCTGCTTGGGATCATCCTTTACCTCATGCTCCACCATCGGTTTGAATACC
Organism: Flavobacteriales bacterium; assembly: GCA_025055635.1. GTDB lineage: Bacteria > Bacteroidota > Bacteroidia > CAIKAF01 > CAIKAF01 > JANWWQ01. The sequence continues at coordinate 22,321 of JANWWQ010000010.1, forward strand.
ACTACGTGTGGCAGCACACCAACACGGCCATGGAACCTCGATTCATACTGAGTGCCCTGTGGGAAGGTCAGGAGGGCAGTTTCCTCCTGTGGATGCTTTGGCATGCGGTGATAGGCATACTTGTGATGCGCTTAGGTGGGTGTCACGAGCACCGTGTTATGTGGGTGCTTAGCTTGGCCCAAACCTTCTTAGCGACAATGATTTTAGGCATACAGTTTTTGGTTAATGGCCAGGAGATCATAATCGGATCGGATTTATTCACCCTTACGCGTGAGCATCCTGCCATGCGTAATGTGCCGCTGTTCTTTAGGCCCGATTATCTAAAGCGACTGGACGGACGAGGCCTCAATCCGCTGCTTCAGAATTATTGGATGACCATACATCCACCTGTATTATTTCTGGGTTTTGCCGCCACGGTAGTACCCTACGCTTTTGTAGTAGGCAGTTTGCGATCCAACGATTGGGAAACCTGGATTCGACCAGTCCGCCCGTGGGCCTTTCTGGCATTGGGATTACTGGGAGCCGGTATCCTCATGGGTGCGGCCTGGGCATACGAGGCTCTGAGCTTCGGGGGCTTTTGGGCTTGGGATCCTGTGGAAAATGCTTCCCTAGTGCCATGGCTTGCCTTGGTGGCTGGCGTCCATTTGCTTCTAATTCCCCGGACGGCTGGCCTGAATCTCTTTCTGGCTGTGTGTTTATTAGTGGGATCCTTTGTGCTGGTATTATGGTCCACATTTCTGACGCGCAGCGGTATTCTGGGGGATTCCTCCGTGCATTCCTTTACTGATTTGGGAATGACCGCTCAGCTTTTGCTGTACGTGGGATTTTTTGCCTGGTTGCCGGCAGCCCTCATACTACATCATAGCTCTTTCCGTTGGTTTAATCTGCTTTTTCCTGCCATTCCTCTCCTATTTTTTGGAGTATGGGGGACAGAAGCCGTCTGGACCCGTTTAGTGTTCCTGGCCGGCGTCGCCGTGCTTATAGGCCTCACCTTGGTCGCTGTCCGCCGACGGTTGTCGGGATGGAAAAGCAGTGAACCCCTTCTTTCTCGGGACATGTGGATGTTTACGGGTTCATTGGTCCTGGCTTTGAGCTGGTTCCACATCATCCACGAAACTTCTCGTCCTGCTCTGGGTAAGGCTTTCCGAGGCTTAGGAATACTGGAAAAACTTTACCCAGCTAATTACGCCCCCCCTTCCGACATCATTGATAGATACAACTACGTAGAGGGCCTATTGGGAGGCGCCATTTTACTTCTGATGGGCGCCACGCAGTTCCTGCGTTACCGGGAGACGCCATGGAGGCCCTTCCTGCGTCAGATGGCCGCAGCGGCAACCATAGCTGTAGGCCTTACGATTGGGGTAGCCTTGCTGGTACCTATCAGAAGTAAGTTCCATTACCTTTTGCTGCTGTTCACAGCGCTCTTCTCTGTGGTGGCCAATGGGCTCTACGCCTGGAAAGTGGCCCGATTTAAACTCCGCGCATCAGTAGCTTCGCTAGCCCACATTGGTTTTGGACTCCTATTGGCAGGAGCCGTCATAGCGGGGGGATACAAGACTATTGTATCCTCCAATTATCGGGAATTAATAAACCTTGAAACGCTCAATAAAAACTTCAAAAATTCAGAAAATATGCTCCTTCACAAGGGGGATACCATACCCATGAAGGATTATAGAGTGGTTTATTTCCGAGACTCCGTAGAGGCGCCAAGGGTTTATTTTGGGGTAAAATTTTTTAACCGAGAGGGCCAAGAGCTCTTTACTTTATGGCCGCAGGTGCAAACCAATCCCCGCATGGGCGATGTGGCCGAGCCCGCCACACGCCATGGCCTCGGAAGGGACCTCTATACCCACGTTTCTTATGTGGACAAAGCCAAACTTAATTTTTTACTCCAGCCCGCAGATACGAATAATTCAACGGGCCTAAGAGACATTGGCACCTTTTCCATGCAACAGGGGGACAGTGTGCAGCTGACCAATAGTCTCGTAATATTCAGCAGTCTGAAATCTAAACAACCGCTTGATTCTCTAGATATTCCTGCGCGGCTTGAATTGGAAGGGCTTTTCACCGTAATAGGATACAATGGGACCTTGTCCACCGTAAAACCAACCATTCTCATTGAAAATAATACATTTCAAAGTTTTCCGGCCTCTTGTCCTAACACGGGCATTCGAATAGAAGTAAAACGTATTTTACCCCAGGAACGGCGGTTGGAAGTGCACCTGAGCCAACCCGTTATTAATCCGAAAGATGATTTTATCATTTTACAGGTTATTTTATTTCCAGGCGTAAATCTGCTTTGGTCAGGAGCTGCCCTGATGACACTGGGCCTACTGTTGGCCGCTTACCTCCGTTTTAGCAAAGATTTCAGCTCTGCATGAAGGATGTACTGATAGTGGGCACAGGCCGCTTAGCAAAGGCTCTTGTACTCCGCCTGGCAAGCCGGGAGGATATCCATTTGCGCATCACAGGCCGTCAGCAAACCAAGCTGGAGTCTTGGAGCAAGGAATTAGGCGTAGACACTTTTCCCTTAGAGGCCGCAGCCCAACACCCTGCTCACATCGTCTTACTGGCAGTGAAGGACAGCGCCGTGGAACCCATAGCAGCGGCCTCGTCTTTCTGGTCTCGGGCTGTCGTTTTTCACCTCTCAGGCACTCTGCCCTTGGCCAGCGTAGCAAATTTTTTTCCCCATGCAGGGGTGGTTTATCCCTTGCAGACCTTTGCGTTACCTCACGAAGTGAACTGGGCGGAAATAGCCGTTTTGAGCCAATACACTTCCCCTGTGGCCCAGGAAGTCGGCAAATGGATCGTCAGTGCCTTAGGCTGTACGGAGTATCCTACGGATGATGAACAACGGCGAAGAATGCATTTATGTGCTGTATGGGCCAATAATTTCACCCGCCTGATGCTGGCTGAGGCGCAGAGGTTATGCGAAAAATGGAATCTGCGCTTTGACCTTCTTAAGCCCCTGATCACCACTACGACAAGTCCAGGTCATCTGCAGCACTCTCAAAGGGATCTTCTGACAGGTCCGGCCGCCCGAGGGGATAAACCTACCCTGGAAGCTCATTTACAAATGTTGAAAGATGACCCTGAATCCTATGAATTGTATAAGCTAATCAGCAATAGGATAAAAAATATCCTAAAGGCTGAAAGCAGAAATGGAGAAGGCAGTTAGAATTGATTAAAATGCTAGAAATTTAAGGTCCGCAAGAAATTAAAGTAATTATAAAAATCAATATTACTTAAAATTTAGTCTATAATATTACTTAAAAATTTAGTCTATACTAAGCAAATATAAATTCAACTTAAAGGTTCTCCTGATTTTACAAGATGTGCTTGTTCCACTCCATTCGCGAATGGTAATTTTATGATAAAAGATTTCCTCTGGAAAGGCGAAAAAGTCACTAAAGATAAGTTTTCAGTTTGTAAGCACTCAATGGCTCAATGCCATGCTATTAAAAGGGTTACCAAACGCATGTAAAAAGCGAAAATCGGTTTTTATTATTTAAATATCAACCCCATAGCCCAATGAAAAAGAGAGATATGAATAAAAAATTATTATTAAATACACATTCTAATCTATTATTTGGCACAGACACTAAAATAATCAATCTCAATAATAACTAAAATTCACTTCAAAAATTTAATTTATAAATGATAAGGAACGATGTTTACGTGACTAAAGGCACAGCCCACAAGGCCCCAAAATTTTCCCTAAAATCCCGCCGTGCTTTAACTACGTAGCCTACTCTGGCCAAGGCTTCCTCTATCTCATGGAAGGGAAGGTGAAACTCCATCCAGATATCAGGCTTGCAAATAGAAAGAAGCTTTTGGGCACCTTCCAATATTTTAATTTCTGCCCCCTCTACATCTATTTTTATCCAATCCACACGGGAAAGCGATAAAATTTCATATATATAATCCAGTGGGTAACCCATTATTTCGCCATCATCGCTTTCCTTTAAAACGTGGGTAAATGAACCGAAACTGACCTCTCGGCCATGGATAACAGACAAAGAGCACTTTCTGTTCCAGATTGCAAAAGGTAAAGGAGTAATCCAAAAGGCTTTGTTAAATGAGATGTTTTTTAGTAAGGCCAAAAAATTATTTGACTCCGGTTCTATGGCAATAATTTTTATATTTCCTGCGTAGCGGCGGCCAAAAGTCAAGGAGAAGTAGCCACGATGTGCTCCTACATCTATCCCCACCGAACCTGGACGAAATTTTTGAAGCCATGACTCGGGGTAATCTGGTGTCCAGATAATTGCCTGTCCATCAAACCAACATTTGAACTTTGTAGTATAGTAAAGTCGATGCGTAATATTAAAAGGAAAATGTGTGGTCCCCAAATTTGCATACCTGTCACGCCATCTCTGAGCCTTTTTGTAGCTGCCTTTCAAGATGATCCCGACTATGGTGAGGCTTACAGAGATGATACGATTTATAATTAATGTCAGGGAGTCCCCCAAACGATAGCCCCACCAGATTTGCATATGTCAAAAGTACAAAACTTTTTAACTTAAGGATTTTTCGCTTGTTATTCATGAAGAGGATTAACAATTATTCAAAAAAAATTTTTATTTCGTGCATTGGAAACTTTTACCTATCTAAATGATTCGTCAAACTTTGTTTTGATATTATTTAATTTTTCTTTTTAACTTATATATAGAATATTCACTGAGGTATACACTTAAAAACCATTTTTTTTCCACCTATACCTTATTTCATTTAGAAAATTTTAAAGTAATATCTAATGAAGTATCCAGGGGTCTGATTATGGTTTTGTTTCAGTGCATCACAAACTTGAAAGCAATTCCTTCCTGCGATCTACCTACTATAAAAAGCCATATGTATGTTCCCGAGGAAACCGGTAATTCATTCCACTGCAAATAGTTGCGACCCTGTTCTAAAAAAAATTGCTTTGCATATAGTGTGCGGCCCTCAGCATTCATCAAGCGGGCCTGAAGCATCAAGGGAAAAGGAGCATCGGCTATCACCAAGGGAACTTGGGAGCCTGGGTTATGAGCCATCTGGAAACGAACAACACCGGCTTCGGTGACCACCCCCATGTTGCTTAAATCCACTATGGGAAATATGGCAAAATCAACAGGAAGCCCCCAATTGTTCTGAATGGTATTCCACAGGCCCTGCCACTTTTCCCAACTCCGATTGTTCACCAGCACCTGCCCACTATCCGAAGAGTACAAGGCAATGGTATCCATAGGATGCATGCCTTCTAATTCAAAACCAAAAAAATAAGGACCCTGTACATAGCGCACCGTGTCAAGCATCCATAGAAAAAGTGAATCAGGAAAAACATCCCCTACGGGTATGTCTTCAAGGGGTACCAGTTTTTGCTCAAACCAGCTTCCGGGCACCGGAGCCATTACACCCAAAACCTGCTGGATACTGTCGCGACGATACATCCGAAACAGCACTTGCGAGGCCCCTGCGGACTGCGTTTGCCTTTTATACCCAAACCAGTACAATGCTCCCAAAACCTTGTAGCTACTGTCGGCCCAAAACATCTGAGCCTTGGCCTGGTCACCGTATCCATTGGTCCCGTTCATGAAGCCACCCGTAGGGCTGTAAAAAAGTGTCGGAGTGTATCCCTCAAAACCGTTGAGCAAGGTATCAGTGGCTGTCTTACTTGATTGAATAGGCGAACCTTGCCATTTCCTCATGGCCCACTTGGACTGCGCCCAGGCCATGCTGGCCCATGAAACTGATATTAGCAACCACACCAGTCCTCTCACAGGCCCAAATATAGAGATTGCAGCACGCTCCTACTTTAATTTTAAAGCCTCAAAATGAGAATCCCCGGATTAAAAATTATGAAAAGTAAAAAAATTTCAATTTAATTTAATGTAATGATTTTCATATTTTATTTTCTGATTTTCTGTACCAATTCTTTCATTTTGCGCTCCCAAACTACTCCTTGGTACTACCACACAACTATTTATCAAATTTATCCCCGTTCCTTTTATGACAGTGATGACGATGGTATTGGAGATATTGCAGGCATTATTCAAAAATTAGATTATCTGAAAAACTTGGGTGTGGAAACCATCTGGTTAAGTCCCGTATTCTACTCGCCCCAAGCTGATTTTGGCTATGATATTAGCAACTACTTGGATGTGGCACCGGAATACGGAGCAATGAAGGATATGGAAAAATTGATAAATGAAGTACATCAAAGAGGTATGAAAATCATCCTAGACCTTGTCATGAACCACACTAGTATGGAACATAGCTGGTTTCAGAGCGATGTAAATCGCCCTTCAGACCAACGCGGGCAAGACAAAGATTTCTATGTGTGGCGCGATCGGCCTAATAACTGGAAAAACGCATTGGGGAAACGGGCCTGGCATTATCACCCGCTGCGCAGGCAATATTATTATGCTGCTTTTTTGCCTTTTCAGCCTGACTTAAATTACCACAATCCGCAAGTGCGGCAAGCCATGCTGGACGTAGCCCGCTTTTGGCTGGAAAAAGGCGTGGACGGTTTCCGATTGGATCTATTTAACTATATTTTTGAAGATAGCCTATTCCGAAATAATCCTTGTTCCCTTAATCCAATCACCGGATTTCAAAAACCTCGATTCACCCGCGATAGGGATGCCACATTTCGTTTGGCCGAGGATTTGCGCCAGCTGTGCCAGCAATATGGGCCAAAAATGCTGTTAGGGGAAGTGGTGGGTCCTCTTTCCGTGGTGAAGCGCTATGTGGGCGATGCACAACGGCCCCGGCTCACGCACGCTTTTTATTTTGAAATGCTGCGATTTCGCTTTTCGGCCCGTTATTTTGAAAAACTGCTCCGAACTTTGGATACAGCTTTTCCCCCACCCCTAACTCCTGTGTATGCTTTTAGCAATCATGATCGCCGCCGGATGCTCAGCCGTCTGCACAAGGATACCCGAAAAGCTCGTCTGGTTCATGCCGTCCAATTTCTGGCCCGCGGCATACCCTGTTTGTATTACGGCGAAGAAATTGGTATGACCGACAGCCGCTTTCCTTACCGTAAATCATTAGATCCTTTGCCTCGTTATCTGAAAATTCCCAGATTCATCGTCTCCTTGTTCGGTGAAACCACCAACCGCGACGAAGTGCGCACGCCCATGCTCTGGAACAGCGGTCCTCACGCAGGCTTCACGAAGGCATCCAAGCCCTGGCTTCCAATCCATGGTCAGGACAACCGGCATAACGTGGCATCTGCCCTCAGCGATTCCTCCTCGCTGTTCTATTTCATTCAAACTCTAATCCAACACCGGCGGCCCGATCAACCTCTTCAAATAGAACGTCAGGGCCCTGTCCTTCGGCTAAACAACGCACTCCTGAATTTCAGCAAGAAAAAAAGACCCTTTTACTTAGTTGGAACGGCACAGTCCCAAAAAGTATTTGTTCCACCCATTTCGGTAACTTGGCTAAATAATAAATAATTGTTCAGGAAGTTCATAATTTATTTTTTCCAGCAATCTAATACTCACCCTTTGGCACCATTTTCTTAATGATAGCCGAATAATACCTACATTGAATTGTACTTTTGGGGCTTAAATTCTGCGGAGGTGGTGCCATTCTCTTCATCGGAACAGCCCGCAAGGAAGCTATACGTGTCGGCGGAAAACACATCAGTCCGAATGTTTAGGAACGACGTTTTGGATTATTTAAGTCGGGTAAGACCGTGGGTGCCTTTGGCTCTATACGGCCCTTTGGCAGTGCTATGCCTGACACTTCATTTTTATCGTAGCCGGCACTGGTGGCCAGGCTGTGGGTTGGTGGCTTTGGGGTTAGCAGCCTGGACATTATTTGAGTATTCCCTGCACCGGTGGGTGTTTCATTATTCGTCGCATTCCGCATGGAGCCAACGGTTGCATTTCATTATTCACGGGGTGCACCATGATTATCCTAATGATGCCCTGCGGCTGGTGATGCCGCCGGTCGTGAGCGTGCCCCTGGCCATCCTGATCTATGGATTGAGTAGGCTTGTATGGGGAGCTGTGCCAGGTCTGGCCTTTTACGCCGGTTTTGTTATGGGTTATCTTGTATATGACAATTTGCACTACGCTGTGCACCATTTCAATTTCCGAAACCGTTGGTTTCAACGCCTCAAACGCCACCACATGTGGCACCATTACCGGGATCCGTCCCGGGGCTTTGGGTTTACCTCTGGTTTCTGGGATTGGGTATTTGGTACGGATTTTTCCAAACCAAGGCGGTAATCTGTGGCCGCTTTGTTTGAGAAGATTTCTTTTGGAATTCTGCATTGTTACAGGATGGCGCGCTCTCTCCTGCCTTCCGTACAGATACCCGTATGCCTGTATCAAGTGGGCTCCCTAATAGTGGATAGCGGCCCTTCCAATGCGCGCAGATTTTTGCGCAAGCAGACCTGGACCCCTGCCCCGCGGGCCGTCCTGCTGACCCATTTCCACGAAGACCACTCAGGAAATGCGGCGTTCTTTCACAGGCAGTTTCAGTCAGCCCTGTACGGGCATCCTTTTACAGCCACTAAGCTCAAGACGGGATTCCGCTTGTTACCCTATGAAAAAATTATGTTTGGAGGGGCAGAGCCGGCACCCCTGGTCCATTTGCATCATGGTGATTCTTTTGAGTATGAGGGCCGCCTGTTTGAAGTGTTAGAGACCCCGGGACATGCCGAGGGGCACCTGTGTTTTTACGTACCCCAGGAAGGCTGGCTTTTCTCCGGAGATATGTACGTGGCCGAACGAATAAAAATTTGGCGGCGTTCGGAAAACTTGGCTCTTCAGATAGAGTCCCTTGAGATGCTGAGTCGACTTTCTTTTGATGCCTTGTGGTGCGGGCATAATCCACAACCCAAGGGAGGGCCTGAGCTCCTGAAGAAGAAGCTGGAATACTTCCGATGGTTTTACGGCCTAGCGGCCGAAGCCTTCAGAAAGGGTTTGAGCGAAAAGGAAGCGATCCGATTCATGGGACTGCGGGAGCGCCACCTTGTGAAACTGCTCACCTTCAATGATGTCTCGGTGGCCCACATGGTGCGTTCCGTCTATGAGACGGAGCGGAAACGAGCCGCCCTCAGGCCATCAAGCGGGCTTTGATCTTCTCCTCTAATTCCTGGGCCAGTTCGGGGTTATCCTTGAGCACCTGTTTTACGGCGTCGCGACCCTGGCCGATCTTGGTATCGTTATAGCTGAACCAGGAGGCCGATTTTTTAATGATATTGAGCTCCACGCCCAGATCAATGATTTCGCCCAGCTTGCTTATACCTTCGCCAAAGAGGATGTCAAACTCACAAAAGCGAAAAGGCGGGGCCACTTTGTTTTTCACCACTTTGACGCGGACTCTGTTGCCCACTGTTTCATCGCCTTCCTTGATCTGGTTTACCCGACGGATGTCCAGGCGAATACTGGCATAGTATTTAAGAGCATTTCCGCCGGTAGTGGTCTCGGGGTTACCGAATAAAATACCAATTTTCTCTCGGAGTTGATTGATAAAGAAACAAACGCAGCGGGTTTTGCTGATACTGGCAGTGAGCTTGCGCAGAGCCTGACTCATGAGGCGGGCCTGGAGACCCACCTTGCTGTCGCCCATTTCTCCTTCAAGCTCGCTTTTGGGCACCAGGGCAGCTACTGAATCAATCACAATCACGTCAATGGCGCCCGATCGGATAAGGTTATCGGCAATTTCCAGAGCCTGTTCGCCACTGTCGGGCTGGGAAATGAGCAGATTGTCCACGTCCACCCCAAGTTTTTGGGCGTAACTACTATCAAAGGCATGCTCGGCATCAATAAAAGCGGCAATACCTCCTTTGCGTTGAGCTTCAGCAATGGCATGGATGGTGAGGGTGGTCTTGCCGGAGGACTCGGGCCCGAAAACTTCTATAATACGGCCACGCGGATAACCCCCCACGCCTAAGGCCAGGTCAAGACCGATGCTGCCGCTGGGTATCACTTCTATGGGTTCGCTGGCCTTGTCCCCCAGACGCATCACGGTGCCTTTACCGTACGTCTTATCCAGTTTATCTACGATGAGGCGGAGGGCTTCCAGCTTTTGAGATTTTTCATCTTTGGTTGTCATGTTTTTTTATCAGATTAAAGGGACCAACCTACAAAAATTTTTTTATCGGGCGAACCGCTGGATGGCCTCCCTAAAAAATCTTAGCGTTTTCAAAGAGGCAGCGTGGAATTTTTCGGACTTCAGGTGTGATCGCTCCGGATGCCACTGCACACCCAAAAAAAAGGGTTCTTCATAAATGGATTCCAGGATCTCAGGAACCTCATCGGGTACCGACCAGCCGGTAATCTTGAAACCCGCAGGGGCCTGTCTCAAGGCCTGGTGGTGGGCGGAGTTGACCCATATTTCCGATTGCGAGTCAAAAAATCTACTACCATCCACCCGCACCAGGTGCTCGCTGTCGCTGCCGTCGGTCCGCCGACCATGGTCTTGGAAGCCCTGGCTTGTAAGATCTTGAATGAGGGGAGCCCCTTCAGCTACAGCCACTAATTGAACGCCCCGGCAAATGGCCAGGACAGGTATCCCCCGCCGACGGGCCCTGAAGTAGAGTTCCATTTCAATAAGATCTCGGTCAGGCAAAAAAGCCTCTGGCGCGCCAGGATAGTGAATGGGCCCTCCGTAAAAGGATGGAAATATATCCACGCCCCCAGTGAGCACCAGAGCATGCAAGGATTCCACAACATTTTTCGGTTGGCAGTCAGGTCCCAGCACTTGAGGCTCCGCTCCCTGAACTCCCTGGGCAATCCAATCTATGTAGTAGTCCAGGCGCGAAGTAGTATAGGTGATTCCGATTTTTATCTGAGTCATGGATAAAATGAAGGCTTTTGTGACAAAATAAACGTATTTAATACTGCCTTACACTACCTGATGGCAGGAATCATACACTTTTTGGAGTAAGGTAAATTTGTACCCTAAGGCGCTTATGGTCAGTTTTCCTATTGTATCTGACCGCAGTTTTTTTGAAAGGGACGATGTGGTGCAGGTGGCCCAGGATCTGCTAGGTCATGTGCTGGCCCGGCGCCATGCGGATTCTGTGATGCGCTTGGTGATCACAGAGACGGAGGCCTATAGGGGTTATGGGGATAAAGCTTCGCATGCGGCCAACGGCCGGCGTACAGCCCGCACAGAAGTATTTTTCAAGGCTGGCGGGCATGCTTACGTATATCTGTGTTATGGAATGCACTGGTTGTTTAATATCATTACCAATCGGGAAGGCCATCCCGATGCCGTCCTAATACGGGGAGGAATTTTACTAGGAGAGTCCCCGAAAGTGATCACCGGCCCGGGACGCATAACCCGAACTCTATTCATTGATGGCCAACAAAATGGAGTTGATCTGTTGCAATCCAATGAATTGTGGCTGGAGAGGGCCTGTGTCGGACAATTGACCATACAAAGAACGCCTCGGATTGGTGTAGCCTATGCCGGTGAGGATGCCCTTCTTCCGTGGCGGTTTGTGGCTTCCGGGCAGGAGGTCTGGGACCGGCTAATGGACTTGAAGAGCGCCCACCCCAACCCCGTATTTAAATAAAAATTACATTTGCCTTCCCTGGCTCATTTGACCTATGAAACTCAAAATATTCCTGTCCAAATTTCTCTTTCCCATATTATTAGGGCTTTTTGGCCTTGCCATGTGCGTGGTGGCTTTGAACCGGGGTAGGCCCCAGACACCCTTGTTTCTAGTTGCTAGTCTGGCCCTAGTCATCGCTTCCGTTATAATGATACTTCTTGCCCTGGAAAAAATATCTGTGCGCCATGCTACGATCCTGGGAGTAATATTCATCGTAGGGTCAATCTTCTTAGCCTACAGCAACTACAGTTCTATTCAAAACGATATTCGGTACGAAAAGGAATGGCGGTACCGTTACGAAAAGGTGAAACAACGGCTGGAAAAAATCCGCGAAGCTCAGTTGGCCTACCGCGAAGTGAATGGAAAATATTGCAACAATTTTGAAGACCTCATACACTTCTTACGTACTGCAAACATCAGAGTGGTGATGAAAATCGGAGATGATGAGGATACCCTGGCAATGCTCAGTAAGGATAAATCGCGCTGGCGCCGCGATACAGTTTGGCGACCTGTGCTCGGAAACAAATTCAAACCTGCTGACTACCCTCTGGATTCTTTGCGCTATGTGCCTTTCGGCGATACGAGCCGTTTCGTGATTAACGCTGGCTTTATCGGTACGGAAGAGGAGAAGATGCCCGTTTTTGAAACCTATGCTCATTTCAAAGTATTCCTATCCGACCTGGCTGAAAAATACGATAAGCAGATTCCCGACAGCGTAATCCGCGTGGGATCCATGGTGGAACCCACCACCAACGGCAACTGGAAATAACTCTCGTGGGGATATGCGTATCATCACTGGCTTTTTGAAAGGGCGGCGCCTACAATTGCCCGCTGTATTTCCAGCACGTCCCACCACCGACTTTGCGCGAACGGGACTATTCAATGTCTTGGCCAACCAGATGCGCTTTGAGGGAGCCAACCTGCTAAATTTGTACTCTGGCAGCGGCATTATTGCTTTTGAGTTCATCAGCCGGGGCGGGCGCATGGCCTCATGTGTGGACCTCAATCCGGTGACCACTCGGTTTATTCAGAAAGAATGCCAACGCTTAGGAATTTCATCTATCTACACATTTTGTCGGCCCGTGCCTGTATTTCTGAAACAGACATCCCAGCCCTTCGACCTGATTTTTGCTGATCCCCCTTTTCATGAGGTCGACTACGAGGAACTGTTAAATGAGATTTTTCAGTCAGAGGCTTTAGCTCCCCACACCATCGTGGTACTGGAACACCCCGGAAAAGATTTTAAAAATCACCCTTATCACTACGATACCCGTAGATACGGAAAAATATATTTTTCCTTTTTCAGGAAAACCTCATAATTAATAATCCATGATCATTACTACAACCGAACAGATAGCTGGTCGGGAAATTTCGCAGATGCTCGGTGTGGTACGAGGAAGCACGGTACGTTCTCGCAATGCTATGCGTGACCTGATGGCCGTATTTCGTAACATAGTAGGAGGGGAAATACCTGAATACACCCGTCTGCTATCCGATAGCCGCGAACAGGCCCTCCAGCGCATGATAGAAGACGCCAGGCGCCTGGGCGCCGACGCCGTAGTGGGTGTCCGTTTTTCCACCAGCGCCGTAATGCAAGGCTGTGCAGAAATTCTGGCTTACGGCACCGCGGTCCGTCTTCGGTAAAAGCATTGTATGGGTTTTTTACTTTACATCATTATAATCCACTCAAAATATTTATTGATAACTACTAAAAATTAGTTTTTTCCTATTTTAGGAGATCTTCCCCTTTTTTACTATCTTGGAGCTTACATCATTTTTAGTTATTCATATAGAATTTAATTAGTTTAATATTTATGTGGGTTAACAATAAATGTGATGCCACGTAATTTAACGTAGAGAGTAAATCATAAAAACTTTCAAAAGAATTTTATTTATCCTTGTATTTTGTCACATTCCCAATCAGAATTCCGGGGCCAATATTTCTGCAAGTCAGAAATTAAGGGTTAAAAATCTAGAGTTGTCTGTTTGACATCAGAAACCATAATCATAGATAATTAAAGGTATTATATTTGCCCATCTTTAGTTTTTCATGTTGGAATTTCAGACCACCCTAAAATCCCCTGTCTCTTTGGAAGGGCAGGGGTTGCACTCGGGCCTAACAGTGAAGGCCGTAATAAAACCTTCCGGGCCCAACACGGGTGTGGTATTCGTGCGGACAGATCTGCCAGGTTCTCCCTCCGTGAAGGCCATCGCGGATAATGTAAGCGGTTTCAATCGGAGTACTACGCTGAGCCAGGGCAAAGCGAGCGTGCTCACGGTGGAGCATGTGCTTTCGGCCTTGGCAGCCCTGGGAGTGGACAATGCCATTGTGGAAGTGGAAGGGCCTGAAATGCCCATTCTGGACGGATCCGCCAAGCCCTATGCGGAAGCTATCGATCAGGCGGGTCTGCAGCAGCTAGATGAACTTAAGGACACTTTTGCCTTGTCCGAAACCTTGCGCCTACATGATCCGGAAAGCGGCTCCTTCATTGTGGCTACGCCAGCCCCCCAATCCACGTTTACCGTTACAGTGGATTACGGCAATCATGTGATCCCCACCCAGAACGCCACCTACACGCTAGGCGACGGGTATCTCTCGGAAATTGCGGGCTCTCGGACCTTTGTTTTCCTCCATGAGCTAGAAATGCTTTACAATGCCGGACTGATTAAGGGTGGTGATCTAAGCAATGCCATCGTGTACGTAGAGCGCATGATTGATGAAAAGGTGCTGGCTCAACTTCGAGAAAAACACAATTTACCGGATATCCAAATAGAATATGGGACCATATTATCACAGGAAGGCCTCCGATTCCCTAACGAACCAGCCCGCCACAAAATCCTGGACTTAATCGGCGACCTGGCTTTGTGCGGGTATCCTGTTCTGGGCCATTTTTATGCTTATAAGCCTGGTCATAAAATTAATTGTGCTTTTGCACGCCTTTTACGGGAGCACATAAGGAAAAAACGGGCTGAACGGCCGATGCCCCATATTCGCTGGAACGACACACCCGTCTACGACAGCCGCCAGATACAAGAATTTCTCCCGCACCGTTATCCGTTTCTTTTGGTGGATAAAATCTTGGAACTCACTGAAAAATTTGTAGTGGGTTTAAAAAATATCACTCTCAACGAAGTCCAGTTTTTGGGACATTTCCCTGGAAATCCCGTGATGCCTGGTGTGCTGCTTATTGAGGCCATGGCCCAGGTGGGAGGCATTCTGGTAATGAACACAGTGGATAATCCCAGCGATTATACGCCTTACTTTTTGCGTATAAACAGCGTCAAGTTCAAGCGCAAGGTGGTGCCTGGTGATACTGTAGTGTTTATCAACAAGCTCACGGCCCCTATCCGTAGGGGGATATGTCAGATGCGTGGCCAGGCTTATGTGGATGGACGCCTGGTCATGGAAGGTGAACTTATGGCACAACTTGTGAAAAACGAACACGCGTGATTCAGTCTCTTTCATTTATTCATCCTTCCGCAAAAATTGCCGATAACGTTATCATTGAACCTTTCACCGTAATACATAAAAACGTGGAAATTGGAGAAGGCACCTGGATTGGTTCCAATGTAACCATCATGGAAGGTGCCAGGATTGGGAAAAACTGCAAGATTTTTCCCGGGGCTGTGATTTCGGCTATTCCTCAAGATCTGAAGTTTCGGGGGGAGGAAACCACGGTGGAAATAGGAGATGACACCACAATCCGAGAGTTTGTAACCATTAACCGAGGGACTGCGGACAGGTACACCACTCGCATTGGTAAGGGATGCCTAATAATGGCTTATGTGCACGTAGCCCACGATTGCATTATAGGCAACCACTGTATCCTGGCCAACGGTGTCACCATGGCAGGGCATGTACAAATTGGCGATTACGCTAACATCGGAGGGCTCACGGCTATTCAACAATTCGCAAGTATCGGTGCCCACTGTTACATCGCAGGGGGCTCTTTGGTACGCAAAGACATTCCTCCGTTTGTTAAAGCCGCCAAAGAGCCTATCAGTTATATGGGTGTGAACACCGTGGGCTTGCGCAGGCGCGGATTCCCCGAATCCAAGATTGCCGAAATTCAGGAAATTTATCGTATTTTATACTTAAAGAACTACCCTATTTCTAAGGGTCTGGAAATCATAGAAACACAAATGCCACCCTCCCCTGAACGTGATGAAATTATTTTATTCATTCAACGTTCCAAAAAGGGAATTATGAAACGAATTGCTTGCGACACGGAGGAGGATGAATGATAGGTATAGAAGGCCAAAATATTTACAAATACTATGGACGCCAATGTGTGCTTGAGGGCCTTTATTTCTCTTTCAAAAGCCCGGAGGCGATTTGGATTGCTGGCTCCAACGGACGAGGTAAAAGCACCCTTTTAAATATTCTGGCTGGGCTCACTACTCCTGAAAAAGGCAGGTTGTGTTACACATGGAATGGCAATCCCTTGGATGTGGAAGATGTTCGTCCGATGATAGCCTTTTGTGCCCCTTACCAGGAATTGCCCTGGTGGCTTACGGTAGAAGAGATTATCCGTTTCCAGGGAAGGTTAAGACCCTGGACCCTAGGACTTAAAGAAGGCGACATCCCAGAACTTTGCCAGCTGGAAGGCCATCGCCGCAAGCGAGTGGATCAACTCTCTTCAGGTATGCGACAAAGATTGCGGCTTATTCTGGCTTGGGTTTCCAGCTGTCAAGCTCTTTTTCTGGATGAACCCTGTACCCATCTGGACGCCGATGGTCAGCGGTGGTACCAAAGTCTATACGAACAATGGGGACACGACAAGCTTGTGGTAGTTTGCTCCAACAACACGCCTGCTGAACGAGGTTTCTGTACCAAAAAGCTGGACTTGGATCAGTGGAAAGTTTAAAGTTGACATAGTAGGTCACTATACTCCAGGAAAACCTTCAGAGAATTTATTGACATTCCTCCATTCACCCAAATAAAAAAATTGAATGAAAAAAGCCTTGGGCCACAGTCCAACTTCCTTGGGACGGATACTTTTGTTCCTATTTTATGCGCATTATCACCTACAATGTAAATGGAATTCGTGCAGCTCTTGCTAAAGGCCTGGGAGCCTGGTTGGAAGCTGCCCATCCTGATGTATTGTGCCTGCAAGAAATAAAAGCCTCTGCTGAAGATTTTCCGATTGACCTTTTCCACTCCTTAGGTTATCAAGTGCATCTTTTCCCTGCTGAAAAACGAGGATACAGTGGTACTGCTATCCTAACCCAGAAAAGCCCTACTTCCGTGGTCCGAGGTATGGGCAACCAGGAATTTGACCGAGAAGGCCGGGTAATTCAAGTGCACTTTGGCGCACTGGTGATAATGAATGTTTATTTTCCATCAGGAAGCGCCGGTGCACACCGTCAGGAAAGCAAATTCCGATTCCTGGACGCCTTTCTGGTATTTGCACAGGATGCGGCCCACTCCCACCCTCATTTGGTCACCTGCGGGGATTTTAATATTTGCCATAAAGCCATAGATATCCACGATCCTGTGGGTAACAAAAACAGTTCAGGATTTTTACCTGAAGAAAGGGCCTGGATGGACAAATACTTTTCATCAGGATTTGTTGA
The DNA here is from genome assembly GCA_025055635.1 of Flavobacteriales bacterium. Classification (GTDB taxonomy): domain Bacteria; phylum Bacteroidota; class Bacteroidia; order CAIKAF01; family CAIKAF01; genus JANWWQ01. Next base: position 39,461 of record JANWWQ010000010.1, read on the forward strand.
TGTCTTTCGCATGTTTTATCCCGATACCCCGCACCAATATACCTGGTGGAGTTATAGAGCAAATGCCCGTAAGAAAAATAAGGGTTGGCGGATTGATTACATCACAGTGACTGAGGTTTTGGCTTCACGTGCTCGGGCTTGTCGTATTTTAAGTGAAGCCCAACATTCGGATCACTGCCCCGTTTTAATGGAGCTGGATTGGTAACTTTGCAAACTTATTATTTAATAATTACTTATAAAAATCCATGAAAATAATTGATAAGTTTAATGAAGCCAAAGGCCGCACACTTTTTTCCTTTGAAATACTTCCTCCGCCTAAGGGCAGGCACTTTGAGGACATTCAGAAGGCGATTGAGCCCCTGCTGGAATTTGAACCGGCTTATATAAATGTGACCTACCACCGGGAGGAATACGTTTATAAAAAACGGGAAAAAGGCTACCTGGAAAAAGTGGCTGTGCGCAAGCGGCCTGGAACTGTCGGAATCTGTGCAGCCATAAAATATAAATATAACATTGATACAGTACCGCATTTGATATGCGGAGGATTCACAAAAGAAGAAACGGAGAATGCTCTAATAGATTTAAGTTTTTTAGGAATAGACAATGTGCTGGCTCTGAGGGGAGACCCTGTAAAAACAGAAACTCATTTTGTGCCCACTCCTGGTGGCCACACAAATGCTCTTGGCCTCGTGCAACAAATTTCCAATCTGGGCAAGGGCATTTATTTAGATGAGGATATGCAAGATGGGGAGCCCCTGGAGTTCTGTATTGGAGTAGCTGCCTATCCAGAGAAACATGTAGAAGCTCCCAACCTGGCCATGGATATTGAATTTCTGAAAAAGAAAATTGAGGCGGGGGCCTCCTATGCCGTTACCCAACTTTTTTTTGACAACCGCCATTATTTCCGCTTTGTAGAAGCCTGTCGCCAAGCGGGAATTACAGTACCAATAATTCCCGGAATTAAACCCATATCCAGAAAGTCGCACCTTACATATATGCCCAAATTTTTTCATGTTGAAATTCCCGAAGTTCTGGCTCGCGCAATTGAACGATGTTCAACGGACAAGGAGGTAGAGGAGGTGGGCACCGAATGGGCCATCCAGCAATGCAAAGAACTCATTAAAGCTGGGGTACCAAGCCTTCACTTTTATACGATGGGCCGAAGTACTCAGGTGCAGAAAATAGCCCGTCAGATTTTTTAAGGCTAATAGGCCACTCCACCCGGTCCATGCACATGCCCGTGGTCCAGCTCCTCAGGGGAAGCATAGCGAACGTCTAAAATTTCTCCGGAAAAATGCAGGTTTTTTCCGGCTAAAGGATGGTTAAAGTCCACTTGTACAGAGCTGAGGCCTCTTTTTTTTACCGTGCAACGGTGTATTTCCCCCTCCTCATCGCGCAAGTGAAGCGTCTGACCAGGTTCCAGGAGATGTTCCATCAACTGTCCCTGATCCATGAAAATTTCTAAGGGCAGATCAATAAGTCCTTCAGGGTCATATAAACCGAAAGCCCGTTCGGCCGTGATGGTGAAAGAAAATTTATCCCCCACAGAAAGACCCTGAATATTACCCTCAAAATCAGGGAGCAGATGTCCGAAACCAAAGAGAAAAACAAAAGGGTTATTTGTATCCGTCTCTTGGAGAAGGGTACCGTGTTCGTCATTTTCACGGAGGCAGTAGGACAGCGTGACCACTGTCCCTTTCATAATTGGGATCATGGTAATAATTTCATCAAAGGTAAGAAATTTTTTCCCCTATTATCTCTTGGTGGCTTTTTTTATTATTGCCCTGCAGCTGAGAATTGGTGAAATTTCCGGATTTTCTTGTTGAGCAGTTGGGTCATCAGGGACCTGTTCTGGTGTGTGGGGACAAGGCTGGGCAAATGGCTAAGATACTAGGTGATAAAGGTCTGATGGTGTATTGGTTAGTTAACCCCAAAGAGGAGATACAGTTAGAATTAGAAAAAATCCATCCCAGATTAAAAATATTGAAATCGTCAATTTTGGCCCTGCCCTTCACTGAACATCTTCAGGCTGTAATCCTTGCTCACTATCTTGATAGAATTCAGAGATTTTTCTGGCATGCTCTGCCCGAAATACTTTGGAGGGCACTAAGGCCTGATGGGATAGTGGCCATGACAGAGACGCGCAGCAGGCTGAAAGAAGAATATCTTAAAGAAATGGACCGATTAATGAGGGAAAGCCGATTTATAAGGGATTTTATTGCAGGGCCCGGTTTTGATTTTCCCCAACTGTTTGAATTAATAGGTGGTATATGGCGGAAACCTCCCCCACTTATGGAAGATGTTAAGGCCGATATAGCCCCGTAATGACGGTAACAGATTTTACGAAGGTGTAAATTTGCTATCCATTTTCTCCTACTTAAATAAAGGACCATGTCGCAAAATCCCAACCCAGAACAGGCCGGACACTTAAATGTGGAAATTCCGGAGGATGTGGCCGAAGGCCAGTACAGCAACCTGGTATTCATTACCCACAGCAACGCTGAATTCGTTGTAGACTTCATTAAGATGATGCCAGGGATGCCTAAGGCGCGTGTCAAAAGCCGAATTATTCTAACGCCCCAGCACGCCAAGCGCTTCGTGCGGGCCTTGACGGAAAATATAGGCCAGTACGAAGCCACATTCGGGCCCATTCAGGAAATTGAAACAGTGCATGGCATCCCCATGAACTTCGGAGGAGAAGTGGGTCAAGCCTGAGACCTTTTTGCTACCTTTGTGGCCTGAAAGAGGTGAGGTGGGTGAGTGGCTTAAACCAACAGTTTGCTAAACTGTCGTACTCCGTAAGGGGTACCGGGGGTTCGAATCCCCCCCTCACCGCTAGTGGCCTGCGTAGCACCAGGTCAAGAGGACTTCCCGAGTTGTTTTTCGGCGGAGAGTAGCGCAGCCCGGTAGCGCATCTGGTTTGGGACCAGAGGGTCGCAGGTTCGAATCCTGTCTCTCCGACATGGGTGGTGTAGATAGGGCTGCGGGCCTGAAATGTGCGTAGGGGGCTAGGAGGGGGAGTTGCGGTATGGTTGCGTAGGGCGGCTGAAGGCTGGCCCTACCTTGGCCACGGCCCTTGAGGCTGAGGCTAAGGATTGCCGGAGTGAACGCGAAGCCAGGAGCTGCCCGATCCCGAGGGCCGGTGGCCGGAGGACCGGCCTCCGTTCCGCTAGGCCGGCGATAGCCGCTGGCTCACAGGGGGCACGTCCTGAAAATTTTAAAAGGGTATAATTTTTGTGACGACTGAATTATCTTTGAATTGTGGAAAGCCTGAGAAGGATTCTGTGCGTGGGGCTTTCCCTGCTCACGCTAATCGCTCAGAGCGGCTACACGCTGACTCTATGCCATTGCCGGCTGGAAGGACATTTTCACGTTGCCTTGGGCGGTGTGGATGGCGATTGTTGTTTTCAAAGCCCCCTGTCGGCGGCAGAAGGCTGCACATCATCAAAAGATACAGAGGCTGCCTGTTGTAAGACTTCCCAGACTCAGGGGCCCTGCTGTGAACACACCCTTCTTCGCTTTCAAAAAACCGACCTAGCATTTGAAAGGGGTTCACGTCCAGCAGAAAATATTCCTAAATTTTTAAAATTTCTAGATCAGGCATCCTTCCCTGCAGACCCGATGGGGTATGCCAAAGGCCCTGATGCTTTAGGGGGAGTTCTTCGTCCCCTAAGGCTTCCGGACGAAGTAAAGGTTCAGTCCTCAGGGGCATCCCAACTGTGCGTCTGGCGTAATTAGGCAAGATCTTCGGTAAACTGATGTCGCCGGAGCTTTTAAAGCTTAAGGCGATCTTCTTTTTAGAATTTTCCTAAAAAATTTTTCAGTTAAAAAACCGAAAGTCAACCCAACAAAAACATGAAAATCATTAAGTTGCAAAAAATATTTTCCAGAATATTTAAACATCTTACATTTTGGCTATGGGGTACTGCACTTTGGAGTCAGCATCCCTGCGCCGGCGTGGTGAGGGATGCTGCGACAGGCCAACCCATAGCAGGAGCCACCGTGGTAACCCTGGACAAAGGCTACGGCGTCTACACGGATTCTTTGGGCCGCTTTTCCTTGAATTTATGGGCCGAGCGGCGCCTCGTTTTCACCCATGTGGCTTACAATCCTGATACTTTGGAATGCCCGCATGAAGGGTATTTGGAAGTGCGCTTAAAGCCTGGCCGGGAATTGATTTCAGTGAACGTGGAAGAAGCCCGCCAGGCGTTTAGATATGAGGAGGGAGAAAAAATTGAACTCCACCTGGACGAAGCGGCCCTTAAAAAATCCGCCTGCTGCAACATTGGGGAAGCCTTTGAAACCAGCGGCGTGGTAGACGTATCCTATGCCGACGCCATCACGGGCGTGAAGCATATACGACTCTTAGGATTAGACGGGCATTACGTGCAGCTCAATGCGGATAACATGCCCTCACTGAGGGCACTAGCCGGGTCTTACGGATTATATTTTATTCCGGGGCCCTTTTTGCAAGGGATCTGTATAACGAAGGGGCCAGGCTCTGTAGTGAATGGCTACGAAAGCATCACGGGTTTAATCAATGCTGATTTGCGTACGCCAGAACATGAGGAACGCTTTCTGGCCAACGTGTTCGTAAACCACCTGGGCCGTGCGGAAGCCAATATAGGTGGCAACTTTGAGCATGGCAAGGCATGGCGCAGTGCTGTGTGGGCCCATGGGAATTTTTTCCGCACACCTAATGACATGAATCATGACGGGTTTCTGGATTTACCCTGGCATAGACAGGTCAACCTGATGGCCCGCTCTCAGCAGGAAGGCGAAAAACACCTGTTTCAGGCCGGGGTCCGGGGTGTGTACGACGTACGCCAGGCGGGACAACTGGCCGGGCCGCATGTCCCGGCCCAACCCTTTACTATGCAGGTGACCACCTGGCGCACGGAACCCTTCATCAAGCTGGGTTTGAACGAACTCAGAAGGCTGTGGCGCAAATTGGGCTTTACACTTTCGGGTATTGTGCACCACCATGAAGGTCACGTTGGCACTCACCTCCTGGAGGGCTCTCAGTATTCTCTCCACCACAATTGGGTGTACGAGACCATCATTAGCGATACCCGACATAATCTACGAACAGGGATATCCTTCAACATGGACAACATCCTGGAACGCTACGGTGGCCTTCGTTTGGAAAGAATAGAATGGATTCCAGGGACCTTCGGGGAATACACCTTTAAACAGGGCGAGAAGTGGCTGGCTGTGGTTGGCCTGCGTTACGATTACAATAGCCTCTTCGGTCATTTCATCACGCCTCGGTTTCATGGGCGCTGGGAGCCTTTGAAGCCCCTCACCCTGAGAATATCCGCTGGAAGAGGATACCGCATGCTGAACATCATTTCCGAAAATCTAAACCTCATGCCTTCTTCCCGAAAGTTACTCCTTCCTGCACCCATTCGGCCGGAAGTGGCCTGGACATACGGAGTGGCCTTGCGCGCCACGGCGACTATTGGCCGCCGTAGCCAAGTATTTCAGGTGGACTTTTTCCGGACCGATTTTGAAAATAAAGTGGTGGCAGACATGGAAAATCCCGGGGAGCTCATCTTCCGCAACGTGCGGGCTTCGGCCTACTCGCATTCCCTGCAGGCAGAGGCCCAACTGAACCCGACCCGGGGGCTGGATGTGCGTTTGACCGGCAAGTGGAATGATGTGATGGCGCCACTGGGAGGCAGGGTGCAGCAAGTACTGTATGTACCCCGCTGGCGCGGGTTGCTAAATGTGGCATACACCACAGCCAACGGCCGATGGGCCTTTGACGCCACGCTGCAACTGAACGGGCCGGCACGTCTGCCTAAAGTGACACATGACAAAAATTCTCCCTTCTATGCAACTAAAAGCCCAGTTTTTCCTAATCTTCTGGCTCAAGTAACATATAAAACAGAACGCTGGGAAATATATGTGGGAGGAGAGAATTTAACCCATTTTCGGCAGAAATATGCGGTCATTGATCCGCAAAACCCTTTCAGCAATAGCTTTGATGCTACCCGAGTGTGGGGGCCCATCATGGGCGCCCTTGGATATTTAGGGGTGCGCTATGTGATCCGGGCAAAAGAGGCCTGCGATTAATTCAACCTTGCTACTCGCACGTAAAAAAAGGGCCGGACAACTACGTTCCGGCCCCTTTATTTTCCTGCCCCTTAATTATTAAGAGGAAAAATCGATAGAGTTCAAAAAGGGTATTTATTGGCTTCAATAGCTGCGGCTGCGATGCGCCGACGTGCCTCCTTGGCATTAAAAGGCTCTGTTTTGGTGAAGCGTTTCAAACCCATCATCATCATCCGCAGTTCATCACCTTCGGCAAAGGCATTCAGAGCGTCCTTTCCTTTGAGCCACAACCTGTCGGCTGTATCATGGACCAATACGCGCACAATATCCGTCCGGGGATCTTCTGCCGTGCATAAGCCTTTATGGACCATTTTTTCAACCCTAAGCAGGGTGCTTTCGGCGACATAAGTTTCTATAAGCATATCCGCAATGTCCATGAGAATCTCCTGTTCTTCAGCGAGGTTTTGCATGAGCTTCTGAACCGCACTGCCTGCCACCAGCAGAATGGCCTTTTTAAACCGGCGCAGATACTCCTTTTCCTGGCAAAAGAGGGAGCCATCGGGTTCAAAAGGTTCAGGTATTTCCATTAGTTCGCCAGGGATGGCCATGGCGGGTGTCATCAAGTCCAGAGCGCCTTTCATGGCACGCCGCATCAGCATATCCACTGTCAACATACGATTTATTTCATTGGTGCCCTCAAATATGCGGTTGATACGGGCATCGCGATAGGCCCGGTCCATGGGCATTTCGGCGCTATAGCCCATGCCACCGTAAATCTGCACCCCTTCGTCCACCACGTAACTTAGAGCTTCACTGCCATAAACCTTCATCATGGCACACTCTATAGCGTATTCCTCCACGCCTTTGAGCTTAGCCATGGCTTGGTCCATACCTTGGATGTGCAGTTCGGCGATTTTGTCTTCAATCATACGCGTGGCCCGGTACGTAGCCGATTCAGTGGCGAAGGTGCGCAGGCACATTTCGCTGATTTTGTACTGAATGGCGCCATACTTGCTGATGGGCTTGCCAAACTGATGCCTTTCGTTGGCATAGGCCACCGCATTGTCAATGGCCACCTTGGCCCCCCCCACTGCAGCACCAGCCAACTTGATGCGCCCAATATTCAGAATGTTCACTGCTATTTTGAAACCATTCCCCCTCTCGCTCAGTAAATTTTCCACAGGCACGGGACAATCCTCAAAAAATACTTGCCGGGTGCTGCTCCCTTTAATACCCATTTTCTTTTCTTCTTCTCCTAGACGAATTCCGCCGAAGGATTTTTCTACGATAAATGCCGAATGATTCTCGTCGTCATCAATCTTGGCAAAAACAATGAATACTTCCGCAAAACCCGAATTGGTGATCCAGATTTTTTGGCCGTTAAGCAGGTAATGGGTGCCCGCTGCGTTCAATGTGGCTTTGGTTTTGCCCGCATTGGCATCGCTGCCAGCTCCCGGCTCCGTGAGGGCATAACAGGCGAACCATTCTCCCGTAGCCAGCTTTGGCAGGTATTTGGCTTTTTGGGCTTCGTTGCCATAAAGTACGATGGGCAGGGTACCAATGCCCACATGCGCACTAATACCCACGGCAAACGAATGGGAGGGACCAATCTTTTCAGTAAAGTACATGTCGGTAAGGAAGCTTTTCCCGAAGCCACCATATTCTTCGGGAATAGATAAACCTAACATCCCCAGTTGGCCGGCTTTACGTAACAACTCTGGCATCAGATGGGGCTCTTGCATGCTGTCAAGCCGGTCTAACAAAGGCCACACCTCGTTCCTGACAAACTCTTCGCAAGTGCGTCCAATCAATAAAGTTTCCTCATCAAATTCTTCCGGAATAAAAACGTCCTTCCACGAGGACTCCCGCACCAGCCACTCTCCCCCCTTGAGGGCTGTTTTTGTAGCAGATTCTGTATTCATGTTCTTGAAGATTAAGGACCTCAAAAGTACCACAAATTATTATGCAAGCATACTAATAGCCTCCTTAAACATTAGCTCTAAGGCTTGATTTTATGATTTCTTCAAGGCCTTCCACACCCAAAAATTTGACTTGTACCACCTGCATTTCCGGCTTCTTAGTACCTTTTTTAAGGGATTTTCAAAAATTGAATTTTCAAAAATAAATTTGACTCATTTCTAATGCTAAATTTGTTGGTTATTCAAAATCAAGTGGGTATGCGAGAAAAACTACCTCTGCTTATTTCTTTAGCTTTTGCAGCGGTATTTCAGTCCTTGGACAACTGGGCTCAAATCACTATCAACCGCAGCAATCTGGGGGATCTTACCAACGCATCTGTGGTTTATGCCAATGATACTTTGCCTCCAGCTTCCCTCACAGTGGGCAACCCAGGCCCTTCCCAGACGTGGGACTTTAGCTCTTTGGCGAACCACTTCCAAGATACCATGATATTTATGCCTACCGCAGGAACCCCCTGTCCCAGTGAATTTCCCACGGCTACAGCCTCCATAAAAATGAATGAAGCTCAAGCCTATCTTTTTGATGACCCAACGGTACTGGAAATACTTGGTTTTTGCGCCAACCTATTGGGTTCCGGTAACGTAGTGGTCAAAACTATCCCACCTGAAAGAATTTTTGTTTTCCCCCTCACCTACAATACATCCTGGGTAGATTCCACGCGCCAGGTCATCTTGCTGGCCAATCCCAATCCAGGACCCGACTCCATAAAAATTGTTACCATCACCCACGCTGTTAATCTTGTGGATGGTTGGGGCCAAGTGATCACACCGATAGGCACTTACCCTGCGCTCCGTCTTAAAAAATCTAAACATCAGATTGATAGCATTTTTGTGAAGTTATTCGGGAGTTGGATATTTTTCCAGCCAGAAGTCACTATGGAAGATGAATATTCCTACTTGACCACAAACGGCATTTGGGCCGCTTCTGCTACCACTGCATCCGGAAGCCAGCAACCTCTTAGAGCGAGCTATATTATTCAATCTTCTGTCAATATTTCGTCTGTTCCCACTCGGCAGGTAGCCTCTTTTTATCCCAACCCTTCGTCTCCGGGGCCCTTGCGTTTTCTCAATCCTGACTTGGCTGTTACTCAGCTCAACCTTTCTGATGGTTTTGGGCGTCAAGTGCTCTCACAAAAAGTTTTCGGAGCTGAGATCATCTTGGATGGATCAAAACTGTCACCAGGCCTTTACCTTTATCAAGGGCTCAATGTGGAAGGACGTCCAATCTGTTCAGGTAAGCTGCTTCTGAAGTAAGCTTTTTTCTTCCTTATTAAAATTTTCTGAGTTTCGCGTTATTCTGTTCATTTTTGGGAATGCTCCCTAAGGGCGGCGGAGGACCAGGCTTCGGCCACCCCCTGTATTTCTTCGCGCAGTTCATTTAAAAAAGGCCCTTGCCCACCAACCCATCGCATTTCTGGTGCTCGGCTAAAATCAAAAGGAGAGGTGTGTAGGGTAACAGCCTAGAATAAGTGGAGCCATTTGCACGGCTGAGGCCTAGCTTTCCTAATGCCACTTTATTCCCAAAAAAAATATCTCCGAAGTTCCATTAACAATTATTAAGAATTAGGCTGCTCTGGAGAATTTGCCCCACTCCAGCGCCTGCAGAAAAATGAAAAGGAAAAACAAAACTCTTATTAAGTAGCAGAGCTTGCGTGTTTTGCGTTGCGCTGGAGAAGCTCTGGCGTCCATCGAATCCGTCCTTTAAAAGGATGACGGCGATGGGTACAGGAAGTCAGGAAGCAATGGCGACACGAGGGAGGCGGACAGGGATCCAGGTGGGTGAACACTTCCGTACGGGACCCTAAATACCTTTGAACGAGTTGGGTAAATTGCTCGGAGACCTCATGGGCTTCCTCCATCGTATAATAAAAGGGCACAGTGAGGTGACAGTCCACATGCACGTCGGCGCCGTACTTGATGAGCCTCAGATTGTGCACGTCTACCCATTGGGGCTGGCGGTGTTCCTCCAAAAAATGGATCAGGCGGCCCAGAAGATCAGGATCGGCTTTATCCATAATATCATGCGCAGAACGTATAATGAGCCGTACACCCATGCCCAATAAAATCAAGCCAAAGATCAAGGCCGTGATATTATCCAGAATGTTCTGGCCCGTCCACCAGGCTAATGCCAAACCCACCAGGATACCAGCTGTAGACAAAGTGTCGGAAAGCAGATGGGCTCCCGCGGCCTTCAAGGTAGCGGATTGGTAACGTCGGCCGGCCCGGAAGGCTAAGGTACCTGCCACACCATTGAGAACCCCGGCGGCAGCCGCTATCAGGAGTCCGTAGCCCAATTCCGAAATTTCCTCGGGTATAATGAAGTTGTATATTACCTTGACGATGATCATCAGTCCGGAAAGGGCAATCACGATGCCCTCAAAGGAAGCTGCTACAAATTCAATTTTGCCATGGCCATACGGATGATCTTCGTCCCGAGGTTTGAGGGCCGTGCGGAGCGTCAATAGGCCAAACAAAGCAGCCGAAATGTTGGCTATGGTTTCCAAGGCATCGCTAAGTAAGGCGTTGGAATTGGTGATCACCCATCCCAGGATTTTTAGGGCAAAAAGGATGAGGGCCAAGGCAAGGAGCGCCTTTTGAAAAGTCAGGACTGCTCCCCTGTTCATTTAAAAGAAATAAAGAATTCAGTGGCTAAACTTCAAAATAATCCAATTCTTTAGAGAAAGTTTCCGGAAGGGTAAGCGCAGATAGCAAGGCCAAACCAATACAGAGGCCACCCACAATCAGAGCGGCCGGTATGGGGCCCATAGCGGGGTGATTGGCCAAGACCTCAAAACTAAAGGTGATAGGAATGACGGCGCCACGCACAAAGTTGGGCACGGTAGAGGCCACTGTACTACGGATGTTAGTACCAAATTGCTCGGCCGCAATGGTCACAAACATCGCCCAGTAGCCAGTGCCGGCTCCGCAAAGTAGGCACAGAGAATAAAAAAATGCAGGCGAATGGCCTTTGGAGAAGAATAAATATACAAGTGTACAGAGTAGACAAACGATTAAAAACCCTGCGACCACGCGGAGACGGGTTCTGAAAATCTGGCTAAAGAAACCACTGGCGAAATCGCCCACAGCCAAACCAATATAGCAAAAAAGGACAGCCTTGGCCACTTCTATATCGCCAGTTAAGCCCAGAACCGGTTCAAAATAGGATTCGCATAAGGCCACAAGGACACCCACCACGAACCAAACAGGTAAACCCATACCGATACAACGCAAATATTTAAGGGCCCGCTCTCGATTAGAAAATAAATCTAGGAATCGACCTTTTCGGATGTTCACCTCAGAAGCCATATTCTTGAACATACCCGATTCATGTGCACCCATGCGCAAGGCCAACAGGGCCAGTCCCATTATACCGCCGACCCAATAAGCTGCTTTCCAATCAAATAGGTCGGCCACCAAGTAAGCAAACACTGCTCCTAAGGCCCCAAAGCTGACGATGATCATGGTACCGTAGCCCCGTTTCTCCTTCGGCATGGTCTCAGCCACCAAGGTGACCCCCGCGCCAAGCTCCCCTGCCAGACCGATACCGGCAATAAATCGGATTACCTGATAAGAAAAAATATCCCACACATAGGCATTGGCAATATTGGCTAAAGAATACATGAGGATGGAACCAAAAAGTACAGCTACCCGTCCGCGACGGTCACCCATGACTCCCCAGAGAATACCCCCCAGGAGCATCCCGCCCATCTGCCACCGGAAGAGAAATGCGTCATAATACTTTATTTCTGACTCTGGAAAACCTAAATATAGTAAGCTTTCCTTTTTGACAATGTTAAAAAGGATGAGATCATAAATATCTACGAAATAACCTAAGGAAGCTACGGTAATAAGCAAAACTGTGGAACGATTCATTGGGCAACCCAAAGGCAGAGATTACACCATTTCTTACAGATGTAATTGGTCGCAGGCCCGGCGAGAAGCTTCTTGTTCTGCCTGCTTTCTGGACCTGCCTGAACCAGTAGCGAGAGCTTGCCCATCCAATAGCAACTCTACAGTCCAAAGTTCATGCTGCCGGCCTTTGGAAGACTGAAGAAGTTGGAAATGAATTTTTTTCTTGTTCTTTTGAGCCCACAATAATATTTTTGATTTGTAATCTTCGTCCGTGTTCAGAAGATGGAGAATATTTAGGTGGCGGTCAAAGAAGCGCTTCAACACTATTTTTTGAGTCTTTTCAAACCCTTTGTCAAGAAAAACGGCACCGATCAAGGCTTCCATGCAATTGCCCAGAACGTCATCGGGAATTTCCCCTGGCACGAAGGAACTCATAATCAAGTTTTGCAGTTCCATCCGTTTGGCCAGTTTATTAAGGGTATTTCGGTTCACGAAATTCATCTTTAAACGTGTGAGCTCTCCCTCGTTCAGGTGAGGAAATTGCTCAAATAAATAAATCCCAACGATAGCGTCCAGGATTAAGTCACCAAGAAATTCCAGTCTTTCGTTGTGGTTTTTGTAAAGCTCAGGCGCATTATTTGCAAAAGAGCTATGCAAAAATGCGCGCGTATAAAGCTGGGGGTATTTGGGCTTATACCCTAGAATTTTTCTGAGTTTTTTCTGAAAATCTTTAGGTAAAAAATCAGGCCATTTTTTTTTCCAGAAAGGCATAAGTTTTTAAAGGGCCTTGAGGATCACAGAGGCATTATGCCCCCCAAAGCCAAACGTATTGCTAAGGGCGGCCCGCACGATTCGCTTCTGGGGCACATGAAATGTAAAATTCAGAGCATTGTCAATTTCTGGGTCGTCCTCAAAATGGTTGATCGTGGGGGGAATAGTTTGCTCCTGGATAGCAAAAAGACAGGCCAGGGCCTCCACAATGCCCGCTGCGCCGAGAAGGTGCCCCGTCATGCTCTTAGTACTACTGATATTGAGCTGGTAGGCATGTTCCCCAAAAACTTCTTTTATGGCACGCGTTTCGGCAATATCGCCTAAGGGTGTGGAGGTTCCGTGCACATTAATGTAATCAATATCTTCTGGTTTCAGGCCTGCGTCCTTTAGACATTCTTCCATGACACGGCGGGCACCGAGCCCTTCGGGATGAGGGGCAGTGATATGGTAGGCATCGGCAGTGCAGGCGGCACCAGCCAATTCGCAGTAAATACGAGCGCCCCTCTGTATGGCATGATCGTACTCTTCCAATACCATGGCTCCGGCCCCCTCGCCGAGCACAAAGCCATCGCGACCCTTGTCAAAGGGACGTGAAGCTGTTTCCGGGCTATCGTTGCGCGTACTGAGCGCATGCATGGCATTGAATCCTCCAATGCCCGCAGGATTGACCGCAGCTTCTGACCCTCCACAAAGGATAAGATCTGCCCGGCCGTAGCGAATCAAATTGAGGGCATCAAAGAGGGCATGGGCAGAGGAAGCACAGGCAGACACTGTGCCATAGTTGGGGCCGCGAAAACCATAGCGCATGGAGATATGGCCTGCCGCAATGTCAATAATCACCTTTGGAATAAAAAAGGGATTGAATCGCGGAGTACCGTCCCCACGTGCAAACTGGGAAAGCTCTTCCAACAGTGTATCCAGACCGCCAATTCCCGAGGCCCAGATGACGCCGCAACGTTCGGGATCCACCGAACTATCTGGAAGGCCCGCATCGAGGTAAGCTTCGTGAGCACTCACAAGGGCGTACTGCACAAACGCATCCAGTTTGCGGGCTTCTTTGCGCTCTAAGTGATCTTCAGGGTTAAAGCCCTTAACCTCGCAGGCAAAGCGCGTCTTGAATTTGCTGGCATCAAACCGCGTAATGGGGGCTGCACCAGATTTTCCTGCAAACAAGCCTTCCTTAAATTCAAGGGCCGTGTTCCCTATGGGAGTAAGAGCCCCGATGCCTGTAATAACAACCCTCCTGGACAAGGCGTCGGCAGTAGGTTACTTGGCAGTATTTTCTTCAATATATTTTATGGCTTCCCCTACAGTACTGATTTTCTCGGCCTGGTCATCAGGTATGGTGATGCCAAATTCTCTTTCAAATTCCATGATTAGCTCAACAGTGTCCAGGGAGTCAGCCCCTAAATCGTTGGTGAAGCTGGCGTTTTCAGTGACTTCGCTTTCGTCAACGCCCAGCTTGTCCACAATAATAGCTTTCACTTTTGCTGCAATATCTGACATAGGACAAAGATTTATGTGCAAAGTAATGGTAAAGCACACGAAAATTCCAAACCGACTTTGGCGGAAGGCCAAAGGCAGCGAACTGTTAAGAGCACATCAAGTATAACTATTTATTTTATAGTATGAGAGAAGAACTCAACGCCGCTTTTTTTTCTTTTTTTTCTTTTTTGGAGGAAACAGCTCAGAACTATCGTGGTCGGGCTGGTTACGGGTCTGCAACAGGAGTTCACGTGTGCTGGAGAGGCGGTGGTCGTCACGCAATTGTAGCCGGCCATTGCTGAGCTGTTCCAGTTGGACCTTAATCATGTCATCGTTAATGGTGTCCTTATTCCAGGTAAGGTATGATTTTTTCATGAAGTTGGCGGCCAGTTCCGTAAGATAATCGCGTTCAGGACCTTCGGGAAGTGAGGCAGCATAGTCAATGAGACGTTCAATAAGATTGCCGTACTGGCCGTAGCGCATTTGACGCCGAGGATAGGAAGGCTTAACGCACTTTGGTTTCGGTTTGGCAGGATCAGGTTTGGGGAATGGGCTCTGAACGTCCAGCTCAAAATGGGCTATCATATGCAGGTGATCCCAAAGTTTTTGGAGGTAATTATCGTCCTCCTTGGAAGAGGGTACCAGGATCTGCATAATGCGGATTAGGGCTTCTGCGTTACGAAGGCGGGTCTCAGGATCGGGCAAGGTGGTGATAAACTCGGCCAGTTTCTGGACGTTACGGCCAAATTCGCGGTTGACGAGGTAAGGTCTTTCGGTGTTGTATTCTAGGGCTTTAGCCAAGTTTTTGACAAAATTTATGAATCGGCGGATGAGAGGATTTTCATTTTGGCAAATTTAAGAAGAATCCTTTTTTGACCGTGTTCTTCAAAATCAATGAGGGCGATCGCATCAATGCCCGATCCTTCAATGGAATGGATGAGCCCTTTCCCAAAGCGGTTATGGAGAATGTGCATACCGGCACTGAAATCCTGGGGCTTGTCCGGTGTAAATTGATAGGTGGGCAGGTTTTGAACGGCTTGGGGGGAGAGGGTGCTTTTCCGCCTCAGACCGGCGATGGCGCTGCGCGGCTGTAGGGCTTCAAAAGAACGCTGGCCTGGGAACTCCACACGCTGCGGATCCAGTTCAAATAGGAACCGGCTGGGCTCGCAATGCACAAGGTTACCCCAGCGGAACCGCGTCCGGGCAAATGTGAGGGTAAGCCGACGCATCGCGCGTGTGATGGCTACGTAAAACAGGCGGCGCTCCTCTTCCAGTTCCCTGTTGTCGGTTAAAGACATCTGCGAAGGGAAAAGGTTTTCCTCCATGCCCACCACGTACACGTAAGGAAATTCAAGCCCTTTGGCCGAATGGACAGTCATTAATGAGACTCGATCGGCCTGGTCTTTATCTTTTTCATCGGCATCGGTGAGCAGGGCCACTTCAGCCAGGAATGCCGACAAGGATGGAAGGTTATCAGGACTTTCCCGCTGACGGCTCTCCACGAAATCTTTAACGGCGTTGATGAGTTCCTCCAGGTTTTGGTAACGCATAAGACCCTCGGGGCTACGGTCCGAATAATAAAGGCGCATAAGACCCGACTCCATCGCAATACGGCGGGCGGCCTCAAGGGCGGATAGCTTTTCGGCCAGGACCGAAAAGTGTTGGATTTTGACGGCAAACTCTTCAAGCCGAGCAACGGGGGCAGAGCCCAGTTCGGAAGTAAATTGGCGCGCCCGGCTCACGATTTCCCACATGGGAACATCGTTTTCAGAAGCCAGCAGGGAAAGCCTTTCCAAAGTGGTGGTGCCGATACCCCTGGCGGGAAGGTTGATCACACGCGTAAGAGCCTCTTCATCTCTGGGGTTGACAGCTAGGCGAAAATATGCCAATAGGTCTTTCACCTCTTTGCGCTGGTAAAAGGAAAGCCCTCCAAATATGCGGTACGGAATATTGAGCCGGCGCAGAGCTTCTTCAATAGCCCGCGATTGGTTGTTGGTGCGGTAGAGGACGGCAAAATCGGCGTTGGCAGCGCGGGTCTGCATGCGGGTTTCAAAAATGGACTGGGCCACTATGCGTCCCTCGTCGGCGTCGCTCAGTGCCTGTATAACACGGATCTTTTCACCTTCCTCGTTGTGGGTCCACACAGACTTTTCTATCTGAAATTTGTTTCGGGCAATAAGCTTATTAGCCGCTTCTACGATGTTGGCCGTGCTGCGATAATTCTGTTCTAGTTTGAAAATTTGAGGATTCTCGTAGTCTTTCTGAAAGTTGAAAATATTTTCTATAACGGCCCCTCGGAATGAGTAAATGCTCTGTGCATCGTCCCCCACCACACAAATATTTTCATGCATAGCCGCAATCTGACGGATGATGGAATACTGCACGGTATTGGTGTCCTGGTATTCATCCACCATGACGTAGCGGAACTGACTCTGGTATTTGTAGAGTATTTCAGGCCTTTCCTGAAAGAGAAAGTAGGTCTTCAGCAGCAAGTCGTCAAAATCCATGGCGGCTGATTTTTCCAGACGGCGCTGGTAGAGCTGATAGATTTTGCCCAGCATGGGCAGACCACGCGTAAAATTTTCAGCCTGAATGTCAGGGTCGTTGGCATATTCGTCCGCTGTGATCAAAGAATTTTTAGCCATGGAAATGTGGTGAGCCACCAGGTTGGGCCTGTATTTGCTGTCGTCCAGGTGGACCTCCTTGAGGATGGTTCGCAGAAGGCTTTTAGTGTCTTCCGTGTCGTAGATAGTGAAATTGCGCGGGTAGCCTATGGCATCACATTCGGCTCGCAGAATACGGGCAAAAAGGGAGTGAAATGTTCCCATCCAGAGGGCTTTGGCCTGCTCAGGCGCCGTAAGGCGGGCTATGCGCTCCTGCATTTCGCGGGCAGCCTTGTTGGTGAAGGTAAGGGCAATGATCTGCCAGGGCGGTACCCCCTTTTTTAGCAACCAAGCAATCCGATAAGTAATCACGCGTGTTTTACCGGATCCAGCACCGGCTATGATCATCACAGGTCCTTCGGTAGCCAATACTGCAGCCCGTTGTGCTTCATTGAGATCGCGAAGAAGTGGATCGTAGGCTTCCTCTTCGGCCCTCATACCGGACAACAAATTTCAGATTTTTATTGCGGCAAGAAGCGTGCGGGCTTCAAGTACGCCGTTGTAAATTGTTAACAAGAGTGGGGGGTTGGTTTACAGAGAATATTGAGCCAGAAGAAGTAGGAAAAAAAGGTTACGGAAGCCTGGGTTTCCCACACGTCTTCCCAGAGACCACAACCCAGAAGGAGGACTCCCAGAAAGAAAGCACTGGAAGGAATCCAGGAGCACTGTATACAGACGATGGGCAGTAAAATACTGAGCACTACCCAAAGCAGTAGAGGTATTCCACCGGCCATGGCAAGGCCCAACCATTGATTGTGAGGACCATACGTCTGTAAGTAAAGGAGGGGCGAGTGCCGAGAGTCCAGAGCCTCAGCCAGGGCCACACGTACATCCCCCAGACCCACGCCCTGCAAGGGATGGTCCTTCACCACATCCCAGGCCGCTTCCCACAGTTCCAGGCGGGTAGCCAAGGACCGTCCACGGGGATTCCGGTCCACACGATACCGGTCCCATTCCCAAAGGATCTCAAAGATCCTGCCGGCCAGACGCCAAGGGCTCCTCATCAACCGGTTCGTGACGCCTTTTTCCACAGCTCTCACATCATGGGGGGACAGCCCAGCCACTGCAGCGGAGTCTTTGGCCCAATAACCGCAAGAGGCCAAGTAGCGCCAGAGCGTCACCCGCAATTGTTGTCCCTTAAGGTCCATGCCCCAGTACTCCATCTTGCTGCGGGCTCTCCAGGCCCGTTCCAGGGAAGGCTCATTCAGGCCGATTAGGACGGGAACCCCGTTCTCCAACATTTCGCCCGCATCAAGATGCACGTAAGGAGCTTGCAATTGGAGTGTCTGGTGAAGCCTGGCTGGGTCAGGACGCAAGTGGTAAAAATGCCAGGCTTGGTATGTTTCCCAAACCCCATAAAAGAATAAAAGAAAAAGGGGAATGCCTGCCCAAAGAAATGGTTTTAACCTTGGCTTCAGCGGTCTGAGCCACCAAATCCACCACACAACTATGAAAAGGATAAAAGGGATCATCCCCAAACTTTTTAACCATATCAACGAGAAGGCAGTGACCGCAAGGTAAATTACAGAAAATATCGGCGAAAGCCATCCACGAAGGCGGGCGCCGACGCAGAGGAATGCCGCCCAGGTGAGAAAATAACCCATTCTCAGGTGGGACACTGTCCGTGAAAAAGCCCTATGATCG
>JANWWQ010000110.1 GCA_025055635.1 Flavobacteriales bacterium
GTAAAATGCGACCCTCAGACCTGTCCGTAGGCTTTAGCGCCCGTGAACCTCAGGTAAATCCTGATACGGCTTTTTTTATTTGGGATAAAACACGCTGGTACACCATTGAAGGCAAATTCCGGGCTGAGGGCGGGGAGCGTTATGTCGTACTGGGCTACTTCGGTAAGAAAAAAGACCCCCCCTTGATCTATCTGCGCGATCGCCGCACCGAAGGACTTTTACCCGAATGTTATTACCTGATAGATGACGTATACCTGGGGCTGGAACCTCCTCCGGAGCGGAACCATACCCGCCCGGCTCCCCGGCCCGTGGACTATGTGCCGTTCCGCAGGGGATTTCAGTGGATTGAAGGAACCGTTACGGACCGGCTCACGGGTAACCCTTTGCCTGGGGCCGAAGTGCTGGTGTATGAACTGGGCCATCCGGAAAAGGCCGAGCGCGTGCAACTGACCCGACAGGGTTCCTTCCGGGTGGCCGTGCCTCGCGGGAAATACGTGATTGTGGGGCGCCACAAGGGGTACCTGCCCAGGGCGCTCTATTCCGAGTCCACTGTGTACGAGGAGTCTCTGGAAATCAAACTCACCGAAGTGAAAAAAGGACACAAAATGCCCCTGCTCAACTTTTACACGTACCAGGACGGCGCCCTGCGCTTTCATCGGTTTGCACCGGAAGAACTCCGGGAGGTGGCCTCTTATCTGGCTGACCACCCCAATGTGAAAATCCAGGTCAACAGCCAGGGGTACCGCCAACGTGGCAAACAGGAATCGGAAGAAGACGTCATGTACGAAACCGAAGCCCGTTCCAAAGAAATCATGGATTTCCTGGTAGAAGCCGGCGCCTTAGGTTATCAGGTGGCTGCCCGCGGATACGGGCTCAGCCGTGGCGCAGGATATTTGGATGAAATTGAAATAACGGACATATTGCCCTTGCCGGACAATAGGCCCCGCTTTCCTTTAACCGTAGTGCTGCGCAACGCCCAGACCCAAAAAATCGTGCCCGGCACTTTCAACCTGGTGCACCAGGAACGAGGTACCGTTCGCGTGGTGGAAAATCCTGAGGGCCGCGTAACGGTCAAAATCCACCCGGGTACTTACCTCCTTTCGGTGGCGGCACCCGGCTATTTACCAGTGGTGGAAAACGTGGCAATGCCCTTGGATGCCCACGAGGTGACCATCCTACTTCACCCCATTGAAAACAATTCGTTTACCTTGCGCAATATTTCCTTTCCCCCCAACAGCTTTTCTCCAGATTCCTCCTCTTATCCCATTTTAGACCAGGTGGCGGAACTCTTGCGCCAACGGCCTGACATCAGCCTTTCCATTGAGGGCCATACCGACGGCAGCAACGAGCGCACCACCGACGAATATCTCAACGAGCTTTCGCTGCGTCGGGCCGAGGGGGTAAAGGCTTATTTGGTGGCCAAGGGCATTGACCCGGCCAGGTTGCAGTGCATCGGCTACGGACGATCCAAGCCCGTGGCTTCCAACGACACCCCGGAAGGCAGAGCCCTCAACCGGCGCATAGAGTTCCGTATCATTGAGTGAACGAGTAAACTTGCGGGATAGGCTACCATTCAGGGTATGGGGGGCAATTTGGGATCACAGGGCGTCATTAAGGCACCAGAATACGGTGCTTGATGGCCCGTATCACCAGGTCCACATTGTTGAGGGCCCGGAACTTGCGCATCAGATTTTTGCGATGGGTGGCCACCGTGTGGGCACTCAGAAAGAGACGATCGCCTATTTCCTTGTTGGTGAGCCCCTCAGCTATAAGGGAAAGCACCTGGAGTTCCCTTTCGGACAGCACAATCTCCTCCGTGGCCTGTCCGCTGCGATTCAGCTTCACCACGTTGCTGCAGAAAAACCTCTTGCCCTTGAGCACCTGGCGCGTGGCTTCCAGGATTTCTTCCTTGTCACACTGCTTCAGAATGTAGCCCTGCACACCCATGCGCAGGATGGTCACAATATCATTGATATTTTCCTTGGTATCAATGACGATGAGCTTCTGTTCAGGTCGCTTTTTCAGAATGCGCTTTACAACGGCCGGCCCGTCTACGCTGTGCACCGTAATCCCTAGCACCAGCAGGTCAGGCTTAAGGGCCGTTAATTCGTCCAGGCATCTGTCGTATTCGGCATATTCACCAGCCAAATTGTAGGAATCTTCGCCCAAAAAGACAGCTTTCAGACCCTGGCGCACCAGGTAGTTGGGATCGGCGATAGCTATGCGTATGGGTTTCAACGGTTTATAGGTTTAGAATGATTTTCTGAAGATATCTTGAACTAAGGATTGCTTTTTTCAATGTTTGATATTAACTTTGATATAAATTTTAACAAAATTTTTTGCTATGAACCGGCCAAAATTAACCCTTCTTCTCCTTACCGGCGTTCCGGCTTTGTGGCTCGGCCTTTCGGAAGCCCGGGCCCAGGGCGTGGGCATCAACACGGACGGCACTTCGCCCGATGCCTCGGCCATCCTGGATGTGAAAAGCAGCGACAAAGGTCTTCTGGTGCCCCGCGTGAGCCTGACGGCCACCAACTCGGCCTCGCCGATTACCTCCCCGGCCACAGGGCTGCTGGTCTATAATACTAACGCTTCAGTGTCCGGGGGGAGTGGCACGGGCTTTTACTACTGGGACGGGAGCCAATGGGTGCGCCTGGACCCCAGCAACAGTGGCGACTGGCGCCTGACAGGCAATGCGGGCACATCCCCTACCAATAATTTCCTGGGCACCACCGACGCCACCGACCTTTCCATCCGTACCAATGCCA
>JANWWQ010000111.1 GCA_025055635.1 Flavobacteriales bacterium
ATTCCCGGATTGACGGGTGCGGCCCATACATCGCCTTGTTTTTTTGTTACAAAAATGTCCGCTCCACCCAGGGATTGGTGGCCCTCTGAACTGAAATAGAGGGTGGTTAAGTCGTGGTGAGGAAAAATCCAATATTCGTTTTTTTCGGTATTGATCGTTCGACCCAAGTTGGAAGGAGGCGTGAAGGATCCATCGGGCAACCGCTTGCAGGCATATATATCGTAGCCCCCCACACCCCCCGGGCGGTTACTGACGAAATAGAATATGGAGAGGTCATTACTAAAAGCCCCACAAATCTCATCATAAGGGGATCGTGCTAATTCACCGGGGAGTTTCCACTCCTCCCAACCGTTGTGTGTTCTGCGTAAACCAAATAGGTCCCTGTCCCCTTCTTTATTTGGACGCGCTCCTAGGACATACTGCTCATTGTCGCTGATCCAGGTAAATTGAATGTTGGCTGTCAGGCTATCCGACGGTATCACCTCCTCCCATTTCTCTTGGCGGGGTTCCCAGATTCCAGCTTGGAGGAAGCCGCCCGGGGAAGGTAAGGTCAATAAGCCGGTCATCAGGACCCTCCGGCCTAAGGCGGTGAATATGGGAAACCCCTGCAACCGCACGTTAGCTCCAAGAAGTTCACTGAGGGATAGACGTTGATAATGGGAGGGGGAAGCACTGAGCCGGAGGGCAAGGGCAAGATATTTTTCCTCTTCTGTGGCGTCTATGACTTGACCCGACGCAAGGATAACCTTATCTCCTTTTGAGAATTCCCTATGTTTCTGTAAAAATCTATGGGCTTGCTCGTAATGTTCCACTCGGCGCAGTGCACAGGCCATAAGCAAAAGGTAGTCCGCATGGAGGCCCTCGCGTGGCTCTTCAGGCAACCTGGATAGGTAGTATATTGATGAGTCGTAATGGGATAGGTTAAAGTGCACCAGCCCCAACAAGTAGTTGAGCGTAAAATGAGAGGGGTTAAACTGCGCTGCCTGACGCAAATAGGGAAGAGCGTCCCAAAGCAAACCACGGCTTTGTTGGCGATAGGCTTCCTTCACTATTTTTTGACCTGTCTGGAAGGCTTGAAAAGCTACCTCTAACTCCTTGCCTTTTCGGGGAAAATAACGTCTCTTTAAAGGGATGTTTTCTTGGGCGCACAACAGGCTAACTCCTAATAAACAAAAACCCGCGCTTAAAAGGAATAGGGACTTCCTTAGTAGCATTGTCTTTCCAGATAGGTTTTTGCCATCATCAATCCCAACTCAAACGCTTTTTTCCAGCAGGGACAAGCCTCAGAAAGTCGGTTTAGGTGGGCAAACGCCACCCCTTTGTTCAGCCATGCTGCAGCGTTACCGGGGTTGAGTTCCAGGGCTTTCCGGGCATCCCTTAAAGCTTCTTGAAAATTTCCTCTCATATGATGGATGGCGCTGCGCAATGTGAGCATAAGGGAAGCGACAAGGGGGTGGTGTTCCGGGATGTTCTGCAGCTGAATTAAAGCCTCCTTCCAACGCTCTAAACGAGCCAGGAGCCAGGCTTTTAATAATACAACGTGATCCTCAAGGGCAGCTGACGGATTTTTTATTAGTTCCAGAGCAGCCAAAGCTTCCTGCAGCCGAGCAGCTTTCACATGCAGAAGGGCTTCCACTATCAGGCGGGTACCTCGGGCAGCCCCAAACAGTTCAGCTGAAGCTAATTCTCGCCGAGC
This sequence comes from Flavobacteriales bacterium, assembly GCA_025055635.1. GTDB lineage: Bacteria > Bacteroidota > Bacteroidia > CAIKAF01 > CAIKAF01 > JANWWQ01. The sequence goes on from JANWWQ010000111.1 coordinate 1,697, forward strand.
TTTCACTGTGTCTCCCTGGAGCAAGAAAAACTGAGCAAGATCCAAATACAGGGCCGGATTTTCGGGCCATTCTCGCAGGGATCTGCCCCAAAATTGGATTGCTGCTACTGTGTCGCCAGCTACGATGGATAAATAGGCCCATGCCCGCCAGTAATCAGCTGTGGCATCAGCGGGGACGGGTTCCTTCAAATGGCGACGGGCTACCGCCGTATCGCCCGCAGCAAGGGCAGCGAAAGCCATCTTCAGGCCCACCAGTGGGAAAGCCGGATTACGGGAACGCAGTTCTCCAAGCAGGCGGAGCGATACAGCAGCTTCACCTGTCTCTAGGTAAAGAGTGGCTAAATTGAACAGCAAATTATCATCTTGGGGATAGGCTTCGCGCAGGCGTCGAAGGGCCGCCAGTGCAGTAGGATAATCTTTATCCAGCCATGCCTGTCGGCTTTCAGCGGCCAACAGAGCAGAGTCCGTGCGGCTCAGCTGGCCTTGCGTCCCTGAGATGGACCAAACCACCCCCACCCCAAAGGCAATGGTCCGCCAAATACTCTTTCTAAAAGACAAGGGGCCAAAGTTGGGAGTTAAAACTGATCACGACCGTTTCACCGCTTTGGGGCTTCACCTCAGCAAATCCCGTAAAATGACCAAAAGCTGGCATTACAAGATTATGAGCTTTGAGCCAAAA
>JANWWQ010000112.1 GCA_025055635.1 Flavobacteriales bacterium
CTCCTCCCAAGATTGTCAAAAGCTCCGCTATTGTGCGCAAAAGGCTATCGTAAGCCCATCTGGGATAGAGGGTATCAAAGAGGTTTTGATCCCCCACCCACAAGGCAGCCCCCCATAATACAAGCGCAGCACAAAAAAGTACTAGCACCGTAAAGCGGGGAATTTCCCTTGCGTAAGCCCTGAAAACGTTTTTGCTTAAAACCTTCACCCAAGATTGCAAATTAAATTAATAAAATACCTTTGGCTTGAATTCTTTTTCATTTTGTGACTTTATGAATAAAAAAAATGTTGGGAAAGTGGTAGCCGTTTTAGCTGGATTGGCAGTAGGGGCAGGGGGCTATTTCCTCTACCGGGAGTTCAACCGAAAAGCTCCCTCCGTATTGGATGTGCAGCCTGTGGCTTCCCTTTCTATTGAAAATCTCGCTGCTGCCTTTGCTTCAAAACCTGACTCCGTACATTCGGCCTTTCGGGATAAGGTGATTGAAGTAGGGGGTAAGCTCCTACGCGCTGATGTCCGTGATACCGCTGCATACCTGGAGATGGCCGCTCCGGGCGGCCTTGTGGTGCAGGCTTCTTTCGGAGCGGATGGGGCTGAAGATGTGAAAAGTCTTCCTCCGGAACCAGCCGGACTATACGTTAAAATAAGGGGTTACTATTATGGCTACCTGCCCGGTGATTCCATACTGGGTGAAGTTTTGCCGGGAAGCGTGCAACTGGGACGTTGCAGACTGGTAAGATAGTTGTATTTAATGTCTGTACCATGAAGCCACTGGTAAAATTTCTGTGCCTTCTCGGGCTGGGCGCTCAGGTGGGGGGCGGCTGCCGCTTTGATAAGGAAGAGCTGGCATATCCGCCCACAGCCTGCGACACGGTGGATGTATCCTACAGCCAGGACGTACAGCCCATTTTGAACCAGAACTGCTATTCTTGCCATGCAGAGGCTGTGGCCTCCATTTCAGGCGCTGGCATTGTGTTGGACAGTTACGAGGACCTGGCGGCCTTTCTGAACAACTTTGAAACATTGTTTGTGGAGGCCATCACCCATCAGGGTACGGCTTCCCCCATGCCCAAAAATGGAGGAAAGCTCCCTGCTTGCAGTATTCAACTCATTCTGGCATGGATTCATCAGGGCATGCTAAATAATTAATTTATTTTGTTATGAAGCAGTTCGTTTTTCTTATTGCCGTACTGTGTGGGAGTGCGGCTATGGGATCTTCCCAAAAATACCTGACCCGCAACGGCGAGATCCGATTTTTTTCTGAGGCCCCGCTGGAAAATATTGAGGCTGTGAACCGCCTTGTGCTGGCTATATATAACGCCTCCACGAAAGAGTTGGCCTTTCGCGTCACCATGAAAGCCTTTGAATTTGAAAAAGCCGCCATGCAGGAACACTTCAACCGGGATTACGTGCATAGTGATAAATTTCCCGTGGCCACCTTTGAAGGACGCATTGTGGAGCCGGAAGAATTGAAAATTGACACGAAAGGACTGCAAAAAGTAAAGGTGGCCGGAAAGCTCACCATCCACGGGGTCACGAGATCTGTATCTGAGTGGGGTACCATCAGTATAGAAAACGGGGTGGTAAAACTTGCTTCAGAATTTACTATCGCCCTTTCGGATTACAACATTCGGGTGCCCACCGATAAAGTAAGAAACATTTCTAACACTATAAAAATTTTCGTCCATGCTACGCTTGAAGAGGTTAAAAATTAGCCTGGCCTGCCTGTTGGGGTTCGCTTCTTGGGCTGCTGCTCAAGGGGGACTTCTGGGTGAACTGGAAAAAATGGAAAAGAAAGAAAAGCCAGTGCGCGAAAAGGTGTATGAAACCTTCTTCGGCACGCGTGTAATAAACGGTCACAGTGTGGAGACGCCGCTGAGGCATTCCCTGCAGTTCATTATTGCCCACCGTTTTGGACGCGTGAACAGTGGTTTTTACCAATTTTTCGGATTGGACCAGGCCTCCATTCGCTTTGGTTTTGAATATGGTATTCTGGACAGGCTATGCCTGGGTTTTGGTCGCAGTACCTTCCTGGGCACATGGGACGGTTTTGTGAAAGCTCGCATCCTGGAACAACAGATTGGCAAGAGGGCTATTCCTTTGTCGCTCGCAGTGTTCAGCAGTATAGCCGTAGATGGGCGTCGCAGGCTATACCCTCTGAGTGGCCAGAGGGAATCATTTGCGCACCGGCTATCCTATTGCTATCAGTCCCTATTGGCCCGCAAGTTCGGTAAGTGGCTTTCCCTTCAGTTGTCGC
>JANWWQ010000113.1 GCA_025055635.1 Flavobacteriales bacterium
GCGGACTTCAGAAGCTGGGGTAATTCCTGACTGTTAAGAAAGGGAATCACAGGACCGATGAGGCATCGCACAGGCACCCCTGCAGCCGAAAGACGAGATATGGTCTCAAGCCTTCGCTGACCTGTAGCCGTGCGCGGTTCCATTTTGCGACGAAGATCCTCATCCAGCGTGGTGAGGCTTATATTTACATGAACCAGACCCTTTGAGGCTAATGGGGCGAGCACGTCCAGATCTCTTAGCACGAGGGCATTCTTGGTGATGATGCCCACCGGATGATTATACTGTAAGCATAATTCCAAAATTTTTTTTGTGAGCCTAAGCCGCCGTTCGGCGGGCTGGTAACAGTCGGTATTGCCCGAAAGCATCAGGGGCTTCACTTTATAACCCACACGATTTATTTCTTTTTCAAAGAGCTCAGGAGCATTGGGTTTGTAGTGAATGATTGATTCAAAATCCAATCCTGCCGAATAGCCATAGTATTCGTGGGTGGGCCGAGCATAGCAGTAGACACAGCCGTGTTCGCAACCTTGATAGGGGTTTAATCCCCAGGCATCCGGTAAATCCGGACTGGTCACAGGGTTCAGGATGCGCTTGGGATGTTCAGGCACCAAGCGGGTGTCCCGCTCTATCTCCTCTTCCCACGGATCGGGAGGTAATTCGCCATCCGGCTCGTAGCGTTGAGCTACAAACCGGCTACCGGGATTGGTGGAACTGCCGCGTCCGCGAGAGGGTGGAAGATATGCCATGTTTCTTGGCAACGGTGCTTTTACTAAAGTAAAAAAATTTGAGTTAAGCGATGAGGTAAAAGGAAAATTCAATCAACCATCAATGGTGGAGTAAAAAATTCTCCCGAAATGATTAGGCATTTCCCAGCATGGCTTTTTCAATGTCATCAGGTAAAAGGGAAATATGGGCCATGAGATCTACAGGTCCATGGTCTGTAAGAAGAATATCGTTCTCTAAACGAATTCCTAGACCTTCTTCTGGTATGTAAATGCCGGGCTCACACGTAAAAATCATACCTGCAGCCATTGGGAAATCCCTATTGCCGCTGTCGTGTACATCCAGACCCAGAAAATGGGAGGTGCCGTGCATGTAATATTTTTTGTAGAGAGGTTTTTGGGGATCTTGACGGGCTATCTCTTCTTTATTGAGTAATCCTAAACCAATAAGTTCTTCGGTCATGCAGGCGCCTACTTCCTTTTCATATTCACTGTATAGGGTGCCCGGACGCAGGAGGGTTTTGGCATGGTTCATCACGCGCAGCACGGCCTCATAGACTGCCTTCTGACGCGGGGTAAACCTGCCATTAACCGGAATGGTGCGCGTAAGGTCCGAAGCGTAGTGGGCGTATTCAGCCCCGAAATCCAATAAGAGCAAATGCCCGTCTTCACACACGGCGCTGTTGGCATTATAGTGGAGCACACAGGCGTTGGGCCCGGAGGCTATGATGGGCTGATAGGCATGGCCCTGAGCTCCCAGCCTGATGAACTCATGAATGATTTCGGCTTCCACCTCGTATTCGCGCACGCCCGGCCTCACAAACCGCAGCACGCGCTCAAAAGCTTGACCTGTTATTTGGCAAGCTTTCCGGATCACATCTACCTCTGCCGGATGTTTGATGGCCCGAATTTCATCCATGATTGGCCCTAACCGCCCGTACTGATGGAGGGGATATTTTTCCCGTATCCGCCAGGCAAACCTTTGTTCGGCCCCGGGCACCTGCGTGCGAGCCCGAATATTTTCATTGAGAGCTAAAAAAATGAATTCACTACGAATAATCAGTTCATGACATACTTGTTCAAATTCTGAGGTCCAATAGACTGTATCAATCCCACTGATAGCACGGGCTTCTTCTTTTGTGAGCTTATGGCCTTCCCAAGTAGCAATCTCCGGATTACTTTCGCGAATAAACAAAATTTCCCTGTGATGGATTTGATGAGCTTCAGGACATATAACTAGAATAGTTTCTTCCTGGTCTATTCCACAGAGCCTGAAAAGATCCGGATTAGGACGATAAGGATAGGTTTGGTCCGCGCTGCGAGGCATCTCGTCTGCTGATACCAGGATGGCGATAGCCTTTTCAGGCAATCGGCGGCGTAACCGTTCACGCCCATCGCGGAACAATTCA
>JANWWQ010000114.1 GCA_025055635.1 Flavobacteriales bacterium
AATCTCCCTCCTGAACTTTGTATCGGCGAAACCATTACCCTGCAGGCCTCCCCCGCCGGCGGCACATTCAGTGGCCCTGGAGTGAGTGGCAACACCCTTAATACAGCTGGTTTGCAGGAAGGTACCATCACCCTTTCCTATTTCTACACGGATAATAATTGCAGTGATACGGCCTACGCTCAGGTGTTCATTAAAAACTGCACGGGATGGCCTCCCTCAGATGATTTTTCCCAGTGGATACTTTCCCCAAATCCTGTCTGGAATTCCCAACTGTGGCTTCAGGGCTCCTTGGTAGATAAGTTAAACTTTATTCGTCTCACGGACATCCAAGGACGTGCTAAACCTCTGCGTGCCATACGTCTGGGAAACAGCATCCAGATGGACCTTGGCGCCGTGCCCGCAGGAGTATATGTGCTTGAAATTGTTACCAGCCAGGGCACAACTCATTTTCAAAAATTAGTAATTCTGGAAAACCATTAATTTTATGACTTACGTAATTTCCCTCAAAAGATTTATCTTAATTTTACTATAGCTGCTCCTTGGCTACTTGTAGATTTTTTGTCTTAAGCTTAGAATTAATCTCTAAAAACATTAGAATTAATAATTTGGCCTTGCCACACCAGAGCCCATCCATACCAATCTGTATTGTGAAATTTTCTAATAAGCCCTTCTCCCATTGCTAGCTTAACAGATGAAACGTGATGAAAAGGCGCAAAAGCTTTAAGAAAATCCTTGTTAGCTTGTTTTACGGAAGGCATATTCTTCTGATGAGTCATTTCCCGCAAGAAAAAGAATTTAAATAATTTTAAAAAATTTTCATATTGTTCTTTCCATAGTGAAGGAGTGGCCGTCAATTTGAGGAAAAAGGGTCGCCCTTCTTTATAGCAAAATACCCCTATTTGGTTTTCAAGGCAAGGCACTTTCCTATTAATTTCTTCAAACTTTTGTTTTTCCCGTTCGTTATCCAGCAAGTCCTGCAATTCAGAATAGTCGCGTGGATGTTTTTCCAGATAAACTTGGTTTTTATCTGTATCCCCAGATGAAATACTGTAGGCAAAACCTTCAAGAAATGGCGTGCCACAAATACCGAATACGCGTCTTCTTCTGCCTTCGGCTTTCATTCTTGAGTATTCCTCTATTATAAGCTTATTTGCAACCTCGTAAGCTTCTTTCCCTCTCAAAGACAGTGCTTTTTCCAAATATTTTACAAGGTCGGGAGGGAAGGAAATCGGGTCGTGCTCTGTAAATGTTTTTAATAATGTAATGGAATTTGTCCGAGTAATAACAGATAAAATTTTATTATATAAATCCTCAACTAGTGCCCTCGGTATCTTATAAAGTCCTTCCCCTAAAAGAAAAGGCGACCCAATTCCTACAGAATCTAAGTCTCTTTTCAACACCGTCTCAACATCAAAAAGAATTTTCTGGCAACCTTTCACTTTGACTTCAACTTTTCCTCTATTTGTGCCATTAAGAGACCTTAATTCCAGCAGTTTTCTTCGCCAGGCTTCATGATAACTGATTATGGGTAGATAGGGAGCACTTTCCCGAATGATGGGGAACACACTAACGGGCATCATTCCAAGGGACAAATGAATAGGGGTAGCTATCCGGACCATTCTTCTACAAATAAAAATTTTTTTCCACATTTACAAGGCCTGAAAAAGTTTTTTAATTGGAAAAATGGGGGAGTTTGAGGAGAATTTTAAAAAAATCCCCTCTTTGAATTTAATAATTTCTTACTCAAGAACTTAAAAAATAGGGAAAAACTATCTTAGCATTAGGGCCTGCCCATCTTAAGAACCAAACCAGCCATTCCGTTAAAGCCGGCCATGGGATAAATGTACACATCCGTGTTCCGTTGTCCATTCAGAATGTAGCTATAGGTGTAGCCATTAGGGGCATAAAGCACATTGAGGAGATTGTATAGCCCCGCGCTGAATTGAAGGGTGAAAAGCCGGTGGACCAGCAGCTCGTAGTTAAGGAAAAGATCTGGGACAAAGAAGCCTTCCAGGTGGGAAACCGCGCTTCCGGAATTGTCTAAATACTGAGGACCCACATATTT
>JANWWQ010000115.1 GCA_025055635.1 Flavobacteriales bacterium
GCCTAACCACTTCACGGAAAAACGCCACTCTCCTTTGGGAAGCTTTCCGCCTCAGGCCCCATGTGCACCTTGTGGTGGCGGGGTTTTCCCGGAGAGCCCTCAGAGGATGTCCACCACCCCCTCCCAACATTTTCTTCCTAGAAAACCCCTCCGATGAAGATCTCGCCCGTTTATATGCCCATTGCAAAGCCGTCATTTCGGCGAGCTTGTACGAGGGATTTGACTTACCACCTGTGGAAGGCGCTTTCTACGGTGCTCCGGTCCTCCTTTCCGATATTGCGATCCATCGGGAAATCTGGGGAGAAGAGGCGCAATATTTTGACCCGTGGGATCCAGGCGCGCTGGCCCGGCTGCTGGATGCCCCTCTGACGCCTTCGTTCCAAGTGGCTCGTTGCTTCGCCCCTGATAAAATTAAAAGTCAGTTACTAGCCCTTCTTTCAGACACCTTGAATCATTTTTAGGAAGGCATGGGTAACCTTACCTCCAGAATAGTTCCTTTTCCAGGTTCGCTGCGAATAAAAAGCGATCCTTGATGGAGTGCTACAATCTGCTTCACATAACTTAAACCCAAGCCAAAACCTTTCACTCCCGTGTTCCGCCCCTGCGGCACACGGTAAAATTTCTCGAAAATACCCTTCCAATGCTTCCGTTCAATCCCTATCCCATTGTCCTGAAATACAAGGGATAAGTAATCCTTCTGTCTCCTTATTAAAATCCGTATTTCAGGTACGGGTTGATGATTATACTTGACAGCATTGTCTAAAATATTAAGAAACACATGCGTGATATGGGCCTCATCAGCCCTCACCAGGGCTACAGGGCCCGCCTCGTTATTCACAATAAAGCGGGCCTGAGGATATCGCAAAGCCATGGTATCCCGGGCTTTGCCAATAAGCTCTAGCACATTCAGCTTTTGCAGGTGCAAGGCCAGCCCGCGCTGCTCCTGCTCGCTGGCTTGAAGCACGGCCTCAACATGTCGTTGCAGGTGATCCGTTTGATCAACAATGATCCTGGTGTAGCGGAATAGGGTTTCTGGATTTAGGCGGTTCTCAAGATCCCGCAAAGTCTCCGCTGCCAATCTAATGGAAGCTAGCGGCGTACGAAATTCGTGAGCCAGGTTACTAATAAATCCAGACCTTACCTCGCTGAGATCTTTCTGCTGTCTGTACAATCGCCACACCACTATGAAAGTCACAATCACCAAGGACGAGACCAACAAAAATCCAAATACAAACAATTCCATCCGCGCTAACCGAAAAGAAAGATTATGACAAGGTGCCAATACCATTTGCCATGGTCTTTCCTGCCCAGGTAAAAGAGGAAGAAAACCCCTTAGTTGAGAGTTATTAAAAACTTTCTCCGTCACATCATCCGAAGAATAATATACTCCTTCAAGAGCTGGATTTATGAGAGCATAGCACACACCTGATGGCAGATTCTGAAGCCCCAGGGCGCTTTGAAGCAATGAATCCAGCATTATCACATCATGTGTGGTGCGTCCATTTCTTTTATTCAATAGGTGCCGATAATTCTGAATAGTCTGCTCTAAGGATTCTTTGAGCTTTGCGTGGAGTTCGTGATTCAAAAGCCTGTGAGCTTCATACAAAAGGAAAGCCTGATAACCAAGCAGGCCTATGCAGGATATAATAATCAATAGTAAAGCTACTTTTAATCTCATGGACTCTCCAATTCAAATATAACCATACCTTACAGGAAGAAAGCCCCTCCCAAAAAATAAAGCCAATATTTAATTGTTTTGGGCTTGCCATCAGCGAGGCGCCGGACGGAGAACCAGCTTCCGCTTGTTCGGTTGGCGGCAACATCCGCTCCACAGCGGCCGGAAGGCCCGGGGCTATGCGTCTCGCACACAACATAGCCGGATTTCCTCTTTAGGTCGAGCCACGATTTCCCAGAAATCAATGTTTCTAAACTCCAACTCGGCTTAATACAAGCAGACTATCTAATTGATTTTCAACAACTTTTTGCTTTCCAAGGTTTGGCTCAGCATTCACAGTTCCTGGATTTTCA
>JANWWQ010000116.1 GCA_025055635.1 Flavobacteriales bacterium
CGGACCTTAAACAACTGGCGCTCCGGGCCCTGCACAGCGATGCTGCCCTGCAAGGTGTTAGCCTAGCAGAAGAAGCTTGGCCAACTCTGATTCATTTAGCCCAGGGCGATGCGCGCCGTCTGTTAAACCTTTTGGAATTGACCGCTAACATCTACCGCGAAAGACCCCTGAAGGTGGAGGGCCATCATTTGCGCACCGCAGCTGCCACCAACCCTTTGCGTTATGACAAGGCCGGTGACATGCATTACGATATCATATCGGCCTTCATCAAGTCAGTCAGAGGAAGCGATCCCAATGCCGCCGTGTATTACCTTGCCCGAATGCTAGAAAGCGGGGAATCGCTCCGCTTCATTTGTCGGCGCATGCTCATTTTGGCCGCCGAAGACATTGGTCTGGCTAATCCGCAGGCCCTGGTGGTGGCAGAGGCGGCCTTTCGGGCTGCCGATATGGTGGGCATGCCCGAGGCGGGCCTTATCCTTTCTGAATGTGCCATATATCTGGCCTGCAGCCCCAAAAGCAACAGTGCCTACAAGGCCTACCTGGCGGCTCGTGAAGCTGTGCATAAAACGGGAGACTTGCCCATACCCCTTCACTTGCGCAACGCCCCCACCGGCCTGATGAAGAACCTCGGTTACGGCGAAGGATATCAGTATAGCCATGATTTTGAACATCACTTCGTCAATCAGGAATACCTGCCGGACACCCTGGCCGGTACCAAATTCTATGAACCGGCCTCCAACCCGTCAGAAGCCCATTTCCGGGAGTATTTGAACCGCTTGTGGAAAGAAAAATACGGATATTAAGGTAAGCCCGACATCCTGGAAAGAGCTTTCGCAGCTAACCCAAGGACAACTCACCTCTTTGCAATCAACCTCACCGAAGCCTGTGTCTTTGGTAAAATGAGCACTTCGGCCAGGTTTACCCGATCAGGGGCCTGGAGCATGTAAAGGATTAGGTCTGCCACATCTTCAGGCAGGAGTGGATCACAGCCCTCATAAACAGCGCGGGCACGAGCTTCATCACCTTTAAAGCGTACCAGAGAAAATTCAGTTTTTACCATGCCAGGTTGAATGACGCTCACCTTCACCCCTTTGTCATAGAGATCCATCCGCATGCCGCGCGTGAGCATATCCACGGCTGCCTTTGTGGCGCCATAAACATTACCTCCGGGATAGGGATCCTGGCCTGCAATACTCCCAAGATTTATGACGTGACCCCGTCCCCGTTCCACCATCCCGGGTACCACTAATCGGGTAATGTAAAGCAGCCCTTTGAGGTTTAGATCAATCATGGCTTCCCAATCGGCCCATTGTCCTTGGTGAATGAGATCCAGTCCGTGGGCATTGCCCGCGTTATTTATCAATACATCCACCTTTTGCCATTCCGGAGGCAGGCTATTGTAAGCTGCTTCCACTTCTTCCCGACGAGTGATATCAAAGCAGAGCGTTTTTAGGGGCGTCAGCCCTCCCAGTTCTTCCTGAAGGTTTTCTAATCTATGGGCACGCCGACCACATAAAATCAGGCGGAAGCCATGCCGCGCCAGAAGCCTAGCCGTAGCCGCTCCGATGCCAGACGTAGCACCCGTAATGAGAACAAGACGGTTTTCCTGCATTAGGGTCTCACAATGGTTATATGACCAGACAATTCCTGCTTATCAGATTTCAAATAGTAAAAATAAATGCCTGGGCTCAGAGGTTGACCGCTGCTGCTTTTACCTTCAAAAGGCGGCTTATCATTACGGCTTTCAAACACCAGGTTGCCCCAACGGTTATAAATCTGTAAAGTAAATGGATTGCACTCCACGAAGTCGGGATTAATTTTCAAGAAGTCGTTGAAAGAGTCACCGTCCGGCGTAATGATATTAGGCACAGAGGCC
>JANWWQ010000117.1 GCA_025055635.1 Flavobacteriales bacterium
GCGGACTTCAGAAGCTGGGGTAATTCCTGACTGTTAAGAAAGGGAATCACAGGACCGATGAGGCATCGCACAGGCACGCCTGCAGCCGAAAGACGAGATATGGTCTCAAGCCTTCGCTGACCTGTAGCCGTGCGCGGTTCCATTTTGCGGCGAAGATCTTCATTCAGGGTGGTGAGGCTTATATTTACATGAACCAACGCCTTTGATGCCAAAGGAACAAGGACGTCCAGGTCTCTCAAGACGAGGGCATTTTTGGTGATGATACCCACCGGATGGTTATATTGTAAGCATATTTCTAAAATTTTTCTTGTGAGTTGAAGCTGCCGTTCGGCAGGTTGATAACAATCGGTGTTGCCCGAGAGCATTAAGGGCTTCACTTTATAACCCACACGGTTAATTTCTTTTTCAAACAACTCAGGAGCATTGGGTTTGTAGTGAATGATTGATTCAAAATCCAGTCCTGCCGAATAGCCATAGTATTCGTGGGTGGGCCGAGCATAGCAGTAGACACAGCCGTGTTCGCAGCCTTGGTAGGGGTTTAATCCCCAGGCATCCGGTAAATCCGGGCTGATCACAGGGTTCAAGATGCGTTTAGGATGTTCAGGTATCAGGCGGGTGTCCCGATTCAATTCATCTTCCCAAGTATCAGAAGGTAGGTCACCATCCGGCTCGTAACGATGGGCCACAAATCGGCTGCCCGGATTAATGGGACTGCCGCGGCCGCGTGAGGGTGGAAGGTGTGCCATGTTTCTTGGAAACGGTGCTTTTACTAAATTAAAAAAAATTGAGTTAAGCGATGAGGTAAAAGGAAAATTCAATCAACCATCAATGGTGGAGTAAAAAATTCTCCCGAAATGATTAGACTTTTCCCTGCATGGCTTTTTCAATGTCATCAGGTAAAAGGGGAATATGGGCCATGAGATCTACAGGTCCATGGTCTGTGAGAAGAATATCGTTCTCTAAACGAATTCCTAGACCTTCTTCTGGTATGTAAATGCCGGGCTCACACGTAAAAATCATACCTGCAGCCATTGGGAAATCCCTATTGCCGCTGTCGTGAACATCCAGACCCAGAAAATGGGAGGTGCCGTGCATGAAATATTTTTTATAGAGAGGTTTTTGGGGATCTTGACGGGCTACCTCTTCTTTCTGGAGCAATCCTAAACCGATGAGCTCCTCTGTCATGCAAGCGCCTACTTCCTTTTCATATTCGCTGTACAGAGTACCTGGACGCAGGAGGCTTTTGGCATGGTTCATTACGCGCATAACGGCCTCGTAAACTGCTTTTTGACGTGGAGTAAACCGGCCATTAACGGGGATGGTGCGCGAAAGGTCCGACGCGTAATGGGCGTATTCGGCCCCGAAATCCAATAAGAGTAAATGGCCGTCTTCGCACACAGCGCTATTGGCATTGTAGTGGAGTACACAGGCGTTGGGTCCGGAGGCAATGATGGGTTGATAGGCATGACCCTGAGCTCCCAGCCTGATGAACTCATGAATGATTTCAGCTTCCACCTCGTATTCGCGCACGCCCGGCCTCACAAACCGCAGCACGCGCTCAAAAGCTTGACCTGTTATTTGGCAAGCTTTCCGGATCACATCTACCTCTGCCGGATGTTTGAT
>JANWWQ010000118.1 GCA_025055635.1 Flavobacteriales bacterium
TAGTCAGGCAGCTCAAAGTAGCGGGCCGCTTCATCATGGGGCAGGTTGGCCTTGAGGCCCTGGGCTACATTGGCCAGGGTATCCAGACCCACTACATCGGCCGTGCGGAAGGTGGCCGATTTGGGGCGGCCCAGTACGGGACCCGTCAGCTTATCCACCTCCTCCACCGTGAGCCCCATCTCCCGAATATTGTGGAAAAGGGCCATAATGCCAAACACGCCAATGCGGTTGGCAATAAAGGCCGGAGTGTCCTTACACAGAACGGTGGTTTTACCCAGGAAGCGGCTGCCATAATCCAACCAGAAATCAATGATATCCGGATCCGTCTGAGGGCCGGGAATGATCTCCAGCAGCCGCAGGTAGCGCGGCGGATTAAAGAAATGCGTGCCGCAGAAGTGGCGGGCAAAGTCTTCGCTCCGCCCTTCCGTCAGGGCGCGCATGGGAATGCCGGAGGTGTTGGAAGTGATCAGCGTTCCCGGTTTGCGGTATTTTTCCACTTTTTCAAATAGGGCCCGCTTGATGTCCAGCCGTTCAGTGACCACCTCTATCACCCAGTCACACTGACCGATAGCTGGCAGGTCGTCCTCTAAATTGCCTAAGCGGATTCGCCGCAAAGTTTCTTTAGAAAATACCGGAGAGGGATTGAGCTTTTTGGCTGCTTCAAAGGAATTCTGTACGATACGGTTGCGTACGGCCTTATCCTGCAGGGTGAGGCCCTTTTGCTGCTCTTCAGGGGTGAGATCGGTGGGAACAATGTCCAGTAAAAGCACATCCAGCCCTATCCCTGCGAGCAACAGAGCAATCTGAGAGCCCATCACGCCGGAACCCAATACGGCCACCTTGCGGATATGGCGGGCGGGCCGGCGCATTCCATTGCGGGCCCGGGCCGTTTGCGGTAAAGCTTCGCTGAGAGTTTCCATGGAAGGCGTTATTTTTATTTGGCTCAAAGGTAGGAAAAGTATGCAAGCATAATAAAAACCACGAACTGCATTTAAGTTTAAACTAATATTTACTTAACGCCCATTTATTACGCATGCTCATTTCTTGATTTTGGCAAATTCGAGGCTTTTCGAGTGAATAGCCATGTAAAAAAGCTAATATTTAATAAGGTCAAACAAAAAAATTCTTACAAGAAACTTTCATATTTTTTTAATTAAATTTTTTGAAAACTTCCTTATCCTTTATCCTTCCATTCCTTATACAACGGATGATTATTAAACAAAAATTACTGGAAAAGCAATTCAACCGATCCACATTATTTTATGAATCCCCCTGTATGAAAAAGAATGGGAGTATAACAGAGAAGAGCTTTTTCGCACCCAGGGTTTCAACCCCTCAGAAACACCACCTCATTCCCCCATATTCTCTCCTTCCAATAGGCTATTCCAGACGCCTGCAAAGCCGCCTCCACCTTTTGCGTATCGGCCGGCAGGATGGTGTTGAAGATCAGGGCGCCGCCTGGCAGAAGGCATGTATACAGAGCGCGGATA
>JANWWQ010000119.1 GCA_025055635.1 Flavobacteriales bacterium
CCCGCCACTGCGATACGCTTCGGTGGTATACCCATATCCAGCAAGTATTGATAGGCCGTAGCCGCATCCTCCACCGCCGCCGGAAACGGATGCTCCGGCGCCAGCCGGTAATTGATCCCCAGCACCCGCGCCCGCGCGGCACGCCCCAGCCGTGCCATCAGGCCCCGGTGCGTGTTGATGCTTCCCATCCCGTAACCTCCCCCATGTAAATACAAAATATAGCTCTCATGGTCCCAGTTTTCCGGAGTAATCCATTCCGCTTCCATAAAGCTCAGGCCAAAGGGCTCGTAAGTGGCAAAAGAAGGTATTGGAATAAAAGACGTGAAAAACTCCATCGCCTTCCTGAACTTATAAGCCGGCAGCGTACGCCGATACGCCAACCATCGTACAATCCGAAAAAATAACTTAACCAGCCAGTTCTTGAATCGCTCCAAGGACTTCTCCTAAAGGGGCAAAGTAAGGCAAGGGAGCGAAATGGGGAAAAAATTCAAAATTTTACATGTTGAAAAATTGACCCTTTGGGTGGACAGGCCAGGGCCTAAAACCTCTGTATAAATGAATAATGACCTTGTCATAAGCTTAGAGTTTTTTGCTTTCCTTTATAGATTCTCATTTAAGAAAAAATTATGAAGCGTTGGCCTCCCACCACTATCATGGTAACTTAGACAGATACAATGCAAAGAAATTGAGCGACAAAAACGATAATAATAAATTTGTTTCATGATGAATAACCGTCAACTTAACCTATTCGATACGCCTATGGAGGACACAGCTATTCCTCAAGCTGCACAAGAGTATATGCCCACCGGATTTTCAGCTCCCCCTTACAAGAAGGTCCTGGGACTGGATCTCGGAGTGTCTTCTATCGGGTGGGCCCTGGTAAAGGAAAATTACAACTCACCCTCCGAAATTTTAGGGATGGGGGTGCGTATTGTACCCTTAGATAGAGAAGAAAGCGATGAGTTTACTTCTGGAAATAAGATTACCAAAAACCAGCAACGCACGCAAAAGCGCACAGCCCGCAAAAATTATTATCGGTACACTCTGCGCCGGCGGGCCCTTACAGCCGAGTTAAAAAAGCACAACATGTTTGACCCCAACTTATTTTCCTTACCTCAGCTCAAGCTGTGGGAATTACGGGCCAAAGCTGTCACAGAACAAATCAGCCTCACGGAATTAGGCAGAGTACTCTATCACCTCAACCAAAAAAGGGGATATAAATCAGGAAAGAATTCGCAGAGTGAAGAAGAGAAAGATCCCAAGTATGTAGAAGCCATAAAAAGTAGGTATCAGGAATTACGCGCCGAAGGAAAGACAATTGGTCAAAAGTTTTATGAAGAATTATTGAAAAACCCCCACTACCGTATTAAACAACAGGTTTTTC
>JANWWQ010000011.1 GCA_025055635.1 Flavobacteriales bacterium
ATTTTGGAGGCCGCATTCTTCTGGTGCTCTGATGCTTTGCGGGGGGTATTTTGTTCTAGTTTTTCGCTGGCTCTGTCCAGTTCCTGCTGAATATCAGCAGCCTGCTCTTGCAACTCGGACAGGTGATCCATGGGATTTTCTAGCGCCTGGTTTTTTTGTTCTATTTCTTTAAGTTGTTGTTTTAGATCCTGAAAATCCTGATTTATTTTATATTGGTCTTGTTGCGCCTGGGACACTTGGTCAGCTCCGGCTTGTCGGTTTTCTTCAGCTTCCCGGCGCTGTTCCCGGGCCATCTGGTCCAGCTTATCGGCGGCGGCGTTTAAGAGACTTTCCAGCTCCAGCTTTTTGAATAATTCACGCAGCCGTTCCAATTGCTTTTCAAGACTTAAGGTCGTTTCGCGGGCTTGTTCCACCATCTCTTTAAGTTGGCTGCGATCGCCCTGCTGTTCCAAGAGTTTGCGAATCTCTTCCAGAAGGTGGCGGAGTTCGTCAGTCAAAAGTTTATCGGTTTCTTTCTCCAGGGCTTTCCTCTCTTCCAGAGTAGGATCGTTGGGCCATTGTTCCCTAAGGCGTTGGGCCGTTTCCATGTCTTTTTTCAATTGTTCAATCTGACGGCGCAGCGATTCTTCCATGCGCAGGAGGTCCTCAGCTTTCTTTCTGTCCTGCCAGTCAGAGCCGCGCTTTTCCGTGAGCTGACGCTGAAGACTTTGTAATTCTTTATCCATCCGCTGGGATTGCTGCAGGCTTCCGGAGATGTTGTCGGCCACGGACTGATCGGTCTGACGGGTCCTTTCCTGTTGCTCTTCAAGCGTAGGGATACGTAAGATACGTTCAGGGGTAGAGGTACATTTGGAACCGTGCACGCCATCGTTGTCACACACGATGAAAGAATAATGTATCTGGTCGCCAGGGGCCGGTTGCAATAAGCCGAAGTCCATAGTATGCACGAATAAGTGCTGACGGGCACCTGAAGGAAGGGGAAGAGATACTTTCTGCCGGCCCCCAGAGCGCCCATCGGTACCGCGTATTTCATAACTAAAGGTGAGGCTCCGCAAACCATAGTCATCCCTCAAGTCACCACGGAAAGCGCGCAGAGTTGACATCAGGCTGTCTCCGCGTTCCTCTACCGTGATTTCCGGGAAGCGGTCGGGGATTACCGTGAGGTTGAAACGGAGGGTGTCCCCGGAGCCCTCGGTGCCGCTAAGGGCAATCCGATAAGAGAGGGAATTCCTGGCCCTGTAGGTGAGGGCCACGCGGCCATCCTCTGGTTCCAAAGACGGTAGGGGCTTGAGGGAGTCCGTTAAAAATTTCACCGAGTGGGTATTTTTTACATGCATTTGAAATTCCAAGAGGGTGCCTTCAGGAACGGTGATATCCCCCTGCTCAAAAGTTTGAGCGTTAAGTCCAGTGTAGGCAGGGTAGCGGGCCATAATGCGCAGATGCAGGAGTGCAGCCTTTTTGCGCACTTTGAGCACCATAGGTTCTGAGTAATACTTACCACAACGAAGGCGAAAGTGAATATCGGTGCGGGGGGCTCGGAACTCAAAGGAAAAACGTCCTGCAGCTTCCCGCAACATTGAGTAGGAAGCCCCTTCTATCTCAATAGACATTTCTTCAGGCACCACCAGGCCTTCGGTTACTACCCGGAGCAGATAATTCTGATTTTCAGTGGTTTCCAATGGGTCGGATACCACGAACCGGAACGGAGGAGGGGGGCTGAACGGTTCTTTATAGTGGGCTATTCTATAGACTGGATCAAGGACTATTGCGGGCGCAGCAAATAGTATGAAAGCCAAAGCCAACAAGGGAGGAAGGGCATAGGGTAGGTATTTACGGTTCAAGCCTAAATTGACGGCCTGGCGAAAGTCAAATACAGAAAGTTCCTTCCTTTTCTGGTCTATGGCAGCCTGCAACAAGACACTTTCAGGATGCTGTTTTTGTTGTTGTTCCAGCTGGAGAGCATTGAGCAGTTTGTCCCGTACGGCAGAAAAATGATTGCCCACAATGAGGGCCGCTTCTTCATATTTCAGGGGTTGACGCAACCTAAACAACCAGGACAAAGGCCGGGCTACCCACCAGAAAGTAGCCACAATAAATGCCCCAAGATAGCCCCAGAATAAAAGGGCTCGTACTGTGGAACCAAACCAACCCCAGTATTCTAATAAAACAATGATCAGCAGTGAGGAAACCAAAAGCGCGGTATTGAGTAGCAGACCCCTTAAAAGAGCATTGAGGTAATATTTTCGTAGGAAGGCATCCAGCTTATGAGCCAGAGGGGACGAGGTCATGGATCAAACCCATTTACAAAAATCGTTCAGTTTTTTCGCTTCTTGAGGGAGGTAAGAAAGGGAAATCCTTTAGGAAAAACGGTTGAAAGTGCAAATCATTTTTTCAAACTCACAATGTTAATTAATCATGAATTCAATATTGAAAATTTTTTTAGCTTAAGGTTTAACTTTAATCGTATACACACCTCTACTTTTGGGACATGGCTCCGAGGAGAAGGTCAATGATGGCGGAAGTGCGCCCCGGTACCGTGAGGGAGGATTTGTTGCCCTTCGGCAAGGTGCCTCCCCATTCAGAAGAATTGGAAATAATGGTGCTGGGGGCCATTTTGTTAGAAAAGCACGCCCTTGGCCTGGTGATGGAGATTGTCAACGAAGACACCTTTTACAACGATCGGCATAAAGCTATTTTTAAGGCCTGCAAAGACTTATTCGTAGCCGCCCAGCCTGTAGATATCGTCACAGTCACCGAAAAATTACGAGAACAAGGCCAGCTAGATTTTGTAGGAGGTCCATTTTATGTGGCCAGTCTCACCGCCCGTGTAGGGTCTTCTGCAAATGTGGAATATCATGCCCGTCTTTTGCAGGAAAAGTTTATTAAACGGGACCTCATCCGTATAAGTGGCCAAATCATTGAAAAAGCTTTTGACGACAGCACCGATGCTTTTGATGTATTTGGCTTTGCTCAGGAAGAGCTCATGGCCATCATTGAAAAATCCGTGAAAAGGGGAGTGCTCAGTATCGACAGGATCTTGAATCAAGTGGTTGGGGAGATATATGCCGCCACTCATAAAAAAGATGGCATCACAGGTGTTCCGAGCGGTTACGCCTCCCTGGATCGCATTACAGGCGGCTGGCAACGCAGCGATATGATTGTGCTGGCTGCCAGGCCCAGCGTGGGTAAGACGGCTTTTGCCCTCAACCTGGCCCGGAATGCGGCTGTGAGCTTCAATCTACCGGTGGCGGTGTTTTCCCTTGAAATGTCCAACAGTCAGCTAGTGCAACGCTTGCTAAGCATGGAAACGGGCCTAAGCATGGATAGCTTCCGTAAAGGAGCCCTTACGCGGGAGCATCTGGAAATCCTGAGCGAAAAAGTAGCTATATTAGAAAAAGCGCCACTATTCATTGACGATACTCCGGGCCTGGACATTTCTGAATTTGCCACCAAGGCCCGCAAACTCAAAATGCAGCACGATATCCAAATGATCGTGGTGGATTATTTGCAGCTCATGCGCGCCCCCCAGGAGCACAGCGGCACCCGCGAACAAGTGGTGGCCTCTGTATCGCGTACCATAAAGCTGGTGGCTAAGGAGTTAAATATCCCCATCATTGCGCTGGCTCAGCTCAACCGAGCCATAGAAACCCGAGGCAAGGATAAGCGCCCCGAATTGAGTGACCTGCGAGAGTCAGGCGCTATTGAACAAGACGCTGATGTGGTGGCCTTTCTCAGCCGCTTTGATGCCAGCCACCTGGATTCCTCCGATCAACCTTATCCTGAAGACATGGTGCAACTTTCCATCAAAAAACATCGCAATGGCCCCTTGGGAGAAGTGGAATTTAAGTTCCTCAAAGGGGTGGGTCGTTTCCTGGATTACTATGAGACACAGACGCAATACACTACCACACCCGATGGAAACATCATTAAGACCGTCAGTAGCCGAATGAACCGCGATTTTGGCCTTGGGAGCGAGGAAGCGCCTTTCTAATTGGCACCTTTTTTGAGATTCCGAAGCTGTTAACCAACTCTTAATGAATAGCGCCTCAAGGAGGATTTGGGGACTTGTGACCTTGACGGGGTTAATGGCTTTGCCCTTGCAAGCCACGTATATTTTAGTTCCAATGGACCACAAGCAGGAGAATCATTTGAAAGCCTACGGCGTGGCATATTGGGTGCTGGGCTTTGATGTGGAAATGTATTGGCTGCTTAATTATCGGGGCGGCTCATTTATGTTCCGACATACGCAAATGTTTGAAAAAGAACTGCGTATTCGGGGGGTTACGTACGAGCTGATTAGCGACGCCCAAAGTGTAGCCATCCTGGCCGAGATAGCCGATCCGGGGGTCAACATGGAAGCCGTACGGATGGAAAAGGCTCCCAAAATTGCCGTGTATTCTCCTAAAGATAAACAGCCTTGGGATGACGCCGTCACACTGGTGCTTACTTATGCCGAGATACCCTACGATGTAATATACGACGATGAGGTGCTTAGTGACAAACTGCCTCAATACGACTGGCTGCATCTGCACCATGAAGATTTTACCGGACAATATGGTAAATTCTGGGCGGGATATCGCAATGCCGACTGGTACAAGGAAGAGGTAAGGAACAACGAGGCCACAGCCCGCCGCTGGGGCTTCTCCAAAGTGTCACAATTGAAACTGGCCGTGGCCAAAAAAATTAAGGAATTCGTGGCCGGCGGTGGTTATTTGTTTGCCATGTGTAGCGCCACAGACACTTACGACATTGCCCTTGCTGCTGAAGGAACAGACATCTGCGAATATATGTTTGACGGCGATCCAATGGATCCCCATGCCCAGGAAAAGTTGGATTTTTCTAAAACGTTTGCTTTTACAGGCTTCACCATCAGCCGCAACCCCAGTGAATATGAGCATTCCAATATTGATGCCACCAACTATCGCCAATTACCTAGGACTCTGGATTTTTTTACACTGTTTGACTTTTCGGCAAAGTGGGACATCATTCCCACAATGCTCACCCAATGTCATGAACGAGTAATCCCTGGTTTTATGGGACAGACCACGGCTTTTCGCAAGCAATTCATCAAAAATGGTGTAGTGATCTTGGCCGATAATAAAGCTGCCAATGAAGCCCGATATATTCATGGAGAATTTGGTCGGGGATTCTGGAGCTTTTACGGAGGCCATGATCCGGAAGACTATCAGCACATGGTGGGTGATCCTCCGACCAACCTGGAACTGTTTCCGAATTCGCCGGGGTACCGGCTCATTCTGAACAATGTCTTGTTTCCGGCGGCCCGCAAGCAAAAGCAAAAGACCTAAGGAAAAAGGGCTGATTCCAAAAGGAATATCCGGATTTCAGGATAGTTTTTTATTTACCAAAACCATTGAATAAGTGGGACCCAAAGGCGAAGGGCTGCTTTGGGTGAGGGATCCGAAGGGCAGAGCGTCCCTCAGGGAGGTACGATCAAATGACCTTAAAAAGAGAGAACAAATCCGTGTTCATGCTCCATAAAAGCCTTTGGTAAAGGGTTTGTATTTTTGCCTGTTTTGGATACAAGTTGCGTGGAACCTACAACCACCAAAAAGAAAACAAGTCAGCAAGCGGGCATCACCTTTGAGGAATTTCGCCAAGAGATATTGCGCGACCTGCACATAGCCATAGAAAGCCGCGAAGCTAGCTTGATCGGACGCAGAGAAGTCCTTACGGGGAAGGCTAAATTTGGAATCTTCGGCGACGGCAAAGAACTTGCCCAAATAGCCTTAGCTAAGTTCATTCGCGAGGGAGACTTCAGGGCGGGGTACTACCGTGACCAGACCCTGATGATGGCTTTAGGCCTAATGACCACTGAACAATTTTTTGCCCAGTTATATGCGCATCCCAGCCTGGAACATGA
Source organism: Flavobacteriales bacterium (assembly GCA_025055635.1). GTDB lineage: Bacteria > Bacteroidota > Bacteroidia > CAIKAF01 > CAIKAF01 > JANWWQ01. Next base: position 5,882 of record JANWWQ010000011.1, read on the forward strand.
ACCGATGAGCGCCGGTCGGCAGATGAATGCCCATTTTGCCACCCGCTGGGTGGATGCTCAAGGCCGATGGTTGCCTCAGACCGACCGCATCAATTCTTCGGCCGACATTTCGCCCACGGCTGGCCAAATGCCTCGTCTGCTGGGGCTGGGATTGGCCTCCGTATTTTACAGGAAAAATCCTCAACTGGCTGCTTTCTCTAATTTCTCCTTTAACGGAGACGAAATAGCTTTTGGTTCCATAGGTGATGCCAGTACCTCAGAAGGGCACTTTTGGGAAACCCTAAATGCGGCAGCAGTTACGGGAGCACCCCTGTTGATCTCAGTGTGGGACGATGGATACGGAATTTCCGTGCCAAAGGAATACCAGACAGCTCATAAAAGTGTTTCCCGTGCCGCAGAAGGCTTCGCCCTGCGCGAAGGAGAAACATCCCATGGCATTCGGATATTCAGGGCCAGGGCATGGCATTTTCCCGAATTAATACGCACTTATGAACAAGCGGTACACATTTGTCGCACGCAGCATATACCCTGCCTAGTCCATGTGGAAGAATGCACCCAGCCCCAGGGTCATTCTACTTCCGGTTCCCATGAACGTTATAAGAGTAAAGAGCGCCTGGCTTGGGAAGAAGAATATGACAATATCCGTCAATTCAAAAAGTGGATCATTGAACGCGGAATAGCGACCCCAGAGGAGGTAGAACAAGTGGATAAAGAAGCGCGCCAAGCCGCGCGACGTGCAAAGCAAGCTGCGTGGGAAAAATACATTTCTGAAATCATAGCCGAACGGGACGAACTGCTTCAAATCCTAAACAACTTCCCCCAATTTGCGGATATCGTAGAACCCTTGCGTAAAGAGCCTGCGCCTGGTCGGTATCAGGTGATGTCCACAGCCAGACGGGTGAACCTAGCTGCAAAACACCTCCCACGGGAAACCACCGAACCTTTGCGTCGTTGGATTAGAGCCTATCGTGCTCAAGCCCGAGATAAGTATAACAGCTTTCTCTATAATGAATATCCCACGAGCGCCCTAAATGTCCCCGTTGTAGCAGTACAATATGCCGAAGACGCTCCATTAGTGGACGGTCGGGTGGTATTGCGCGATAATTGGGATGTGTGGTTGCAGCGAGAGCCGCGTCTATTGATTTTCGGAGAAGACGTGGGCTTTATTGGCGGAGTAAACCAAACACTGGAAGGAATGCAGGCCAAATACGGTGAGCTGCGGGTGTTTGACACGGGAATTCGTGAACAGACCATCGTGGGGCAAGGAATTGGATTGGCCATGCGAGGCCTTAGACCTGTAGCCGAGATCCAATACTTGGATTACTTAATTTTCGCGCTACAGACGTTGAGCGATGATCTGGCAACGCTCACTTATCGCACCAAAGGAGGACAACAGGCCCCACTCATCGTGAGCACGAGGGGCCATAGGCTGGAAGGCATATGGCACAGCGGCTCTCCCATGGGAATGATCATCCATGCCTTGCGCGGTATGCATGTCTGTGTCCCTAGGAATATGACTCAAGCCGCCGGCATGTACAACACACTCCTGCGTAGTATGGATCCAGCCCTGGTGATTGAACCTTTAAATGGTTACAGGTTAAAAGAAAAATTACCATCTAATCTGGGAGACTTTACCGTGCCCCTCGGTGTACCGGAAGTCCTCCGCCCCGGCCGGGATGTAACACTTGTAACGTATGGTTCCTGCTGTCGGATCGCTTTAGGAGCAGCCCAACAACTGGAACGCATTGGTATAGATGTAGAAGTGGTGGATGTGCAAACCCTTTTGCCTTTTGACCGATTTGCTCGTATCCGCGAATCGGTAGCCAAAACGAACCGGTTGGCCATATTGGATGAAGACGTGCGGGGCGGAGCTTCGGGTTTCATTTTACAACAGCTGCTTGAAGATCAAGGTTGCTTTGATCTGCTGGAAACAGCCCCCATCACTATTACAGCTCAGGATCATCGGCCGGCTTACGCTTCGGACGGTGATTACTTTTCAAAACCTTCAGAGGAAGACGTGGCTGAGCAGATTTACCGCATGATGCACCTCATCAATCCAAATTCGTTCCCCGATATCGATTAAGCTGGGCCCACACCTTACGATGGAAGAGGTGTTGTGCGTTTTTACGGGGGAAGAGGGCTTCCGCTACATGGAAGGAGTCCCCTCGGAGGACATAAGCAAGGGGGGAGAATACTTTGTAGCGGCCCCATTTTCCTCTTCCACCCATAAAGCCTCCGTCATTCAAGGTAACATACGGAATGGTCTGCCAGACGCCTCTTTATTGAACTCTTACCTAAATAAGGTTCCTAAGACAGAAAGCTCGCCTCAAGAAACCTCCCCGGCTGTCTTCAAATCATGGGTGGAGAAGGCCTGTAAAGAAATGGAAAGGGGCATGCTGCGAAAAGTGGTGCTCTCAGCCATTAAAAAGTTTAATTGGGAACTCAATGGCCACAACTTGATCGGCTTACTTCACAAGATGGTGGCTTCCCATCCCGGTGATTTTGTGTGCTTGCTAGTATCTCCAGCGCAGGGGGTGTGGCTGGGAGCTTCTCCGGAGTTGCTTTTAAGCATTCAAAAAGACTATATATCTTCTACTGCCCTTGCCGGTACCCGTCCGGCTCAGGGTGATCCAGAGGCCCCGTGGGGCCATAAGGAAAAAGAAGAACAGGAGCTGGTGACCCGCTTCCTTGAGGAATTTTTCATCCAAAAAGGGGTGAAGGGGCTCCGGATTCAAGGTCCTTTCACCCGGCGAGCTGGTGATTTGGAACATTTGTGTACCGAATTATCGGGACATTACGATTGGCAAAGCCTCCATGATATTGTGGAGCTTGCGCAAACCCTTCACCCCACTCCTGCTGTGGGGGGCTTGCCAAGGTCAGAGGCCTTGAACTTTCTGGCCTGCACAGAAACCCATGACAGGGAGCTCTATTCTGGGTATTGGGGTTACCTGACTGGCAAGGAAAGTCGGTTGTTTGTGAATATTCGTTGTGTGCGCCTCGGACCCGAGGGTTCTTGGGTGTATGCAGGGGCCGGTATAACGTCTCTCAGTCGCCCCGATACAGAATGGATTGAAGTGCGGCGCAAGATGCGCTCCACTTTGGCAGTATTTGCAGAGCCTTGAACACCCTTGCATGACACCTGAAGGCAACTTCGTTCGTCCGTTGGCTGACTTGTGCGCTGCCCGAGAATTGTTCAAGGTTTTCATATCACCGGGCGCCAGATCAGCTCCGTTGGTGAGGGCTTTCACGGAAGATGGCCGGTTTAATTGCGAAATGGTCAACGATGAACGTGCGGCCGCCTTCATTGCTCTAGGCTACTCTAAAGCATCGGGGAAGGCAGCTCTGTTATTGTGCACCAGCGGGTCGGCAGTACTTCACTATGGACCAGCCGTGGCCGAAGCCGACGGGTCTGATGTGCCCTTGCTGCTGATAAGCGCCGATAGGCCCTCTGCTTTTCTAGGCCAGTTTGAAGGTCAAACTACCGTGCAAGACCATATTTTCAGGCCTTGGGTCCGCTATTCTTTAAGTCTAAATGGACAGAGTTTCAAGCAGCACCCAAAAATCTCCACCGAAAAAATGTGGGAAGCACTCACGGCCTTGGATGGCTCCCCGCCCGGTCCGGTGCATATCAATATCCACCTGGAAGAGCCCCTTTTCATATCCCAAAATCCTTTGCCATTAGAATTCCCTCAAGAAGGAAAATCAATTTTGCCGACCTATCCAGAGCCATTCCTTAATGATTTAAAAAAATTATTAAAAACCTACGAGAAGATCGTTCTAATGCCCGGAAGCCGTCTGGGCGAGCATCCGTTTGAATTGCCCCCTGCGGCAAAAGTTTTAATGGAGGTAGGGGCTGTGCTCCTTCACGAACCCGGGTGTGGATGGCCCTGCCCACAAGCAGGAATTCCTAATGGAGAAGACATCCTGCGGTGCCTCCAGGAAGATATGTGGCCATCTTTGGCTCCAGACCTCCTGATTACCTGGGGAGGCAACCGCGTAGGAAAAAGGCTAAAGCAAATGCTTCAGCGTTATCCTCCCAAAATGCACATTCGCTTGGACGTGCATAAGCGTTTGGTCCGATTTGCTGGAACACAGAACAAGGTGTGGGATGTGGATCCCTATGACAACGCCCTGTGGTCTTGCACTTTACCTCAGGTTCCAAAGGATTACCTGCATCTTTGGCAAGAGCTTTCACGAAAGGCTTTAGAACGAAGGAGAATGCTGCTTGCCCATCAGCCTTTCAGCGATCTCACGAGTATGACGGGGGTCGTACAAGCTTTGCCTGAAGACGCCATCGTACATGTGGGCAACAGCATGGTGCTTCGCCACTTCTACGACGCCTATCCACTGGCCAGCCGTCGCTTTCTTGTGGACGTAAACCGCGGAGTGAGTGGGATTGATGGTACGCTCGGCACGGCGGTTGGATGGGCGTTGGCTAGGCCCTGCAGTCAAGTGTGGTGCCTCATCGGTGACGTGGCTTTTCACCATGGCCTCAATGCTCTGTGGATTGAAACCCTTCCCTCCCAACTTAAAATAGTGGTGCTAAATAACGGAGGAGGTAATATCTTTGGCACCATGCCAGGCCCAGAACAAACCCCTTATCCTCAAAAGTATTTTGAAAATCGTAGGTCGATCTGTGCAGCCAATGATGCCCGCAAATATGGTTTAGAATACAAGAGTGTGCATCAGTCTCATGAGCTTGCTGGAGCCCTGGGATGGATTACCCATTCCACCAAAGCTGCAATCCTGGAAATTTTTACTGATCCGGATGTGAACATTCACACTTTTAAACAGTTTGAAATAAAAATGCACTTACAGCAATGAGCACACGCCGAGATTGGAAAACCATAAAGACCTACCAGGACATTCTTTTTGATTATTGGGAGGGAATCGCACGCATCACCATCAACAGACCCCATGTCTATAACGCCTTTCGGCCTGAGACTAATATGGAGATGCTGGACGCCCTCGACATCTGCCGGGAAGACTCCCGCATCCGGGTGGTTATCCTCACGGGTGCAGGGGACAAGGCGTTTTGTAGCGGCGGTGATCAGAACGTAAAAGGACGGGGAGGCTACGTGGATGAACGAGGCATACCCCGGCTTAATGTTCTGGATGTGCATAAGCGCATACGCTCGTTGCCTAAGCCTGTCATAGCCATGGTGAACGGCTACGCCATCGGAGGAGGGAATGTGCTAGCCACTGTCTGTGACCTCACGATTGCTTCTGAAAATGCCCGCTTTGGCCAGACGGGTCCTAAGGTGGGCAGTTTTGATGCGGGCTTTGGCTCCTCTTTCTTAGCCCGTCATGTGGGCCAGAAAAAGGCACGGGAAATCTGGTTCCTCTGCTTACAATATACAGCTCAGGAAGCTTTGGAAATGGGCTTAGTGAATAAGGTGGTTCCTTTAGAGCAACTTGAAGATGCCACCGTAGAGTGGTGCAAAATCATTATGAAAAGATCTCCTCTGGCTATCCGAATGATAAAACGCGGACTTAATGCGGAATTGGATGGACAAACGGGGATCATGGAATTGGCCGGCGACGCTACGCTACTTTACTACCTCACGGAGGAAGCCCAGGAAGGACGAAATGCCTTTTTAGAGAAAAGGGATCCGGATTTTGGAAAATTTCCGATGTTTCCTTGACTGCAGGTAACGTCTTCATTTGAGACGCATACTGCTTCTGAACAATTTGTAATAATCATGTCTTTTGATAAAACGGAAGGAACTAAGGTTATGCAAAAATTTTTCTCTAGAACTTTGCCTTTTGCCAGAGACAAAGATTTCTAAAATTTTGCAAGAAGTTCTGCGATTATTTTAATTCACCCGCGTATCATTCATTTTTATCAGAGCTCACCCAAAAATCTTTCGGTAAATAGTAAGCCTTTGCTTTTAAAATCCAGTTAAAAAGAGCGAAAAACTACCTTTGAATGGTGCATTATGGCATTTTTTACGATTTTTTGAAGAACATGAGGAAAGTTACTAGGTCCTAGGAAAAACCTACGCATCAAACCTCTACGAATAAAAAATTCTCTTTTTCTCCATTCACTCGCTACGTAAGCCCGCTCCATAACAAGGTTTCATGAGCTTTTTTCTTTTTATTTTATTTTTTATGCGTTTTTTCAATCTATTATTGTAACTCACAGTTAAGTTTCTTTCGCCTCAGCTTACCGAAGTTCAACCCCCCCATCCCGTGTCGTACTAATATTTTGTAATGAAAATTTTAATTTTTAAGTGTATTTTTCCGATGAGCCTAAGATTCATTTTCCCTCATTTTGCTGCTCATTTTATCAATCCCCTTGGGTTTTAAAAAAGGAATTTGCTCCGGTCTTACAATTATCGGGTTTAATGGTTTTGGAAATAATTCTTTGTAAATGTTTTATTAATTTACAAAGAAAGAGTCCTCTCACCAGGGACTTGCGTTTTTAGTCATTTCCAGCTCCTGGAGGGCTTCCCGAATCTGAAGGGCCAGACGCTTGTCAGGGACAGCACAGCGCAAGGCATTCTTGTAGGCCCGGGTAGCCTCAACCGTTCGCCCACAGGCTTTGTAATAATCACCTGTGGCCTTGTGAGCACCGAAATAATGGGGATTGTACAAGGTGAGCAAGCGCACCACCGTGTCGGGAAGAAGGCGCGCCACCTTAGGACGTTGGGCAAACCATCTTGTGATATTTTCCAATTTTCTATAAATAGGGAGTAATCGGAATGCTAAGCTTTTTTGAAATGTATCGGCGGGGATGTTTTGTTCTTCTACACTCCAGGGGCCACAAAAGTTTCTCTCAATCCGGGCAAAGGCGCTATCCAGCTGATAGCAGACAAAAGTGCCCAGCTGATAGGGAGGAGAAGCCACCCAAAGGGTGCGGCTGCCGGGCTGGATAACCACGGCATGATGGCCCAGCAACTGGTTGAGGGCCATGGGATTACCTAAACCAAGATCTTCCCCAGAGGGTCCCGTACGTCGCCGGAGAATGGCGGCCGCAGCAGCCGGTGTACAAGGCCCCATCTGCTCCAAGGCCTTCTGAATAGTGGCCCAACGGAAGGGCGAGTCGGGGCTGATGACATGCTTCTGATGGTAGGTATCGTTTTTAAGAGAATCACTTTGAAAGTGGTTGGTGCAAATAAGCCTGGGCATTGGACTCCTGAATACGGCTGTTGCGTAGGGCGTTTTTTCAATGATGAAAGCCCTGTTTTCAGGCCCCGAACATACGAGGATGCTCTCGCTTACAAAGGTGCGTCGCTTACGGGCTATGCGCAATGCCTCGTCCAGGTTGCCAGCATACTGGAGAATTTCCCGGGTGAGCAGGGAGATGGGAGTTTTGGCAGAGAGTGGGGGCCGGGAAGCGGAAGCATTGATAGTGACGCTCAAGCCCTTCTCATTCAGACCCGACACCACACCACAAAAGCCCGGCCATACGACCGAGATAAAGCGGTAGCCACTATCAGGCTTCACAAATTGTACGACGCGATGGCGTGCAAAGGCCTCTCCGGCAAAAAAATCAAAGTTGCGCCCCACCAGCAGGCGGCCATCAGAAGAAAAGCTGTCCCAAACGGCGAAGGAACTGCAGCCCACCAGCATGTAATTCTGTAACGCATGGCCCACATCATGAGCGGCATGATAATGAAGTACGCGTTCGAATTTGCTCCCTACAAAATCAAAAGTGTCAGCGTGAAAGTAGGACAACGCTAAAAATTCTTTTTGAAATTCCGGTAAGACGTACTCAGGCAGGCGGCGGTTAAAAAAGGCCACGACGTAGCGCAGAAACTTCAGATAGCCAGTGGAAGGAATTATGGTATGGAGAAAATCCAGAAAGGCGTGTTCCTGGTAACGGAGTAATGGTTTCATAAGACGACCATGAGCCGCACCCCGTCGCACGGGGTCTCCTTCAAGGTACAGCTCCCATAGATCGTAAGGAGTGTGCCGGAGGCGGGCACTTCCCCACCACCACAGGGTGTCGCCGGACAGGGCTAATGCCGAATCTATCACCCTCTGTTCAGCTTCGGTTAAGGCAGGGCGCGGGATGTGGGTAACCCAACGAAACCAGCCCACAAAGAGGGCAAACACCAGTACAGCCAAGGAGGCAGATTTGACGAGGATGTGGTTCAGAAGAGGGGAGCTATTCATGCCTGGAACTCGGTCGTCCGAATTTTTTCTGAAAGCAGGACCGACAGAGGGGTTGGTAGAGATTTTTTTCCCCCAGCTTCACCAGCTCGGTATCGGGCGTAAGCCGGTAAGAAAAATTAGCTTCATGACCACAGTCCACGCATATGGCATGAACTTTCAGAACATCATCAGCAATGGCCATGAGGGCAGGCATGGGACCAAAGGGTCGCCCCATGAAATCCATATCCAGGCCGGCCACAATTACCCGCACGCCTTGGAAAGCAAGTCGGTTGCAGACATCCACCACTTCCGGATCAAAAAATTGAGCTTCGTCCAAACCCACCACCTGCGCACCCCGATGCCACAGAAGGATCTGGGCAGAGGAAGCCACTGAGGTACAAGCCAGGCGATTATCGTCGTGGGAAACTACATCCTGAGCGGAATATCGATGATCCAGGAGAGGCTTGTAAATCTCTACCGACTGCCGGGCAATGATAGCACGCCGGATACGACGGATAAGTTCTTCCGTTTTACCGGAAAACATAGAGCCACATATCACTTCAATACGTCCGTGGGCGGCGGAAGCCATACCTATGGTTATTGAATATGCAAAAAGAGCGACCAATTTCCGCAATTTTGCCGTTTATTGTACTCCGTTTATGGATCGGAACGAACTGATCATCCGCATCAAGAATGCCGCGCTGGCCTTGGTGCACCAGGCCGAAAGGTTGTCTCAACCGCACCCCTCGCGCACCGACTTTGAAGCCACACTTGCCAACGTGCGCTCTTTGTATGAATACATAAGCGTCCTGAATTATTTGCATCGGTTTGGGGAAAAGATAGCCGTTCCGCCAGGGGACAGAAAGTCCGATAAAGGATCAGAAAAAACCGAGGCTGCCCGGGCCCTGCCCGAAACCAAAGCGAATCTCCCTGAAGAAAAAACAGCGGGTTTCCTTCAAAGAAGCTCCTCTTCTGAAAGCAAGACCTTTGTTCCCGGGCCACCTTTTGAGACAGTCTTAGCCGATCGTCTGCGATTGATGCCGGTGGATGACTTGAGAAAGGCCATCAGCCTGGCCGATAAATTCCTTTATATCTATGAATTGTTTGGAGGTGAAAACAATACTTATCACACGGTGCTAGACACATTGAACAACACCACGGATCGTGGGGCAGCCGAATCTTACCTGAAAGAATTGGAGGAATTATATGGGTGGGATCCGGAAAGTACCACTGTGAAGAGGTTCAAGGAGTTGGTGATCAAGCGTTTTGGCTCTTAAATGTTTTAGCGGGCCGGGCCCCTCTAGGGCGCCGGGGGCCTTCTGCGTGAGGGAAGCGGAGGGCGGCCGAAGTCCGGCATTTCGGCCGCCGGCCCGCAGGGGGCACGCCTTAAATATAGAGGTTAGGATGCTGATTTTTCCTTAATTGGAATGGTCATTCTTTGGCAACCCTCGCGAACATGAAAAGTATAAAGTGTGCAAAGAATCTGTCGGGGATAGAAGTCTAACTGAATGAAACCTATGCGGGCAGCGGCCGCCATCAGGTCTCTTCCTTTTACCACATGGCTGGTGCTACTGCCTGCGCCGGAGGTGATGAACCATGTGGAGTGGCGATGAATAACCTGCAGACTATGGTCATGCCCATTCACATACATAGCCCTTCCATGGCGCCGCAAGGCAGCATACAAACTATCCCGCATGTAGCGGTAATGGCGGTGTGTGAGGTCCTGGACGTAACCGGCTCTCCGGAGAAGTACGTAGGCCGTCCCCAACAGAGGCATGGGAATCCATCCCCAGCGAAAATGCTCTAAGAGGGGGAAAAAGTGTGCCTGCCACGGGTAAACTCCACCATGTGGGCCGCGTGTGAAAAGGGGATGATGGGCTGCCACCACCAACGTCATATGGCGGAGAGCCTGGAGCGTGTCCACAAAAGCCTTTAAAAAATCATGAGCCTTTTGGTAACCACAAAGGGTTAGCGGGCGATCATAGCGATGAAGCCACCATTGAGTGTCAAGGACAATGAGGGCCAGTCCTGGGGACAACCGCAGCACAACAGGGCCGGGGCAGCCACTATCTGGCAGGAAAATATTGCCTCGGGCACTCAGGCCCTCTACAAAGCGCTCCTGACGCAGGCGCGCCTGCCAGCCGTTGGGTCCTCCGTATTGCCAATCGTGATTGCCTGCCAGCCATACAACCTTTCCAGGATATTGGCTGTAAAGAGCGATCTGAGCTTTCAGGATGGCCTCCTGTGTCGCACGGTGCATACTGAAAGCCTCATCCATACCCCGCGGATAAAGGTTGTCGCCCAGGAAAATGAGAGCGCTGTGGGGAGATGCCTGACACAAAATCCTTTTGAGCGTATCAAAGAGACTTTGTGAGGTGCCCTCTGGCATCCGGCCGGCGTCTCCTAGCAAGTAAAGGGTGAAAGACGGTTGGGTTGCAGTTATCGGCGACACAGGCTGAATGTGCTCCGAATACCATAAACGGTTAATGGAACAGGATTTAGAAAAAACAAGAAAAAGAATTCCACGCGTCAAGCAAACTTTCAGATTCTTGGTCATCATTCTTGTAAAGGGAAAAACTTTCTTGAGGTAAATTACATTACCAATTTTTTTAATAGTGTGATTACCCTATTTGTCTCTTAATATTGAATTCCAAAAAATATTATTTCTAGAAGCTGTATGATCCTTGGTGACATTGTTTTATGGTTCAAAACTAGGAAAAAGCGGAATCCCCATGGAATCGCGTTCTTCCATCCCGTTTAACATCTTATCTCTCCGAGCGCTCCAACCTGCATCTTGAGATAGGTTTATGCCAAGATCAATGCCCCAAAAACCCACGGGGGACGGAGGGTTGTTTCACTACCTTGATCAATTCCCCCACTAGCGAAATGAATCCCAACAACAACAACAACAACTTCCAATGCTTTGCGCAACTGTAGTTTTACCTAATACAAGTTGGAACAACAAGCAAGGGCAAAGCGACGATAAAAATGCCCGTGGGGAAATTGAAGCCAACATGCCTATCACATTCCATTTCCAAAATGAGGGAAATTCTTGCCCGCATAGGCATCACAAATACCTTGGACGTAAATCTGGACAGGAACAACGGGGAAATTTTGAGGTATAACCACCTTCTACAGGTGTGGTTAAAGTGAAAAACGTGCTCACGTTCTTTTTTGATGATATCCAGCTGCTTACAGTCTCAAAAAACAAAGCTGTCAGCGAGGAATTTCTGGTCTATCAGAATAGCAAGACCTCAATTTGCCGCCATGGAATCAAATGAAGACCAACGCGAATTTCTTCTTAAATTAAGCTCCGCCGAAGCATGCCAAGACGGGGGTCAGTTTTTAAAGGCCGTATATCTATCTGACAATTATGGTCTGCCCGTGACGTTTGTTCAAAAACCTAATGCAGATTATCTAGATTTATACCAGCCGAAGTTGGAGCTCCTTGTGGAATCTGTTTAATATATAGCACAGGGTGGATTATTTTGAATAAAAGCTCCTGCTATCCATGTCATACCTTCAAGTTTAATGAATTTAAAAACGGTTTATTAACAGCCTAAAATCGTGCAGGGGAAAAATCAAGGGGTTAGCGGGAGAAGGTATTGATTTTTCTATGAAGTCAATAAAGGTTTTTTATGAAGCGGCCGTATCCAGTGGGGACCCTGGATTCTGGCCGAAGTGCTTTTAAAATGGGTGAATTTCCAGGGAATCATCAGAGAAATTTCTGGATGGATTACTTCCTGAGTTTTATAAAGAGCTAAAGTCATTCGTTGAGTTTCCTTCCATAATTTACGTAATTTTAAAGCTTTTAATTAATTCTAGTTAAGTTCAATTTATGGAACTTATTTGACAATTTTATATTTTTATCACGTAATAATTTCCCAGATTGTTTTTTTCCAGTAGAATCTCAGTAAATCAAATTTGCTCCAAATTTGAAAGCCTATGAAAAAGTACATTTTATCCTTGGTTTTTGCAGGGTCAGTAGGGTTTTACCCTCTTCATGCTCAGTATGATCCCTGCATTTTGGACATCTACCCAATGGGTTGGCCCAACACGTTCCCTTACTATTGCACAGGGGACACTTTGGCATTCATGTTTTATAGCCCGGGAATATATTCTCAATATGACTCCTTAATCATTCACTGGGGAGATGGATCCGTCAGTGGTATTAGTACCAACAACTTTCAGACTTCTACGATCCATGTGTACCAACAGCCCGGCACCTATTTTCCTTTCATTGAAGCTTTAGGAGGAACTTGTGGGGATACATTACTGCCCTTCCAGGTATATGGAGATGTGAATCCTGGAGATACTCTGCAATATGGAATCATCAATTACATTGTAGTGTCGGATGGTTGCATCCAGCAGTCCGGAAGGGCCTATATTGATGCTGACGGGAATTGTAGCTATTCCGCCAGCGATGTGCCATTAGCCGGTAAGTCTGTTTTGGTATATAATGGAAATAACGTAATAGGTCTTGTATTTACAAACCAAGATGGTCAATTTGCCTTCAACGGACCAACAGGGGTTACCTTTAAAATGCAGAATTATCAATTAGGTACAGCACTTACTCCAACCTGCGGCACAGTGACCTCAGGTAGTGAAACCACTGCCAATAACGATAATGATTTTGTTTTCAACTGTAATAGTGGGTTGGATTTAACAATTACTTCAGGAAGTACATTTTTGGCTCAAACCATGTTTTCACCCATCTTTTTCAATGTGTGCAATGAGGGGTGCACCGCTGTTCCTAATCCCACGGTGACATTCCAATTCCCCTCTCAAGTCATCCCTGAAAATCCGGGTTCAGTGAATATATATTTGGGAGGCGGGTGGTCTCAGTTCATTCCCACCTTCAGCGGTTCTACCGTGACCTTCACCATTCCTACCATCCTGACACCGCAAAGCTGCGTTCTTGGTTACTTAAAAGCCCAAGCCAATCCCCAAAACACTGTTCTTGGAACCGAAGTGTGCGTGACCTTCTCCGTGGAACCCTCCAGTGGTGATGTTAACCCTTCTAATAACTCTTCCACCACATGTATGACGGTGGTCACCTCCTACGACCCCAACGATAAACAAGGCCAATGCGACAACAAGAATGCTCATGGGGAGATTGAAGCCAATAAGCCGCTCATCTACACTATCCGCTTCCAAAATGAAGGTAACTTCCCGGCCCGTGATATCCGCATCACCGATACGCTGGATGTACACCTGGATTGGAACAGTGTAGAAGTGCTCGGATATAGCCATCCCGTTCAAGTATGGATGACCGATAATGTGCTAACGTTCTTCTTTGATGACATCTGGCTGCCCACAATCTCCATGAATGAAGCTGCCAGCCAGGGTTTTGTTGTCTTCCAAGTTAAGCAGGATCCCAACCTGCCGCCCCTGACCCAAATCAAGAACAATGCCGATATCTTCTTTGATTACAATCCACCAGTGCGCACCAACACAGTGGTCAGCGTGATCAAGTCTGTAGGCATGGTTGACAACGAAGGTTTGAACGTGACGCTCGTTCCCAATCCTGCTACGGATTATGTGAATATAGTAGGCGAAATTGGAGCTCCTTGTGAAATCCGTTTGATAGATGGCGCAGGACGGACAGTTTTAACTCAACTCGTTAGCAATGCAGGTCAAGCCGTTAATCTGAAGGAACTAAGAAACGGCGTATACACGGCTCAAATTCGTGAGGCAGACAAAATCAAAGGAGTGCAGAAGGTAGTGGTCCTGCGATAAGGTCTGAGAGACATTTTTCGGGCAAAGGCCGCGCCCTTCTTCTGTAGGGTGCGGCCTTTGCATTTGAGAAAGGGAGACCTTGAATATGACGATTCCCTAAGAACCAAATGGATACAGAAATGGCGTAAAGCTTGGGAATAATGACCCTAGAGCAAGGGGAATTAGAGGAATACTCCTTGCTAAATCAAAAAATCTTGTGGCGCAGGACTCTGTGCCTTATTGCCAACAGAAAGAGCAAAGTGCCTACGAGAATGCCCAGGCGACCGGGCCAATCCCCGACGCGGGCAAAAAGTGTGGGGGATCTCTGAAGCGGCACGCGTAAAGTCTCACCCACGACTACAGGTTCCCAGAAATTGGTCTGACGCTCCACATCTCCCTTTGAATTAATAATGCCTGAAATCCCCGTATTAGCGGCCTGAACAACGGGGATCCCCAAGGACACGGCCAGAATGCGGGCGTAAGCAAAATGCTGGCGGTAGCCCGGGGTATCGCCCCACCAGCCATCGTTAGTAATAACGGCTATGAGCTGTGCCCCGTGCCGTACGAAGCGGGCCATAAAATCGGGAAATACCGATTCATAGCATATGGCAGGAGCTACGAGCAAATTTTTACCCGGAAGCGGGAACACGGTGGGCTCTTCTTGAACACCAAGATTTCCAATCATACCTCCCAGACGGCCAAAAAGTCTTTGCTGCAGGGGTTTGAGAATACGCGGAAAGGGGAGCATTTCGGGGCCGGGGACCAGTTTACTTTTGTGATACAATATCACCGTGTCTGCAGTAATAAAAGCGGCCGTGTTGTAATCATCCATGAAAAGGCCGGGGCCCACCGGTTCGGCACTCAGAGCAGGCTGTTCCTCTTCCCGGATAAGCCGTTGCGTACTCAGTCCCGTAATGAAAGCCGTGCCCGGATGGAGCTGCACAAAATGACGAAAAGCAGAAAAAAGAGTGTCCTTCATCAGTTCATGTTCCCAAAGGACGCTGGGGATGGCCGTTTCCGGTGCCACATAAAGATCGGCGGGGCTGGCTTCGGCCATGGCCAATAGCTTGCGAACCTGTGCCTGGGGGGACAACGCATCAAACTTTTCGTGCCAAGGATCAATGTTAGGCTGCAACAGGGTAATGCGTAGAAGAACCTCTTTTTCAGTGTGTTTTCGGAAATAGAGAACGTAGGAGAGAATCACTGGAAGTCCGATGACTGTGAGGGCGGTGGCCAGCCGCTTCAGCACAATCATGAGATCATTAGCGCGAAACAGGCGGGCCACCGCATAATTGCAACCCAGTATCCATGCACTTCCGCCCAATGGTCCAGTCCACCGATACCACTGTACCCATTCTGGCATATTGGCAAACCCCAAACCCAGCGTAAGCCAGGGCCACGATAAATCCCAGCGTTGGTGGAGGAATTCAAAGGTCAGCCACAGACTTACCAAACCAAGCGCGCCCCGTGCCACGCCCAGTTGGCGACGCACAAATAGCCCCATGCGAAATACCAGGGCCATAAACAGGCTGTTGCACACAATGGCCAGAACGGCCCCCTCGGGCGAGGCATTCCACACCCACCAGGTGCACAGGAGGTTCCACAGGAAAAATGCCCAATAACTCCACAAGAAAAAGCGCATTCCAGAAAGGTGAGGGTATATCTCGGGCAAGGCTAAAAGCGGTGCTAAGGCCACAAACTTCAACCAAGCAATCCCCTCGGCAGGCCAGCTCAGCCAAAGCAAAAGCCCCGCGCCAGTGGCACCCAGAAATTGTTTGAAAAAAACAAAGATTCTTGTTCGCAGAACTGTACAAAATTGCTAACTTCGGATGATAAAATTCCAATGAACAGAAAAAAAGCTCTCTGCTTACACTTCGGATTTATTATTCTTCTTCTTATTAAGGAAATCCATGGTCAACCCAATTATTACCGGACGGCTGCGAGCGGCCGTTGGAACGTAATATCTACGTGGCAACACGCAACCAATATCAACGGGCCATGGAACCCGGCAACGACTTTCCCGACCGCTACGAATTCTGATACCATCATCATCCGCAATGGACACCTTGTCAGGAATATAGCCAATGTAACTGTGGACCAAGTTTTCATTGAAGCAGGAGGAACCTTACGTCTCTGTTCGGCTGCTATGACTTTTGCCAACGGTCCCGGTACTGATATTCTGGTGGATGGTACTTTGATGGACTCCTCCTCTACCAATACTGTTTTCAACACAGGCGCCCGCTGGAGGCTTGGAAGCTACGGCACCTACATAAAAACCTCGGGTTCCTCCGCTGTTGTATGGCGGGATAATTATGAGGGGGGAATAAGTAATATTCCAGCCACTGCCAACTGGCGCATTCAAAAAACAGGCACCCAAAATCCATCTGTTGCCACAGTAGGGGGAATGCATTACCCCAATTTATTTATTGAAAACTTTACCACCTCTATGTACACCCCAGCCGTGGCAGGCTACTTTCAGGGTTCCTCGGATTATCCTCGGATTAAAGGAAACTTCGATGTAGGCGGAAGTGGCACAGGTACGGTTACTTTCACTGTGGACGTCACGCATCCTACACGTATTCCCGTTGAAGGGAATTTCATCGTTCGGAATGGAAATATTCTCCGCTTGTGGGGAAACGGCTTTGATATCCGAGGTAATATTACAGTGGACGGCACCGTACTTTACGACCACGACCACGGCCGGATTTTTGAACTTTCAGGATCTAATAATCAAACCATATCAGGAAACGGAATATTCAAGATTTGGAATTTGAGAATTAATAAAACTTCTGCCTCAAACACGGTTACCCTTCTGAGACCTCTCACAGTGGATAATCAGCTGGAATTCGTAAACGGCAAGATAGTGTCTTCCGCTTCCAATAAGCTCATATTTAATGTTTATGCAAGCCACACGGGGGCCACCTCCAGTAGCCACGTGGTGGGACCTGTGCAGAAAGTGGGGAATGCCGCCTTTGAATTCCCTGTTGGTAAGAACAATATCTTCAGGCCCATCGCTATCATGGATTCTACGGCTTTCGTATGGTTTGAAGACTTTGGTACGGGTTGTTCCACCGGCACCGAAGCCAATGGTTTTTCTTCACCCAACGGAACATGGACGGTAACCAACACCGGCCCGAATGAAACGATGGCCAATGTGTGGTATGTAAGTGCTGAGGAACAAATCGGTACGGGCCGCTGTGGTGAGGGATGTGGAGGCAACAACAACCGCACGCTGCACTTGAGCACCCATCCCTTAATGTTTGGCGATTTAGGGGCGTCCTATTTTGAAAGTTCCAGCACTACTTGCAGCTTTCTAGGTTGGTGTGCCATCACAAACAAAAGAGTTGAATCGCCTACGATTAATCTCACAGGCTATTCCAATATCACGTTGTCCTTTGATTACATAGAATTTGGGGAAGGTTCCAACGATAACGCCACATTGTGGTATTTTAATGGTACCAGCTGGATCCTGCTGGAAGACCTTCCCAAAACCAACTGCTGCGGGGGCGTCTGCAACGGATCGTTGCAGGGAGGTTTTGTGCGCTATCATGTTTCCCTACCAGCCTCGGCCAATAATAACCCCAACGTGCGTATCGGCTTTAACTGGACCAATAATGGAAATGGAACAGGCACTGACCCCTCCTTTGCCGTGGATAACATATTACTCACTGCCGACGCCTTTACAGCTGAGTTTTTTAGAGCCAATCCAAGTGTGGCTGTGGGTGCTCCCCTCAGTCCTGGAATTGATTCTGTGAATAGTTGCGAGTATTGGATACTGGATCGTGATTATGGCAATGCCAGTAAAACGGTTCGCCTTTCATGGGGTAGTGGTTCCTGCCCCACTCCCAACCTCCCTCTTTTACTCGTAGCCCGATGGGACGGCACCAACTGGGTGAGCCAAGGCAACGGTGGGACTACAGGTTCTCCCACTTCCGGAACCATACTTTCTTTTGGTCCGGTGTCTTCCTTCAGTCCATTCTCCATTGGTCATGGCGGGACTCCCCTGCCGGTGGTCATGGGCCCTGTCCATGTTGAGTGTTCCAATTCCCAAAGTCCCACTTTAACTTGGACGACCTGGAGCGAGATGAACAGCCATTATTTTGATGTTCAATGCTCCCGGGATTTACTTGCTTGGACACCTGTTGGCCAGGTTGAAGCCGCTGGGTTTTCTAATGCCCCCCGAACTTATAGTTTCGCTTTTGAAAGTTTCTCCAACGAAGAATGGTATGCACGGCTGGCTCAGGTAGATTTCAACGGTGAAACTACTTTTTATGGGCCCTGGGCTTTGAATTGTCCCGACTCAGGCTCACACAACCCTTCCCTCACTCCTAATCCCGGGCGTGGCGCTTTCCTTATCACCTTGCAAGCTGGGTCCTACTCGCCTCTTTACCTGGAATTAAGAGACTTACAGGGGCGCTTGATCCACAGCCAGTCTCTTTCCTGTAAGGAGGATTTTTGTACTATACCAGTAAATGTGGATGTGCCTGTAGGATTGTACAGCGTCTCAGTGTTGCAAGGAGGTGCTTACCTCTTCACCACTAAGTGGGTGAATTTGGGTTATTGATACTATGGCCGGAATTCATATCAACGCACAACTTATCTGCAATATTTAGCAATCCTGAACCCCTTTTAATTTTTATTTGAGAAGAAGTGTTCCTGGCAGTGGAATATTTTAAAAGACTTCGTTTTTAAATTTTCCCCTTCCTGGGTTAACAATGAGAAGGAAGCCTAAACATCAAGGAAAAAAAGTCCATTTTCTCCAGGGCTCTAAAATAGGCTCCCTCCCCTAACCTATTGAGCATTTAAATCTACTCAATCCCCCACACAATCACCTGCCCGTCATCCCCTGCAGATACAAAGCCATCACCCCAAGCGGTCAAGGCATTCACCGAGCGGCGATGGCCCTCGGTAGTTGCGGGCATACCCAACCTCTGCAGCAGATTCAAATCCTCTGTCCACACTTTAACAGTTTTATCCCGCGATGCTGTAATAAGTAAAGAGCATTCCCGGACATTCTGGTACAGAAGTCTATAAATGGCGTAATTATGGGCATCCACTTCACAGCAAAGGTGCAAATGTCTATCATGCAGGTCCCACAGACGCAGCCGAGCATCCCAACCCCCAGAAACCAAACGATGCGTAGAAAGGAATAGAATGGCATTCAGACTTCCCTCGTGCAATTGCCCCAAACAGATTATCTCTTCCCTGCGTACATTAAGATGATAAAGAGCGCCGTTGCCTGCGGCAATGGCAAAATCAGAAAAAGGTGAATCAGGAAAGGCCGTAATAGAGCGAATTTTGCCCGCTCCCCTCAACCTCCAACACTGGAGAAGCTGCATTGAAGGCCACTCCCACAGAGCAACGGAAGAGTCCGCTCCTCCACTTAAAATGAAGTTCCCCCCGGCAGAAAACCATATACTAAAAACTCCTCGGGGATGGGCTAAAATCCGACGCGAAGCAGAAGCCTCTTTCAGATTAACGAGGTTAAGATACCCCTCACTGTCGCCCGCCAACAGGTAATTTTCTCCTTCAATCAGGCGAAGGACAAAGACAGAAGAGGGAACAGTAGCAATTAGCCGTCCATCCTCTCCAAATACGGGCTCCCACTGAACAATCCAACCACAACTACCAGCTGAAAAAAGCTTTTGAAAATGACCGTCAGAGATCAGGTCAAAAACCGGACCTGGGTGACCTAACAATCGCTTGTAAGGGATGAACCGAATACCAGCAGGCAATGGAGCAGGGACTACCTTTTCTGGGGAATACCAGCTTGGCGATGGCTTTTTTTTGCTAAAAATTGTTCCACACGCTCTACTAAGTAGATGGCACCAAGCCTTTCACGTTCCAACACTTGGGGCAGCAGAGTCGGGGTAAACCACTTCCCTTCCAAACTCATAGAAAAAAGCGGAGCCCAATACTGTGGATCCCCATCCAGCCTCCTACTATGCTCTGTTAGCCAATGGCTCAGCACTGTGTAAAGCCCGCCGTACCGGAAGTGATCCTCCACTGCCACTACCATATCGGATTGGCGAAAGGCCTTTTCTACCGTCCCCTCGTCCAAGGGTCTCAAGGAGCGCATATTCACCACGGAACAGGAAATTCCTTTTCGTCCTAGAATGTCCGCAGCCTTTAAAACCTCACCCAGTAAAAAGCCCGCCACTAGAAAAGTGACACCTCCAGAATTTTGTAAAATCCATTCAGCTTTACCATATTGATATGTGACATGGGATAATCCTGAAGGTAAATGAACTGCTCGTAGATATGAAGGCTTCGGACTATTCCACACAGCCTCACACATGAGGAGCATATCTTCCAGGTCGGCTGGGCAATACACTTCCATTTCTGGAATACCAAGCATAAGAGCCATATCTTCCAGGGCCTGATGGGTGGGCCCATTGGCTTCACTGAGTAGGCCGGGTATGTAACCGGTGAATTTAACAGGAAGGCCCGCTATTCCCACGTCGGTTCTAATAAATTCGAAGGCCCGCATGGTCAGGAAAGTGGCTAATGCGTGGCAAATCACCTTATGCCCCTGAGTGGCTAAACCTGCCGCCATGCCCACCATCGTTTGCTCCGTAATACCAGTGTCTATGAAACGAGGTCCTAAGGCAAACGGCAGATTTCGGATAAGGGCACGGTTCTCTGCCGTTAGCACGATGGCCTCAAGGTGCCTCTGACAATATTGTTCTAAAACCTTTTCGTATGTCATCGGAAAAAGCTCATCACCTCACAACATCTCCTGGGGTTCTGAGCTGAGCAGCCGCATGGCCCCGGAGCTCCTTAATCAGGTCTTCCACTTCTTCAGCTGTGAAGTTACAAAACCACCTGTCAGCCCTTTCCTGTAAGCTAGGAACACCTTTTCCTCGCACCGTATCACAGATAATTGCTTTGGGCCTTCCCGTAACCTTTTCCAGCTCAGAAAAACCCCTATCTAAATCCGTAAAATCATGTCCGTTGACGCGAACCACATGGCATCCAAAAGCCTTCCATTTATCCTCCAAAGGCTCCAGAGGAATAAGTTCCTCTGTACGCATATTGGCTTGGAAGGCGTTGCGATCCACCACAAAAATGAGATTGTCCATCCGGTAGGCAGAAGCCACTAGAAGGCATTCCCAGACACTGCCTTCATTAAGTTCACCATCCCCTACCACCACAATAACATGGCTTTTGGATCCTTTCAGCTTCAGGTGATAGGCCACACCCAAGCCCACTGCCGGCAGATGCCCCAGACTTCCTGAAAAAAACTCAACGCCAGGAACCTGCCGGTTGGGATGCCAGTACAAATGATCAAGGGGATGCAGATGATTTTTAAGCCTTTCTACGGGAAAAAAACCGAGCTCGGCCAGGGTGGCATATAAAGCAGGCACATCATGACCCTTTGACAGGAAAACGCGGTCCCGGTCAGGATCGTTGATATATGCCGGTCCCAACCGAAACCGGCCTGAAGCGTAAAGGTAAACGATAATATCCGCACAAGAGAGGGATGCTCCCGTGAAACAGCCCCCTCCGGTGCTCATTCGTAAAATATGTTCGCGCACGCGGAGGGCCAAGGCCTGCATGTCAAGATGACGATGTTCATCCATAGCTCACCAATTAGTGGTGTGCCGATGATTTAGAGGAATTACGACGCAAGAGGCCCATAATTGCCACACCCGTCCAGATTACGTTTACCATCATACTTGGAAAAGCAGAAAGATAAGCGGTATTGATTATCAAAAATATAGAGCCGAACATGTTCAGAAGGTGATAACCAGCTGTTGAGTTATCCACCCGTCCTGTAGAAATGAGCATATAGGCCAAAAGGACAAGCCCTCCTCCCACCCAGCCGATAACGTCTATCCAAAAGGAAGTGTCCACAGTAAAAGTTTAGGAATTCAGAAGTTCATTTAGAATGATTCCAGCCTGGCGAGGATTCACTTTCCCCTGGGTTTTCTTCATCAATTCCCCCATGAAAAAGCCTGTGAGGCCCTTTTTCCCATTCCGGTATTCAGCCACTTTTTGGGGGTTTTCATTTAGTACACTCGCCACAAGGTGACGCAAGGTCTGTTCATCCATGTGTTCAATAAGGATACCGAGGGAACGGGCCAGCTGTTCCGGTTTTTTTTCTTTTCCTTCCCCTTTACAAAGAGCAGGCAAAAGCACGGAGGCAGCCTGGCTATGGCTTACTTTTTCGGCTTTCACAAGGGCTATCACTTCAGCCAGTTGGTCGGAAGTCAATGGAAACTGGCTAATGCCATAACCATGTTCATTGAGCCATTGGCTCACAGGGCCCAAAAGCCAATTGGCCGCATCTTTGCCTGTGGTGAGGCATGCGAGCTGCTCAAAATACTCAGCCATGGGTCGCTCCTCTGTGAGCCGCTCACATTCATAATCCGTAAGCTGATATTGTACCTTCCATTGGGCCTTCAGTTGATCAGGCAGAGCCCCCATCCGCCGTTTTTGCTCCTCTACGAAAGCCTTAGACACGATGAGGGGTGGCAAATCCGGTTCAGGGAAATAGCGGTAATCGTGGGCTTCTTCCTTAGTGCGCATCGGCAAAGTAATTCCCTGCACGGCGTCAAAAGTCCGCGTTTCGTACTGAACCGACCCCCCCGACATTAGGAGCTGCACTTGGCGTTCATATTCGTACTCAATGGCTCGGGCCACATGACGAAAAGAATTCATGTTTTTCACCTCCACCCGGGTGCCCAGCTCTCTAGCACCCCTAGGCCTTACAGAAATATTGGCGTCGCATCGGAGTGAACCTTCTTCCATGTTGCCATCGCTGACGCCTAGCCAACGAACAATGTGACGGATTTTGGCCACGTAATTGTAGGCCTCGCGGGGATGACGAATGTCAGGCCGGGAAACAATTTCCACCAGCGGCGCTCCACAACGATTAAAATCTATGAGGGTTTCATACGGATCCTGGTCGTGCAAACTCTTACCGGCATCTTCTTCTAGATGAATACGTTCAATTCCGATGCGCACCGGCTGCCCGTCTGCTCCCAGTATTTCCAAATAGCCGTTAAAAGCAATGGGCGTATCAGATTGAGTGATCTGATATCCTTTAGGTAAGTCGGCATAAAAGTAATTTTTTCGGGCGAAGAGATTTTTTTCCCGGATGGTACAGTTGAGAGCCAGGCCCAGCCGTACCGCCAGCTCCACAGCGCGACTGTTAAGCACAGGCAGTGCCCCAGGCAGTCCTAAAGAAACGGGGCTCACCAAAGTGTTGGGTGGGGCTCCGTATTCAAAAGGCTCCGCCGAAAACATTTTGGTTTCTGTGAGCAACTGTACGTGAATTTCAAGGCCCGCCACCAGTTCAAATGCCTCCGCTTTCACAGGCTCAAAGTTAGGCGATTTGCGATTGTGGTTCGGTGTAGCTCTGCTGAAGCAGAATAGTTAAAAACAGGGAAAAAGAGGATATAGGCAGCAAGGACGAAATACCGTTAAGTGCCAGGATTCTTTTTTTTAAATTATTAAAATTGTAAATAATGCCCACCACCCCGTAATTTGCGCCTATGTTACCTTGCCCATCTAAAGCCCTGTGGGGCTTGGAATGTCCAGGTTGTGGGTTGCAGCGGGCCGTGTGGGCCCTGTGGGAGGGCCGAATCCTGGACAGCCTGATGCTTTATCCGGCGCTCATCCCCATGCTTGTGACGGTGAGTATACTCGCCGGAGTAGTCCTATTAAGATGGAGGGGGTTGTCGCGCATTTTGCTCAGTCTTTACATCCTAGATAGTGTCCTTATCTATGGTAATTTTTTGCTAAAATGGCTGGTGTAAAACCAGCGGAAATACCCACTGTGATGAGGCGCAGACAGTGGGATGCCTATACGATAAAGTCCGCTGTTCCTTCCTTAGAACTGATGGAGCGAGCTGCATCAGCAGTGGCGGCCTATGTGGTTAGACATTTCGCCTGGCGGACAAGGCGGGTGGTGGCTGTCTGCGGCCCAGGTAATAACGGGGGTGACGGCTGGGCTGCCCTTCGTTTCCTCCAGCCCTTTTACGAGGTATATGGTTTGATGCTGAATTCTGATCCGGAAAAATTCTCGCCTGATTGTAGGCATTATTACGAACTTTTCCGAAAAAAGGGGGGCCAGGCTGAACCCTGGAGTGAAAAAGCATTCAAGCGGCTGTTGGGTGAAAATGTGGTAATCCTTGATGCCATCCTTGGAAGTGGTTTGAACCGAGCTCCCGAGGGATCGGCAGCCCGGGCCATCAGGGCGATGAATGCAAGCGGTTGCCCTGTAGTGGCCGTGGACATCCCCTCGGGACTGGCGGGCGATAATAATGATCACCTGGCTTGGAGTGATAGGGTTGTCAAAAGCTATTGCACCATCACCTTTCAGGCTCCCTACAGGAGCTTTTTCTATCCTGAGAATACAGAGTTTGTACCGCAGTTCGAAGTGGCTCCCATCGGTCTATTGGATGAATTCCAGTTGTATGAACCGGGAGAAGTAAGATACTTTTATAGTACTCTACCGGCTATCCGTGGGCTTGTGAAGCCACGCCCTCGCCATGGACACAAGGGCACCTTTGGCCGCGTGTTGGTGGTGGGCGGCTCGACAGGGATGTGTGGGGCAGCCCTCCTGGCTGCGCGGGCTGCCAAAGCGGCCGGAGCGGGACTGGTGTATTTGGCTGCGCCTGAAAGCTGCCGAACGCCTGCTCAAACGGCTTTACCTGAAATTATTTTCGTGGACTACGATGCACTCCTGAATAGAAGGGATAAGGGGCTAATGTCTTCCCTTCGTCCCGATGTGGTGGCTATGGGGCCAGGTTGGGGCCTTGAAGGAGGCTCTAGTCTAATTCAACTTTTGGCTGAATGCTTCCCACAAGCCTTGTTTGTCCTGGACGCAGACGCTCTCAATCGCATGGCCGGAGAAGTTTCGGCTATCCTTGGGTATCTACGAGAACGAGCTTTGCTCACCCCACATCCGGGGGAGATGGATCGGCTCGTCCCCTCCCCGCACCCAAAAGATACACCGCAGCGCCTCGCAACGGCTCTTTCCTTATGTGAAGGAAACCAAGCAACCATCGTGCTGAAGGGCCGATACACAGCGATAGTATCAACAGGTATGATATGGTTCAACACCACAGGAAACCATTGGTTGGCCACTGGGGGCTCCGGCGATCTTTTAACGGGGTTGGCCGCCGGTATCTTGGCACAGGGTTATGGCCTCAACGAAGGTGCCCGCTTAGCTGTTTGGCTCCACGGCCGATCGGCCGACATTGCAGCCCAATCCACTTACAAGCCTTTTGACCTAGAGGATTTGTTGAGCTACCTCCCTCAGGCCATGGCAGAAATTGACTTTGCTGGTCAGACGTAATCATCTACCAGTTCGGCCCCCAGCCCCTCTCGGATCACTACCACCTCGTCCGTGGTACAATCTATCACTGTACTGGGCTCATTATTGCCAAATCCACCATCAATCATAAGCGAAACTTCATGGCCACGGCGGTTATATATCAGTTCAGGGTCAGTGGTGTAGGCCACAAGAGTGTCGTCGTCGTGCACTGAAGTGGATAGGAGTGGGTTGCCCAAAGAGCGGACAATGGCCTGCGTAATTCGATTATCGGGGATTCTCAATCCGATGGTTTTCTTTTTATATCCGAAAATTTCATTCACAAGTCCGTTAGCATTCAAAATGAATGTGAACGGGCCGGGAAGAAAGCGGTTGATCATTTTGAAGGTAGCATTGCTCATCGGCTTCACATATTTGCCGATATTGCGTATGTCGCTAAAAATTAAGGAAAAATTGGCTTGACTCAGACCCACTCCTTTGATGCGACAGAGTTTTTCCACGGCTTTAGGATTGTGGGCATCACAACCAAATGCATACACCGTGTCTGTGGGATAAATGATCACACCGCCGTCGCGAAGTACATTGACAATTTTTTCAATGTGCTTGTCTGACGGATGCAGGGGATTCACTTTGAGCAACATAGCATTTAAAAGTTTATGGGGTTAAACATCAGGTGCTCATTGCAGCAGCTGCCTGTTGCGATTTACGATGATCGCTCAAAAATTTTTCCAGGCCAATATCGGTGAGAGGGTGTTGCAATAGAGAAAGCAAAGATGAAAGAGGACAGGTGACCACATCGACACCAATGCGGGCACATTCCACAATGTGGAGGGGACTGCGAATGGAGGCTGCCAAAATCTTGGTGCCAAATACAAAATTGTCATAAATAGACCGAATGGAACGAATCAGGTCCAGACCTTCCTGGGAAATATCATCCAACCGCCCAATGAAAGGGGATACGTAGGTGGCTCCAGCCTTGGCGGCCAGAAGGGCTTGCCCGGCCGAAAACACAAGTGTGCAATTGGTGCGAATGCCCCGCTTGGCAAAATAACTGAGCGCTTTCAGCCCATCCCGGGTGATGGGCACTTTCACCACAATGTTCGGATGGATGGCACTCAGCTCTTCCCCTTCGCGCACCATATTTTCAAAATCGGTGGCAATCACTTCGGCACTCACATCGCCATTTACCAGAGCACAAATGGCCTCGTAGTGACGCCGAATATTTTCCGCACCCGTGATGCCTTCCTTAGCTATCAGAGAAGGATTGGTGGTTACGCCGTCAATGATACCCAGTGAGGCTGCCTCCTTTATTTGATCCAAGTTGGCCGTATCAATAAAAAACTTCATCGCTTAAATCGGTTAAAGAACATTCTGTACTCCAGAGCGCAAGTTACAAAAATTTGTTGTCTGTTTACTCTTAGTGTGAAAAAATTTTACTTTCCATCTATGGCCATCAGGTCCTGTACCGAAATTTTATTAAAAAGTTTTTGCATAATCTCAATACATTCTAATTCCAGGAACGAAAGTCAAGACATGGCGCTCACTAATCCAATCCCAGATCAGAAAAAATACCAGATTCAAAACTTTGAATTTAAGGGACAGCCAAAATTTATTTGCCGGAGGGTTAGTGCCGCTTTTTCCAGTACTTGCAAGCACAATCCCCCCTGCTGATATTCACGGAAGATTAAATCCAGCCACTTATGATGGTGCTAAAAACGAACTTTCATTCACTTCCCTTCAGATGGGGACACCATCAATATGTATTCGGTAAATTCCATGAATTGTCTCAAAAGAATCCTTTTGCAATCAGATAAGGTATTAAAAGCCACAATAGACCCTTTATGAGAAAAAACACGAACCCTAAAAAACCCATCTGCTTTAGCCTTTTCAAAAGTATTTCACGGCGCATAAGGTAACAAAGTTATTCTGTGAGAACTTCATAACAACAAAACTCACTCACCATGGGAGGGGTTTTCCCTTCGGCCTTAGCCTTTGCCAAATCGTCAAAACCCCTGCGGTGCCCCTCCAGGAATTCCGGAGATCTTGTCCAAGCTCTGAAATGCATTTCGCTGTCCCACCAACTGATCACAAGATATTTTCCCTGGGGATCCCGCGGTTTTAAAACCTGCATGCGCCTGAATCCTGGGAGCCGGTCAATGGCTCTCGCCCGGGT
Source organism: Flavobacteriales bacterium (assembly GCA_025055635.1). Classification (GTDB taxonomy): domain Bacteria; phylum Bacteroidota; class Bacteroidia; order CAIKAF01; family CAIKAF01; genus JANWWQ01. The sequence goes on from JANWWQ010000011.1 coordinate 33,157, forward strand.
GCTAAACAACTCCTCAAATCGCTGAACATATTCAGGCTGACATGTAATGTAGTTGATAGCAACAAATTCTTTTTCCATGGCAGTTCAAAAATATGGAGCTTGTTTAGACAAAGTCTAAATAAGTCCCATTTTTCACCTCTTTGAGGTAGGCATATTCTTTAAATAAAATTTCGTGCAACCTGCAAAAGGGCTCGTCCGTCTTTAAAACAGCTAAAACAAAGAAATTGCTTTCTTTTGCTCCGGTTGTTGAAACTGTGTCTGTTTCTAAACCCAGTACTTTGCAGGTTCCTTTGGAACAGGCAGAGGCGCAAGCCCTTTTGCCCGTGAAAGGAAAAAGCCCCGTATTTTCGGAAGAGGTGATCCGTCGCGCGGCAGAGGGGAAAGCCTATTATGTGGAGATTATTTACCGGGGCCTGTCCCCTCTGTTGTTTGGTATTTCCCTCCGTTACGCCGGGAACCGCGAAGATGCAGAAGACATTTTGCAGGAAAGTTTCATAAAAATTTTTAACAATCTTTCCCGTTTTCGCCATGAAGGTTCATTCGAAGGTTGGGCCCGACGTATTACAGTGAACACAGCTTTGGAGTTCCTCAGAAAGAAGACTCTCTATTTTGAAGAAATTGATAAAAGTCGGGGCACCCCATCCAAAGAAAACATTGAAGATGTGCTGCAGGCTGAAGAGCTCATGGAATTGCTAAGGCTCATGCCCGATGGTTACAGGACGGTTTTTAATCTCTACGTCATAGAGGGTTTTTCCCACGCTGAGATTGCCAAGATGCTCGGTATTTCGGAGGGCACTTCCAAATCGCAGCTCTCACGGGCCAAAGAGTGGATCCGCCAACGGCTGGTAAACGTTTATCCCGAACGATTCTCTCACTTAAAAAATTCCAATAGCGATGAATAAAGTCCCAATTGAAGAACTGTTCAGGAAACGGTTGAAGGATTATGCAGAAACTCCTCCTGAAAGGGTATGGCTCAATGTGCAGAGGTCCCTGGCAGCCCGGCGTCGCCGCCGTACCCTATTAATGTGGACCGGTATCTTTTTTTCCGGGCTGGGAGTGCTTCTGCTTATCCTTTTTCACCAGTTCTCTCCACAAGCCCGTAACATGGGCCGTTCCGCCCTACGCCATGCTATGCAGGGAATCTCAGTAAATTCCTGGGCAACACTGGCCTCTGTTCAGGAGACACCCCCCCCATCATCCTTCCTTGCCGTAAGTATTCCCAGCAAGCCTACACACAATCAGGCTCCCATCGTTTGGAGGAACTCGGTACCCAAAAGACCTTCTGCCGGTGCCGAAAGTCCCTCTTCCAAAGGTACTCCGGATGTCCCACTCCAGAATATAACATCTGACCTTTCTCTATCCCATTCACAGAATTTTATTTTAGATAGCCCAGACGGCAATTTCATGAGTGGGCCGCAAGAACCTTCCACACCTCCTTCCCTACAATCCTCTCCCATTACAAAAGAGGAGTCAATAGTTCCCCTTTCCAGGGTCCAGAATAATTCTGAAAAGGAGGGTGAAAATTCCCCTGAAGAGGGCCTTCAGAACAAGCAAGCCACATGTTCCCCACTGCCCGTTTTCGTAGGGTTATCGTACGAGGCCGGCAGTATGTGGCGCATTTTGCCTACGTCTTACAGTCCGGGTGCGTGGATGCCGGCCACGCAAATGGAGGACCTCTCTTCCTCTCAAGGGTTGGCCACCTCCTTTAGCGACGTCTTTCAGAGTGTTCAGTTGTATGCAGGATACCGCTTCGGGCCTTCTCTTGGTTTGCAGTTTGGCGTAGGACATTCCCGCATTAGCCACTTTGAATCGGGCAACTTGGTGAGCCGTTCTCTTCCCCCGGAAGGTGTGCTTGGGGTTATGACAGCCACAGGGGCCATCCTGTTAGGGCCAGAGGCCGCCAATAGCACCCAATTGGTGGAATTAAGGAAGCTATCCCAACACTTTCATTTTATTACCCTTTCCCCAGGGATCACTTATCAATTTAATTTCCGCCAGTGGAATGTGAATGTCAATGCTATGGCTCAGGCTCACGTGCTGGTGAGCGATCAGGCAGAAGGGGTTTTCCCTCATGGGGTGTTCAGGTATCGCCATGCCGGTCTTAGGAAGATGAATTTTTCTTTTTCCGGTGGAGCGGCGGTGGGTTACAGAATAAAAAAGTGGTTGCTGCAGGTGGGCTTTCAGGGAGGTTACTGGTTAAGCCCCCTTACGCGCCCGTCTTTCTCGGGATCAAGATACCTGCACCTGGGGGTGCGTCCGGCGATAACCTATAATTTTTAAAGTTTTAAAAAAACTGGAAATACTCTTTGCCTTTAAGGATTATGTGGCATATTGGGCATACCAAGGTCTGACAAAGCTTTATCGTAAATCCTTTCCAGCTTTTCCGGATGGTTTGAAAAGTAAAACTGGAAAACCTTATTAAAGGTTGCCGAATCACATCCGCAGCCTGAGAGGACCGCTTTGCGAACCTCCGACCAGGAAGTGGCAGAAGATACCCATCCGGCCTGATAAGCTGCCTGGCTCCGCGCCAACGCCTGAATGCACATTTCCAACTGAAATTCCGGACAACGGGAAAATTCCTGCCGCCTTTGACAGCCCAGTAAGAATCCCCCCATTACCAACACGGTGAAAAATTTTTTCACTCTAAAGTAATTTGTTCACTGCCAGCAAAATCGGAATCAATATATACCTCCACCTTATAGGTGCCTGGTGAAAAAATTTCCTGGTCGTAATCCACCTCAAGACTTACAGCATTTCCCATGTAATCAAATTCCACTACTCGGCTAAAAGGTAGTTCTCTACCATCCCGAATTTTAAATTTCCTGGTGGATTGATTAATATCTGTCATAACAAAGCCCTGAGGCGATAGGATACGGACGTAGGCTGTATGGGGCCCTTTCTTAGCCAGCTCATTTTCCTGCACTTCAAAGCGGATGTTTAGCCTGTCGGTGCGCGCCGCTTTGTTCACGTCCTTTATTCGTCCGCTAGCCCGAACTTGCAAAGCCCTCAAACGGATGTTGCGCAGTTTCAGCGCGCTGGCCATTTCCACCTTCCCGCCAAGGACCTCCTTTTCCTCACGCAGCCGATCCACCTGAACGGATAATTGCAGATTTTCGCGTTTGAGCTTTTTGTTTTCGGCCATCAGGGAATCTATTTGCGCCAAATAACGGTCTTTTAGCCTCCGCAGATCTGCATAGCGGGCCTTGAGTACCTGATAATCTTTATTCTCTTCTATGAGGCGGGCGATTTCCCTTTTTTGATTTTCAATTTTTTTGTGGGCTTCCTCCAGCAGAGAATCCAACCTTTCGGATTGCCCTTTGAAGCGATTCAGGTCTTCAGTGATGGAGGCCACTTCACGTTCTAATTCGGCCTTTCTAAAAGCCACGGTATCGCATTGTGCCTGAACTATTTCTTTCTGATGGCGGAGCTGAACGTTTTCCCTGAACTGCCAGAAATTAAATAGTAAGCTTACTAAGAAACCTACAAATAGTCCACCTCTCAAATAATTCTTTTTACTCTTAGGTTTTGTCAGCTCATTCATGCCCCAAAGATAGTTTTCTGGACATACTTCAATGTGAAAAATTCTTGAATTTAGATAGAAAGGCTGAAAGAAAATTTTGCTTAGTGAACAATTTTCTTGCTCAAAATAATCATTTTGTTACTGGTTATTAAAAAGAAAGAAATCCAGATTATTCATCGTAAAAGATTTATTTATTTAGAAAGGTGAATTTATTTTTTAATACCTAAAGTTGTAAGAAAAACCGATAATAACACCTATCATTTCATGCCAAAAATAGAATCAAGGATAAATATCATTTGGAAAATATAAATACAAAAACTGTCCCACAACAATTTTTAATGAAAAATTTTTTCCCAAAAATCAGGTTATACTTATCACTATTGTGTAATTGGCAAATCCAAATTAAAATTCAATATATTCTGAATGAAATCAGCCAGCAACTTATAAATTTAAAAATAAATAGAGACAATTTTATTGGTCTCCAGCAAGTGCCGATCTTTTAAATAATCCCATACCTACTGAGTTTCGCCGGAAGCTTCATCCACAAGACAAAGTAAAAATTACTTAAGACACTAGATTAATTATTAAGCCACTAAAGAAAATTCAATTAAAAATTTTTCGTTTTCTTAATTATATTAATAAACAAGTGGACCTAATCCATTTCCGACCATGTTCATAGTCTAAAACCCAAAGTAAAGAAATCCAGCAAGCTGCCCTAATATGTGCAGGGATGGCCTGGAATCCAATCTATTTGGGCCATTCAATAATCTTAGGAACTGTCACACAAATGTGTGGCCAAATTAAGGCCATTAACGCCCAGCACCGGAGCGGCATCGGTCCTAGATTAACACAGGATTCCGGTGATGCTTTGAGGGTCAGGGCTTTAGAATGTAAGAAGGAGGAAAAATGAGCATTCGCTTTTTTTCACGTAAGGCCTGGACAGACGATGAAAGCTAATAATCCAGGGCTTGAGCTGCTCTTCAGAAGGAAGAAAAACCTCCAAATCGCCCGACCTCAATATTGCTGAGATTGGAAGCCAAGTAAAAGAGACGACGTAAAAACCAAATTCTTTATTTAGTGAATTGGAGATGGAAATCACAGGGGGGAAATAAGCGATATTCTATAGACCAATTCCATTTAAAAGCATTAAAACTAGGAATAAAGGAGAAAATTTTACTAAAATTATGAAAGGACTAATGAGTAAATGATCATCCGATGCGTGGGCTGAATGGAAACAATAAGGAAAGATGATGGCACGGAAGCTGGCTTGGGATGACTAAACTCCGGCTGTTTTTACTCGTTAAAAGCCGGAAAATTCTGGCACGAAATACTTTGACACTTCGGAGTTGTGCAAATAGTTTAGTCTGAACCAAAGAAATTCCTAATACTTGAGGAATATGTAGTATAATCTGAAGTAGCAGAAAGTGACCCGGGTCTTAAGCCATTTCATAACTTCTTTTAGATTATTGACATAGGGATCAAGGCCGCTCTTTTTTAGCACTTTACATGGAGTTAGAAGTTCAGGAAAATCATAAATATATTTTTCATAATTCAAATTCTTGTACAGGGCCAATATTTTTGAGGGCAGCACCCTTCTATGAAAGATTACCATTGGTTAGCCTTAATATCCATGTTTTTTGCCGGCTTCACGTCGGTCATTGCCAAAGCGGGCCTGCGCCACGTGAGCGGAGATACCGGCCTTCTGGTGCGCACTTTGTTTGTGACCGGATTTGTGCTCCTCAACGCCCTATGGATGAAGAGTCACAGTGAATTACGTTCCCTCACCCGAACCGATATACTATTTCTGGGTATTTCAGGCCTCACCACAGCGCTGTCTTGGATTTTCTATTACCGAGCTATAAAGGTAGGCCAGGTACACGAAGTGGCACTCATAGATAAGGCGAGCATAGTGGTATCTATCTCCTTATCCATTTTATTCCTTGGGGAAACCCTTACCTGGAAAACTGTAGCCGGGGGCTTTCTGATTGTCAGCGGTTTGCTTATCATGCTTTTGTGAGCCAAATGCTGCTAACAAGAAGATCTTCCAAAACGTAAAATAATTCCATGTTTTCCCGCACAGGTTTCCCCCTTGTCCGTCCTGAATTCAATCGTACTAGAAAAAATTTTTGAACAGGGAAAAGGAGATTGTACGGTTTCTTTTGGGCACTGGGCTATATGAGGATGTGGCATAATCCTAACATGTTCAGGGTAAAGAAAAATTTTTTCTCAACACACAAACGTGCTGGAAAATCAATTTATCTTACCTCAGGATGGAGCGCACATTAACTGAATGTTAACGGAAGGAAGTTTTCATGCAACTTTGCGGCAACCGATCTCATCTTAATTGCAGCTTATGAAGAAACTTGCCTTATTCACCCTGTGGGTAATGGGAGTGCCCACGATCTGGTCTCAAGTGGTTATCAATGAATATTCCTGCTCCAACGCCAGCCATTATGTTGACAATTTTGGGAACTATGAAGACTGGATTGAACTCTACAATACTGGTTCCACCGCATACAACCTCAGTGGCCACTTCCTGAGCGACAGGCTGAATAATCCCACCAAATGGCCGATGCCAAATGTTACCATTCCGGCTGGAGGGCGAATGATTTTTTTCTGTTCCGGGCGAAATATTAATACGGGTCCTGGTCCCTACCACACCAATTTTAAACTAACGCAAACAGCCTTTGAAAAAATCATTTTCGCCGGTCCGGGAGGGGTGATTTTGGATTCGGTCACCACCATCCCAGCCCAGCGGAATCATGGGCGGGGGCGGACCACCGATGGAGCAAGCACATGGTCATTGTTTTTGAATCCTACTCCTAATGCTCCCAATACGGGTGCTTCCCCCGAATATGCAGCTAAGCCTGTAGCAAACCTACAGGCAGGCTTCTATTCGGGCCCTATTACCGTGACATTATCCACCACCGAACCCAACTCCGTCATTCGTTACACAACTAACGGAAGTGAGCCCACTGCAACTTCCTCTCCATACACCGGACCCATAACTATTAACTCTACCACCGTCCTGCGATTCCGAACTTTCAGCAACAATCCTTCGGTACCGGAAAGCTTCATTGAAACCAACACATATTTCATTAATGCTCCCAACCATCAGATACCGGTTATGTCGGTGAGTGGCCCTTACGCCATCAACCTCATTCAAGGTAATGCCGGACTTGATGGCACCCCTGTACACTTTGAATTTTTTGATGGAACTCCCGCCCACAATTTTGTTGTGGAAGCCTATGGTACAGCTGATCACCATGGTAATGACTCGTGGGCCATGTCACCTCACAAAGGCATTGACTTTGTCGTAAGAGATCAACTGGGCTACAATCATACGATGAACTATTCCTTCTTCCCCGGTGTGCCGCGCGACAATTTTGACCGGCTCATCCTCAAGTCTGGCGCCAGCGACGGCTATCCGGGCTATAATACCAACAGAGCTGCCCATATTCGGGACGCATTTATTCAGACTCTGTCCCAGAAGATTGGCCTGGATACCGATGAACGATCCATGATCTGGGCTGCATTATACGTGAATGGTCAATACTGGGGTTTGTATGATGTGCGCGAAAAAGTGCACAATGACGGATATACTGACCACTATTATAATCAGGGTCAATTTGATATTGACCTGCTCTCCTACTGGGGTGGACTTCAGATCAGATACGGCTCAGACACCGGTTGGGTGGCTCTATACAATTACATTATGGCCAACAACCTGGCCGATCAAAATGTCTACAATAATGTGGCCAGTCGTCTCAATATTGACAATGTGATTGATTATATGATTCTCAATGTGTGGGGAGTGAACAGCGACTGGATTAACTGGAACACCATGTGGTGGCGCGGCCGTAAGGCTCCAGGCGTGAAATGGCGCTACGTCCTATGGGATATGGACAATGTATTTAACTTGGGCGAAAACTTTTCAGGATGGCAAACCACAGGATATACGGCCTCCCCCTGCGATCTGGAAAACAACTTCCAAAATGCAGGTCCCAACATGGGTTTCTTTGACATATTCGGTAAGTTAATGGATAATCCTACTTTCAAAGCCAAATTTGCTTCCCGCCTGGGTCAATTGCTGAGCGGCCCCTTGGATTGTCCATACGTGATAGCCCATTTGGACAGTATGGCTGCCGTTGCCGCTACGGAGATGCCCCGTCACATCCAGCGCTGGGGAGGCAGTCTCACCCAGTGGCAAAACAATTTGCAATTCCTCAGAGACCAAATAAACGGACGCTGTGCCCATTTGTCCAACACCGTCAACACAATAACTCCTTGTTATGACATCACAGGGCCATTCACAGTGGTATATAATGTGAGCCCGGCAGGTTCTGGTACCATTTCCTTAAATGGAGACCTTCTGCCATCCTATCCACATAGTATGGTGAGCTATGGTAATATTACTAATGCACTGGTGGCCACTCCAAATCCTGGATATGTCTTTTCTCACTGGGAAGTGAAAAACCACACCTTTAATCCAGATACCCTTTCCCCTGCAGCTAGCTACCACTTATCTGTTTCTGATACCATTATTGCCCATTTTGTACTTGAAAATCCTGCCGTTAATCTCACATTCGTAGTTAATCCACCGCTATCAGGAAATATTGACATCAGCGGCTTCACTCCCCCCGCCTATCCGTGGACCGGTCCTTATATACCCAATTCTTCCCTATCCCTTTCCGCGACCCCGATGGCGGGATACGTCTTTGACCATTGGAGCGCTGGCAGCCACACCTTCGCTCCGGGCAACACTGCTGACGTGGTTACTTCCACCGTGGTAGGTCAAGATACTATTGTAGCCCATTTCGTTCAGGTGCAGCCACCGGCACCCACGCAGTTTACTCTTACCCTGGATGTGGAGCCTGCTTATAGCGGTTCTATTCTTTTTAACGGGCAAAATATTTCTTTCTTCCCTCACACGGTATCCCTGGACTCCAATACGGTAATTTCGCTTTCCGCCATGCCGGCGATGGGATTTGCCTTCCAGCAATGGACCTCCCAAAACCACTCCTTGACGCCATCGGGACAGGATCCCATGGTTACTTTCAATATTCAGAAACAGGATACTGTGATTGCCTGGTTCCATTTTGTTCCTGAGCCGGAAAGGCCCGTGCCTCAGGTATTCTTCCCCACATCCTTTACCCCAGACGATGACAATCTGAACGACTTTTTCCAGGCTTATTACAATGAACACATCGCCTCGGGTGAAATTCTGATTTTCAACCGCTGGGGAGAGGTGGTGTTCCAGAGCAAAAACTTAGATTTCCGCTGGGATGGTAAGCGGGCCGGATCGCCTTGTCCCCAGGGAGTTTACGTGTACGTTTTCCGGTACCGAACCAAACTAGAAGAAAAGGAATTCGTTAAAACGGGAGCTATTTTATTGCTTAGGTAATAGCCCACTATCCTCCAATTTCTGGAGATAGAAGTACCGCTCGTTGTTTAGCTTTGATGCGCCCAGGAAGTGGCCGTGAGGCAGTTTTACCGATTTCTTAATCTTCTACTCTTATTTATAACTCTGGCTCTCGGCAGTATTTACATATATTTCCTTTTTTATACATTAAAATATGCAAAAAACGTCAGTTCCCGAGAAATAGAATATGGCATTTACAAAACATTGCTAAGTCCCCGATGGAATATAAGCCGGGCATCTTTCTTGGAAAAACTAGACAAGCGAGCTGCCTCTGAATTTGCAAAACTTCTCCGGGAAACCTTGCTGGAAAGCCACGCGGATTATGAATTGCATATACAGATCTTCGATCCGGAGAACAAGGAACTCATTTTTGATAACAGGACCCCCGCTGGTCCTTTCAAAGCAAGTTTAAAAGCCTCAATCCGAAACAGAAATTTTCAAAAGTCCGGGGAGTTAGTTATAAATTACCAATATCTCACCAAGCGGCAAATCATACAAATCTTGCTTCTGATAGCCTCTCTTTTAATAATGATCATCATCATGTTAACTACGATATATTTAATTAATCAGCAGCGTCATGCCCAGGAGCGACATCAAATAATGACCATGAATACCCTGAGTAATATCTCACATGAAATCCGATCGCCTATTACGGCTATTTCGCTTGCATGCGAATCGCTACGCAAACAACTTCCGAATTCCAAGATGCTGGACATTATTGAAAAAGAGAACCAAAGGATGAGCCAACTGACCGAGAAAGTTCTGGAAAACTTAAAATTTCAACACTCCGACAAATTGATGGTTCAAAAAGAACCCATACATGTCCACGAGTTGTTGAGTGACATCGTCCAAAACATACGGATGACGATTCTCCCTTCTAATACAAGGCTGAGCCTGATTATTTCCTCTCCGCGTGATCTGGTAATGGGTGATAAGGTGCTGCTCACCTCTGTATTCTACAACCTCATTGAAAATGCCGTGAAATATCAGGATCCTGCTAAGCCTTTTCATTGGATTGAGGTATCCACCGCTTCACGGGGCAACACCCTCCGGATAAGCGTGAAAGACAACGGCGTGGGTATTCCGGGGGCATATATTAAGCATGTTTTTGATCGTTTTTTCCGGGTACCTACCAATGATATACATAATGTGAAAGGACATGGTCTAGGTCTGGCCTTTGTGAAGAGTGTTCTTGAATCGATGGATGGTCATATCACTGTAAAAAGTGAACTGGGAAAAGAGACTGAGTTTGTAGTTTATTTAAATTTGCATCCGGAAAAGATACCATCTAAACAAAAAAATTAAAATGGAACGTTCAAATTCAACGATCTATCGCCTTCTTCTGGTAGAGGACGAGGAAAATATCGGCCATATCGTTACGGATTTCCTGACAAACAAAGGCTACGACGTAACATGGGCGAAAGATGGAAGAGAAGGTTCTGATCTGGCACTGTACAATACATTTGATTTATGCATTTTAGACGTAATGCTACCTTTTAAAAACGGCTTTGACCTAGCTAGAGAAATTCGTAAGGCCCATCCGGACATGCCTATCATTTTCCTAACTGCCAAAAACATGCCTGAGAATAAAATGGAAGGCTTTGAGCTAGGGGCCGACGATTATATTTCCAAGCCTTTTCTCATGGACGAGCTAGCTGCCAGAATTAATGCTGTATTGCGAAGGGTACATCAGGCATCCAAACCCCCATCAGCTAAAGTTTTCAAAATTGGAAAATACGAATTCGATCCCATCACGCAGGAACTCCGTCTAGGAGAAAATAAAAGGAAACTGACGGCTAAGGAGTCGGAGTTGCTTCGCCTTTTGTGTCAAAACATGAACAGGGTACTGGAAAGAAATTTTGCTTTGAGGAATATCTGGCGCGAGGATTCCTACTTCAATGCGCGTAGCATGGATGTTTACATAACAAAGCTGAGAAAATATCTTAGCGAAGATCCTTCTGTAGCACTTCTTAATGTACATGGCAAGGGCTTCAAGCTTGTAGTGCCTGAAGTGGAAACAGAAGAAGCCAGTTAAGCATTCCTATAATTTTTCTGTGAGGCCCCTCCAAAAAAAGGGGCTTTTTTCGTTTAATAATGAGATGTAGGAGAATTATATCGTTTATTATCCAATAGTTTGTTATTATAGCCTATTAATAAACTTCTGGGCACGGAAAAATGCTTGGAAAACGTTGCTGCCTCAATATTTTCATACACAATGTCATCCTTTCCATTCTAATCGGACTTTTTTATTATAATTAATTTTTTATCTACATTGAACTTTCATAGCTATCTAAGCCAGTGTATTACCGACCCCCCATTTCGACAAAAGCAACAATTTCAAACCCATAAAATGCCAAGGATTAAAGCTAAGAAATAAAAAGACTATTAGTTTTTCTCAAAGGTGAGATAATCTGTACCGCTGCCTCCCCCACTGACGTCATACAGTTCTATTTTGGTGGGGCTTTGTGACTGGATGTGCCAATCGTCGTTGAGGTCTCCAAATTCATTGGTGAGGTCAAAGTGAATGTGGAAATGTAAATCGTGGTGGGAATCGTCGCCGCTGTTGCTGTCTGTAAGGGACCAGCTGCCCGTGTAGGTAGTGGTACCGTTGGTAGCCGTTAGGATGCCATTAGCCTGAAAAGTGAAAGAAAAGCCGTTAAAATGGTATGTTTCGTCTGTTCCGGAGTCAATGAAGCTGCTGATTCGCCACGTACCAGATTTAAGGTTGTTTTGGATGGTTTCTTGTGTTGTGGTTTTGTCTTTTTTACAAGAGAAAGCAGCTAAGGCAAGGCTAAGGAAAAGAAAAGAAGTTTGAAAGGTTTTCATGAAATGAGATATTTGCAAAAAAGTAACAAAATCTATTCCAGGGGCTAAGATTTTTAAAAATTCACCCGATAAAGGAATATAAAGAAGGCCGCTCTGGCCTGGCATTGATACCTTTGGCTGAAAATGGACTTCAGGCAATTATCGGAAACGATAGCGCGCCGCTCTTCTGTGCTTTGTGTGGGTTTAGACCCTGACCCTGAAAGAATGCCTAAGGGCCTTGCTGGGCATGATCTCCCCTTGTTTGAGTTCTGCCGCCAGATAGTTGATGCCACGGCGCCATTTGCGGTAGCATACAAGGTCAACACTGCCTTTTTTGAGGCCGCAGGTCCTGAGGGGTGGGAATCCCTAGAGCGCCTGCAGGCTTATATAGGAAAAGGGTATTTCCGTATTGCCGATGCCAAGCGGGGCGATATCGGAAATACTGGACGTTTGTATGCTAAGGCCTTTTTTGAGCGAATGGATTTTGACGCAATCACGGTGACGCCGTACATGGGCCTGGATACTTTAGAGCCTTTCTTGGCCTATGAAGGCAAGTGCGTGTACGTCCTCTGCCTGACGTCCAATCCTGGTGCTGAATTTCTGCAACTCACCTGCTCAAAAAAAGGTCGCTTCCTTTTTGAACAGGTGGCAGAGTCTGTGGCTGTCCATGTGCAATCCTCCCGCCTTGGCCTGGTGGCCGGCGCCACACAGGCAGAACATCTGCCCCTGCTGCTGAAGGCGGCGCCAAATAGCCATTTTTTAGTGCCAGGTGTGGGGACGCAGGGAGCTTCGTTAGAACAGACATTAAGTCACTTCGCTAACCACAAGAACCGCGTTCTGATCAACAGTTCACGTGACATTCTGTACGCCTCGCAGGGGCCTGATTTCGCAGAAAGAGCTGCGGAAAGAGCCCAAGTCCTCCACTCGGTTATGACTTCCTGGCTTAAGGGGGACACAAACCAAACTGCTCAGGATTTTCCAGAACAGCTCTGACGCTACCAGCCCGCAAAAGGGCTTGACGGGCTTCCTTTTCGCCTGCTCCTAATAGTCGCATGATCATACGAGTGCCCCGCTCTTGGAGCTTCGTGTTGGTCGGTTGCATGTCTATCATGAGGCTGTCTTTGACCCGACCCAAACGAATCATAGCTGTTGTGGAAAGCATGTTGAGTACGAGTTTTTGCGCCGTGCCGGCCTTCATGCGCGTGCTTCCGGTGACAAATTCCGGTCCTGTGACCACCACCACGGGATAATCCGCATGGGCGATTACTGGGGCACCGGGATTACATGTGATACAGCCGGTGGTGCAGCCATGGGAACGTGCGTCTTGAAGGCCGCCTACAACGTAGGGGGTGGTTCCGGAGGCAGCTATACCAATGATGAGGTCCCCGGCCTGGCCTCCGGAGGCTTGGATATCACGCCAAGCTTGCGTAGGATCGTCCTCTGCAAATTCCACTGCCCGCCGGATGGCCCCATCACCTCCCGCAATTAATCCAATCACTCTATCGTGGGGCATACCGTACGTGGGTGGCAATTCGCTGGCATCCACAATACCGAGGCGACCGCTGGTACCGGCTCCTATATAGAACACCCGCCTACCGGCGGCCAACGTCTGGTAATAGACTTCAGCCAAAGCCTCTATTTGGGTAAGGGCCTTCTCCACCGCTTCTGGAACGGACTTATCCTCTTCATTGATCAGCCTGAGGAGTTGTTTCAGAGACAGGCTTTCCAACTGCTTATGGGGGCCTTCGGATTCGGTGATTCTTTCTTCAGGACGCATACATAAAAGCCGAAGAAAAATCAATTTTTCAAACGATGTTGGAAGGCCTTTCTGAATTTTTCCAGCTTAGGTTTTATGACGTACTGGCAATAAGGCTGGTCACTATGGAGTCGGTAATAATTGTGGTGATAATCCTCAGCAGGATAAAAAGGGCCAGCCGGAACGATTTCGGTGATGACTTGAGAAGGAAAAGCGCCCACCTGATTAAGCTTGTTCTTATAGAAAAGGGCTTTTTCTTTTTGCTGCTCGGTGGTATAAAAAATTACAGAGCGGTATTGGGGGCCCACGTCATTTCCTTGACGGTTAGGAGTAGTGGGATCGTGGGTGTACCAATAGACTTCCAGAATTTCGTCCAGTGTGATAAGGGAGGGATCAAAGATTAGCCTACATACTTCTGCATGGCCTGTAAGCCCGGTACACACCTCCTCGTAAGAGGGGTTGGGTTTATGACCACCCATATATCCCGGGGTGACTGAAAGTACTCCCTGCAATTCCTGAAACACAGCCTCTACACACCAAAAACAGCCCGCCCCTAAATAAATAGTATCTGCTTTCGGATTTTCCATATAATTGATAAAAGACGAAGATATTTGATTTTTCACACCCGGAGATCGGTTCCCGCAACCCGCAGCAAGAATCAGAGCGAAAGCAGGATTAATAATTGACTTCATGCACGTTTTTCGTCGGCCGCTCGGATTGTTTTTTCCAGCTCATCCCACATGTCCGGGGTAGCCACCCGCTCCACCCAGTTGAATTGACCGGCACCCATGAGCCATTCGCCACCATCAATGGTAATTACCTCTCCATTTATGTAAGCGGAAAAATCCGACATTAGATAGGCAGCAAGGTTGGCCAATTCCTGATGGTGTCCCACACGTTTAAGGGGCACTCTTATTTCAGGCTTTAAGGCCTCTGAAAGCTGGGGCGGAAAAAGGCGGTCCCAAGCTCCTTTTGTGGGGAAAGGTCCTGGAGCGATAGCGTTCATACGGATGCCGTATTTAGCCCATTCCACGGCCAGGGAGCGCGTGAGGGCCAGGACGCCGGCCTTTCCGCAAGCCGAAGGCACCACATAGGCAGAGCCGGTCCATGCGTATGTTGTAACTATGTTTAATACGACGGCGGGTTTTTTCTCACTTATCCATTTTTTGCCAAAAGCCAAAGTGCAGTTGTACGACCCTTTGAGCACGATGTCCACCACAGCGTCAAAAGCCCTATGGCTGAGTCTTTCGGTGGGACTTAGAAAATTTCCTGCTGCATTGTTGACCAGGCCATCAGGCAACCCAAAATGGCTGATGGTCTGGGCCAGCATATTTTCTACTTGGTCGTATGAACGCACGTCGCAGGGTATTGGGAGCACCTGGCCACCCGTTTCTTGTGCCAACTCACGGGCTGCTTGCTCCAGAACATCCTGCTTACGGCTACTTATCACAACGCGGGCGCCCAAGGACATAAAATAATGGGCCATGCTGCGACCCAAACCGGTGCCCCCACCCGTAATCACAAAGATTTTACCTTCAAACAGGCGCCCTTGGAACATGGGCGCATGGGGAGAATATTGAGGCTGCTCGTTCACATTGCAAAGAAAAGATTTTATCGGCGGCCGCGCCTCAGCAGAAGACCAGCTCTTCACCTCTACCCCATTTCCCTGCCCCAGGACCAGCCCCAAAATCCATTTTCAGGGCCTAAAATCCCAGATTCAGGGTAAGAGGACCTTTCGGACCCGCAATTTTTCTGGGCTTTGAAACAAACAAAAAAAGAGGCCGGCAGGGAGACCAGTAAAAGTGTGCACCTGACCCGGAAATAACGTGCCTTCCTGCCAAACGCGGCCCATCCTATCATACAGGGTCAAATGCCCGCTCTCCGATACTTTCACCTGCAACTGACCGGGTAAAGGCTGAACAAAAAAGTCTTCACTGGCGAAGATGGTTTCTAAAAATCCAACTCCTGGTTCACAGCCATGGATTACGTTAAAACGATTATCCCCCAGCACATAGAAAAACGGAGCTGAAGGAGCTCCTTTCAGTTTCCACTCTAGGAAGGGCCACACGATATCGTAGGTGGCCTGTTGCTGCTGGGCCCGATCTATTTCCGGCTGGAATCCGCTGGTGGTTTCCCCAAAATCGCATGCCAAATCGGGGAGTGCATAGAAGCAATGGACACCACCTTTAATTTCGGCGTACACCTTACAAGTGGATCCCAACGCATTGAATATGGGTAATTGGTGAGACGCAGGGGGAGTGACCATGTCTTTTTCTCCGGCCAGCATGAGAAAAGCAGAAATAACGCCCGAAGCGGCGGATATTGAGGATGGATTCGTTTCAGCAGGTGAAAGGCCCACCACTGCGTCGGGAAAGCCAGGTTCCAGAGCTGCACCCAACACCGAAGACCCTCCACCCATGGAATGCCCCATGAAAGCAGCTTTGCCGTTGAGCTTTCCGAATAAGGGGTCGCTGGCGTCCTGATTCGCTATCTCCAAAAGCCTTCGGGCCGCAAAAAGCAAATCGCGTCCGAAGTCTGAATGGCTGGGTGCGGGGAAAATTCCGTTTTCCATATCCACCATAGCCATCACATAACCCCGCGGCACGAAATACTCCCAGATATTCTGGTAGGCCGTATTGGCCATAGCAAAGCCATGGCCAAAACTTACCAAGGGAAAGGAGCCTACAGCCCAAGGGGCGTTGTTCCCACTAATCTGGGCCGGATAATAAAGCTTAACTTGGACGTTACGACCGGGCCTGTCGGGATCTGGTAAGCTATAGGAAGCTGCTCCAATAAAGTAATTTTGGCCTTTAACGATCAGGGATGAGACGAGGAAAAGCAGAAGAATGGCTATTGGCATGGGCAATGTATTTTATTCTCAAAGCTAAGTTTTTTATCTTTCTAGTGCTAGGCGCTCATTTAAGTTCTGCCGGCTGGGGGCAGACCCATCTTTCCCCGCGGCGGCTGGAAGGTAGGGACATCTCGGTGATTGCATTTGGATCTTGTAATCTTCAAACCCTTCCTCAGAAACTTTGGCTGGTGATATTGCGCCAAAGACCAGATTTGTGGATTTGGATGGGCGATAACATTTATGGCGACACGTACGACACGGCCGAGCTGCGCGCAAAATACAAAAAGCTTTTGTCCTGGCCGGAATATCAGACTTTTATAGGTCAAGTTCCCGTAGCCGCTACCTGGGATGATCACGACTTTGGAGTGAACGATGCGGACAGTACCTATCCCCAGCGCTTACATAGCCAAAACATATTTTGTGATTTTTTCAACGAACCTCAGGACTCACCACGCAGGCGGCGTAAGGGTATCTATGAAAGCTATGACTTGGGGCGCCCTCCTCATACTGTGCGCCTTATTTTGCTGGACACGCGTTACAATAAGGGCAAACCTGGCTCCAATGCCTCCATGCTGGGCGAAGAACAATGGCGCTGGTTTGAAGATCAGCTGATGGGCAGCCAGGCCGCCCTCAACATCGTGGTCAGTTCCATTCAGGTGTTTGCAGACCGTCCTATTGCAGAGCGATGGGGGGAATTTCCCAGAGATGTAGCCCGCCTGGACAGCCTTCTGGCAGCCTTTGGAAAAACCAACGTACTCTTTCTCAGCGGTGACATCCACGGCGCCGAGATTGCCCGAAAAACTCTTCATCCGTCCCAGCTGACTTTTCATGAAATTACTTCCAGTGGGATGACCCACTCCACCCTTTTGCTCAACCTTGTGGACAACAGTCGGGCCTACGATCCTCCTTATTGCCACAGAAATTTTGGCCTTCTTAAAATAAAATGGGGACCTCCCCACCGAGTCCAAGCTCAAATACTCAATAGAAAAGGACGAGTGGTGCGAGAACGATTTATAGATTTTTAATAAAAAGGAATCAGATAGCCGCTAAATCTCTAGTTCTCAAACAATACCCAATTACTCAAAGCTGTCTGAAAATAGAAACCGGCCGGGAAAACTTCCCACCCTAATTTTCCATGGAGTTACTATTACCATATAACTGGTTAAATTTGTTTTTAATGGCCTGATGGATCTCTTTCATTCGCTTTTCAGAGATGGACAACTTGTGGGTGAAATCCAGGTCCGTCACAGCGTTGATAGGAATCAGGTGGACGTGGGCATGGGGCACTTCCATACCCACCACGGCCACTCCGATGCGCCGGCAAGGAATTTCACTCTCAATGGCCCGAGCCACTTTCTGAGCGAAACGAAACAATGCAGCCACATCATCCGGAGGAAGGTCAAACAAATAATCCACTTCCTTTTTGGGAATTACCAGGGTATGCCCCTCTTTGACAGGGAAAATATCCAGAATAGCTATATGTTGCGTGTCTTCCGCAACGATGTAAGCAGGCAGTTCCCGGTTTATGATTTTGGTGAATATGGAAGGCATGTATCAGTGACCGATTTCCAAAATTTCCAGCTTGAGGATGCCGGCGGGTACTTTCACTTCCACCAAGTCACCCTTTCCTTTGCCGATAAGGCTTTTTCCGATTGGTGAATCCACAGAAATTTTACCCGCCTTAAAATCGGCTTCAGTTGGGGGT
>JANWWQ010000120.1 GCA_025055635.1 Flavobacteriales bacterium
CAAAGAACCGAGCAAAAATAAAATTTGAAAGCTACTCACAACGGAGGGCATGGAAGTAGAGGTGGCCAACTGGTTTTCAAAGAACCGAGCAAAAATAAAATTTGAAAGCTACTCACAACCTGCTTTGTGTTCTCGGAAAAATGAATCAAGTTTTCAAAGAACCGAGCAAAAATAAAATTTGAAAGCTACTCACAACTTATCTGTTTTACAAGATTAACAACCGCAGGTTTTCAAAGAACCGAGCAAAAATAAAATTTGAAAGCTACTCACAACATAGCGTGTGTAAAAATAATTTACAAAAATGTTTTCAAAGAACCGAGCAAAAATAAAATTTGAAAGCTACTCACAACTTGGAGGAGGTACCGGTGTCGGTTCCTCCTGTTTTCAAAGAACCGAGCAAAAATAAAATTTGAAAGCTACTCACAACAATGGCTACGACACGACCCCGATTACATTTGTTTTCAAAGAACCGAGCAAAAATAAAATTTGAAAGCTACTCACAACGCCTCCTTTTAAGGGCAAGACGGCGATTTCGTTTTCAAAGAACCGAGCAAAAATAAAATTTGAAAGCTACTCACAACGGGGATTTTGTAATAATGCCACAAGGTCATGTTTTCAAAGAACCGAGCAAAAATAAAATTTGAAAGCTACTCACAACTTATAGCCGGGCACCCAATGCACATTTAACGTTTTCAAAGAACCGAGCAAAAATAAAATTTGAAAGCTACTCACAACTGGGAGGTACCGAAAGCCGGCCGTGACGTTGTTTTCAAAGAACCGAGCAAAAATAAAATTTGAAAGCTACTCACAACAAAAGGTTAAACAAACAGAGCTACTGCGTCGTTTTCAAAGAACCGAGCAAAAATAAAATT
>JANWWQ010000121.1 GCA_025055635.1 Flavobacteriales bacterium
GCAGACTATCTAATTGATTTTCAACAACTTTTTGCTTTCCAAGGTTTGGCTCAGCATTCACAGTTCCTGGATTTTCATCCTAGATATACCTTCATCCTGCCTTCTAGCACATAAAAGTCTTGCACGTATGGCGTGTTTGGCGCTAAAACGTTCCTTTAAACATTTAAAGATTTGTTCTCTTCGGGCCGCTGTCCATAGATTGGTTATAGTTCGCCAGGATGTCCTAGGGGCTGGAATACTTAGCTTCCCTTCGCCTCTCTTCATAGATTTATCATCGGTGATGTTGCCGTGGATCAGCCAATAACAGAGCGTTTGCTTGAGCTGTGAAATAAAAATGTACATCAAACGCTCTTGGCGCTCAAAACCTGTTTTAGTGATGGTGGCCCACAGCGTGTAGGTGCCACCGTTCTGAGACCGTAGGCAGGGGCATAGAATCTTTCTTGAAACAATCGGGGACACCTCTCCCCTTTACCTATCCGCCTGCGCATCCATTCTACTCCGGTTTTTCGGTTTTACCCCACATCCCGTAAGGCCACTCGTATTATTTTTCACTCAGCCCACTAGGGCACCCGTGCTTGGAACAAAAGTCCCGCTCTCACGATATATGGGCATACACTTTAAAAAGCTTTGGTAAAAAAAACGATGATAGGCCACACATACGAGTGCCTGATCATGTGGACCGAAACACAGACAAAACCCGATAAATTTTTTCCCTCACCAAAAAGATAGGGGAAAAGCCGAAAATTCCCCTTCATTTTTATGTCCACCTTCGGAGGGTGCTTTGCCTATTATATGAGCATATATTTAACGGATTTGAGAAAACCCTCTGAGGTAACTTGACCTAAC
>JANWWQ010000122.1 GCA_025055635.1 Flavobacteriales bacterium
AAGTGAACAAAATTCATTTAGTCGTTTTCAAAGAACCGAACAAAAATAAAATTTGAAAGCTACTCACAACGAAAGCCGTGAAATGGGTAATGAACGTCCAGTTTTCAAAGAACCGAACAAAAATAAAATTTGAAAGCTACTCACAACAAGGCAGACAGAACAGGATATTTATATTGAGTTTTCAAAGAACCGAACAAAAATAAAATTTGAAAGCTACTCACAACCTGAAGTGCGTATCTCCTGCGTAGGTCGGCTGTTTTCAAAGAACCGAACAAAAATAAAATTTGAAAGCTACTCACAACATGGACAAATGTCCGCCCCTCTTCAGCGCCGTTTTCAAAGAACCGAACAAAAATAAAATTTGAAAGCTACTCACAACTAAGGTATGAATTAGACGCCAAGGAAATGAGTTTTCAAAGAACCGAACAAAAATAAAATTTGAAAGCTACTCACAACAATGAGAAAGGCGAAAAAAAGCAATATCATGTTTTCAAAGAACCGAACAAAAATAAAATTTGAAAGCTACTCACAACCTTCGCTCAAGGGGTACGCGCACAGAACAGTTTTCAAAGAACCGAACAAAAATAAAATTTGAAAGCTACTCACAACAATTTGTTGCCAACTGCTCGTTTGTACGGGGTTTTCAAAGAACCGAACAAAAATAAAATTTGAAAGCTACTCACAACTTCAGCGAGGAGACGGCGCGCTCATTATCGTTTTCAAAGAACCGAACAAAAATAAAATTTGAAAGCTACTCACAACTCGCGCATTGTAATTGTCACAACGTACGCCGTTTTCAAAGAACCGAA
>JANWWQ010000123.1 GCA_025055635.1 Flavobacteriales bacterium
TTACCCGTCGTAGAGGCCGAGCAGCGCAAGCGCGCCGCCCAATTCCGCCTCAACCTCCTTAAAGACGGATTTTTCATGTTCCAGTTCTCCGCCTATGCGCGGCATTGCGCCAGCAAAGAAGAGGCCGAAGTGCACAAAGCCCGCGTGCGCAGCTTCCTGCCCCCGGAGGGTTCCGTGGGCATCCTACTGCTCACCGACCGCCAGTTTGCTGAAATGGAAGTGTTCTACGGCCGCCGGCGCGAGGATCCCCCCTCCCCAGGTCCAAGGCAACTGGAACTGTTCTAGAATAAAAAAAACGGCCTTCGTAGAATAAAAAAAATAGAGGGCGGCCCCATTTTTTTAATCCTACGACCGCCCTCAAAGCCCCATTTTTCGCGCCTTTCCGCAAGTTCGGTTTTCAAAGAACCGAGCAAAAATAAAATTTGAAAGCTACTCACAACCGGAGGCCTCCGCACCATCGGGCGGCAAGGGTTTTCAAAGAACCGAGCAAAAATAAAATTTGAAAGCTACTCACAACATACAGCGCCTGCTCGTCCTCCTGCTGCTGGTTTTCAAAGAACCGAGCAAAAATAAAATTTGAAAGCTACTCACAACAGGCCGCAGGGAGAAGGCCGTGGAAGCCTAGTTTTCAAAGAACCGAGCAAAAATAAAATTTGAAAGCTACTCACAACGGTGACACCACCCCCCTGCGCGATGCTGCGGTTTTCAAAGAACCGAACAAAAATAAAATTTGAAAGCTACTCACAACGCAAGAATTACCAACAGAAGAAATAATAAAGTTTTCAAAGAACCGAACAAAAATA
>JANWWQ010000124.1 GCA_025055635.1 Flavobacteriales bacterium
AGTTTCTCATTTTTTTAAGAAATCCTTCTACATCAGTTAAATCGGCAAGATCTTTGATTAGCTGTTGTTCAATCTTTTTTCTAAAATTCCTTATCCTTTCATGATTTTTCACTCCCAAATCAATTAAGCTTTGGTTCCTTTCCATTTGATATAGTCATATTCAATTATTTCGATCTTAACATTTCTTGAAAAAGTCCAAAATCCATCAAACCTCCTGTACCGAATTTACAAAACGGAAAGTTGGCCCGCAAAAATCCTTGCTCTCCATAAAAACCAGAAAAATTTAGGCACCCTAAAGAAAATTAGGATATGAATACCTTTGTCTTCCCAACCGCCATGAAACGCCTGCTGCTTGTACGTCACGCCAAGAGTGACTGGAGCAAGCCTGATTTAGCAGACCATGATAGACCGCTGAACAAGCGCGGGATGCACGATGCACCTCTGATGGCCCGGGTATGGGCCAGACAATTGGATGTGCCCGATGTGCTCGTAAGCTCCACAGCTCTCCGTGCGGCCCAGACGGCCAAGGCCTTTGCAAAAAGTTGGGGCATCCAGGAAGCCGACATAGTGATGGATCCGCGCCTGTACTTAGCCGGACGACGTACACTTCTGGATGCAGTAAAAAATCTGCCCGATGAGGCGCGGACAGCTGCTTTGTTTGGTCATAATGAGGGCATTTCGGAATTTTTTTGTTGGCTTGTGGACCGGGA
>JANWWQ010000125.1 GCA_025055635.1 Flavobacteriales bacterium
ACAGGACATCCCACAGTGGTCCAACATGTAAGTCAAATCCACATTAGGATTTAGTTGCCAACTGCCAAGCGGCTGATTAAACGAACTGGCGTACCAAAACATGGAACTCATATCCGTCACGTTGGACGTATTCCAACTGCCAATCGGCTGATTAAACGAACCGGCGCCCCAAAACATGGAACTCATATCCGTCACGTTGGACGTATTCCAGGCACCAATCGGCTGATTAAACGAACTGGCGCCCCAAAACATGGCACTCATACTCGTCACATTGGACGTATTCCAGCCGCCAATCGGCTGATTAAACGAACTGGCCAAAGCAAACATGTAACTCATATTCGTCACGTTGGACGTATTCCAGCCGCCAATCGGCTGATTAAACGAACTGGCGCCCCAAAACATGCCATACATACTCGTCACATTGGACGTATTCCAGCCGCCAATCGGCTGATTAAACGAACTGGCGTCCCAAAACATGCCACTCATACTCACCACATTGGAGGTATTCCAGCCGCCAAGCGGCTGATTAAACGAACTGGCGCCATTGAACATGAAACTCATAATCGTCACATTGGACGTATTCCAGCCGCCAATCGGCTGATTAAACGAACTGGCCCAAGTAAACATGCCATGCATATATGACACATTGGAGGTATTCCAACCGCCAAGCGGCTGATTAAACGAACTGGCGCCCCAAAACAT
>JANWWQ010000126.1 GCA_025055635.1 Flavobacteriales bacterium
GACGCACTTCTATTCGTTCCCACAAATTCTCGGGGGTGGAAACCAATGCTCTTTCCATACGAGACGCCACTTCTTCCACAGATAATTCACTTCCAGGCTGAGCCTTTCCGTACACCAAAATCCGCCTTCCCACGGGATGCTGTGCCAGTAGGCGTCTGGTATCTCTCAGCTCCTGCCCATCATCAATAAATGCAAAGAGGTCGTTTTCAATTCTTAGCTTGGAAAAACGCCAAATTCCCGTAACAAAAAACAAGGTAATAAACCCTATGAGTGCCCAAGGCCTTTGCTTGAAAAATCTGTAAATACGAATCACCTCTTGAGCCGAAGCAAAAAAACAATAAAAATCTCTTTTTGATTACTGCATATGCGCTTGGGAAGTTAGGAAAATTACCATTGAGTCAATTAAATATAAATAATCCTTGAAATAGTTATTCGTAGTTGTCTGGTGCAAAAAATCATTGGTGCCATTGAAAAGTAAAGTTTTGAATAGTATATAAAAAATAAATTGTGAAAAAGCAAGCCTTACTTATAGTTGATTAATATGCATTCGGGAATAAAAATAAATTTTTGCAAGATTTTGCCAGGACACATCCCGCAACAGTTCGGCCATGGCAGCGGTCTCATGGCCTATCAAAAGGCCACAGAAAATCCTAGGGAAG
>JANWWQ010000127.1 GCA_025055635.1 Flavobacteriales bacterium
CCGGCAGGTTTGTACACGTACTCTCTCACCTACCACAATAAAACCATCAGCCGTCGACTGATGATTTTGGGAAAGTGAGAATTTTCTGAATAACCGGCGTCCCGGCCCCATGTGCCGGGATTTTTTTTATGGAGTTTTCGGTCATCGTTTTGGGTTCTTCATCGGCCATTCCCACTGCAGAGCGTGGGCTTACTGCCCAGTTGGTAGTCCACGGAGGGGAGTGGATGCTCCTGGATTGTGGAGAAGGCACACAAATCCAAATGCGTCGGTTCCGTCTCAATTTTAACCGCATCTCCAGAATTTTTATTTCCCATTTACACGCCGACCATTTTCTGGGCCTTCCTGGGCTCCTGTCTACCATGAGCCTCCTGGGCCGTCAGAAGCCCCTGGAAATTTACGGCCCGGCTGACCTGAAGCCCTTTTTAGAGTATTTTGAAAGAATTTCTTCCAGCTCCTTGAAATTTCCTTGGTTTTTTGTGCCCATTCCCATGGGAGAGAAAAGCCTTTTGGCCAGCACCTCCCATTTTGAAGTGTGGTCCTTTCCTCTCCGCCATAAAGTGCCTGTGGTGGGCTTTTTAATCCAGGAGAAACAGAGGCCCCGTAAAATAAAAAAATCCTGGCTGGAAGCGGTAAGGCCCACCCTG
>JANWWQ010000128.1 GCA_025055635.1 Flavobacteriales bacterium
TTGCCCCCACTCCATGACAGTAAAATCGGGCGCATGGAGCTCAAATTTCTGGAAAGGAAGTGTTTAACTGGGAAGGCTTGCATCGCTTTCCTGCGCCGATGTCATTTCCATGGATGAAGAGGCGATTCTAATTATTCATAGGCTCTGCGCGCCCTGAAATGTATGGGCCTGTCTTATGGAGTGCAGAGGTGCCGTCTCGCTAATACAGCGGAGAAGTTTTTTACGGGGTTTCGGATATTTTTTAATCAAATCTTCATTAAAAAGGCATTAGTAAATTTATATTTAGTATGATAATATTTGATTATATTTTTATGGTTCCTTTAAGGTCATATTTTTTCATTTTTCATTTTTCACTTTTTATTTTTCGCTTTCTCTTGAGTAGCTTTCAAATTTTATTTTTGTTCGGTTCTTTGAAAACAGCGACGAATATGAGTACGGCGCCTGTCTCGTTGTGAGTAGCTTTCAAATTTTATTTTTGTTCGGTTCTTTGAAAACTTTCCCCACGCCGGGTGCGTCGGCTAAAAGGTTGTGAGTAGCTTTCAAATTTTATTTTTGCTCGGTTCTTTGAAAACCGTCCCGGGCCTTTTTAGTGTTCACCTTAAGTTGTGAGTAGCTTTCAAAT
>JANWWQ010000129.1 GCA_025055635.1 Flavobacteriales bacterium
ATAATAAAATCGGGCGCACAGGGATCAAATTTCGTTTGACGAGATGTTTAACAGGTTGTCTTTACCAGTTTCCTGCAACCACGTCCATTTCCCCGCTGCAACAATGACTTCCTTGACTCACAAGCGCTGTGCGGCCCGCAACATTCAGAACGGCCTTCCTAGTGCAGGAGTTCCGCCTTGTTGATGATGCAGATAAGTTTTGATGGTGGCATTTTTATTTTTATCCACGCTTTATAAAAAAGCGTTATTATTTAATGAACGATTAAATAATTTTTTCTCTGAAAATCCATTTTTCATTTTTAGCTAACTTGTGAGTAGCTTTCAAATTTTATTTTTGCTCGGTTCTTTGAAAACAAATTGCTTCAACAACGCGGTTGTCGGTCATTGTATAAGTGAATTTTTCACCGTCTGTAACTTCGTTGTAAATGGCTTCAAAGTCGAAGCCAAAACTTCCGTCTTTGGCTTCCATTCTTGCCAAGTATTTTCCACCAACTCTCATGTCGTTTGAAGCTGTCGGGCAATGCCAACTTGGGTCAGCAAAGTTCCATCTGGTAATGTGTTCGGGTTTTGTATAGTAGTCCCAAACTATTCGTCTGTCAGCCGAAACAACGGCTTGAATT
>JANWWQ010000012.1 GCA_025055635.1 Flavobacteriales bacterium
TCTCTCGGATACTGCAGGTGACGGACTATGAATCCTGCTGTTTGTGCACCGGCCACATTTTCAGGATTGTCGTCCACGAAAAGAGTGCGGGAAGGGGTAAGACCCGCCTCCTCAGCCACCTTAAGAAAGGCTTCAGGCCGGGGCTTGCGCAGGCCCACTTGGTGAGAGTAAAAAATTTTTTTGAACAGCTTATTTATTTTAAAGCCATGATCTTCTTCAAATTGCCTCTCAAAAAAGGGCTGATGCAGAGCGTTGGTATTGCTAAAAAGGTACAAAGGCCAGCGCGCGGCCAGCCTTTTTAAAAACTTTACCCGTTGCGGGGTCACGCGGCCCAGCATTGCATTCCAAGCCTGGATCAGCTGGGTTTCCGCGGCTTCGGGGCAATGCTTCCCTAATTCCTTAAGAAAATCCTCTGGGGATAAGCGGCCCTCTTCAAAATCTTCAAAAAATCCTTTCTGGGCATAGCCGCTGTACCAGTACCTGATATCGTGGAATCCCAGTCGTTCCAGGGCCTCTAGGGACCGCTCATAATGCACGTCCAGGACGACGCCGCCCAGGTCCAGCAGTACGGCATGCCATGAGGGCTGCGAGCTCATCGGGCCAAGTTACAAGCCCTTCCCTAATTTTGCGCCCGTTTTTGTCAAGGATTATACTAAAAGCATTGATTATGAATGAGAATTTTATCTACGTGATTCCAGCCTTGGGAATTATTGGCCTGTTGGTGATGCTGGCCAAGTTTCGTTGGGTAATGCGCCAGGAAAGCGGGGATGAGAAGATGAACGAACTCTCTTCCTACGTAGCCCGTGGCGCGCTGGCCTTTCTGAAGGCCGAGTGGAAAATCCTCTCCTACTTCGTTGTAATCGCTGCTATCTTGTTATGTTATTCGGGTACGTTAGTAGAAAACAGCAGTCCCGTTATAGCCATCTCTTTCATTGTAGGGGCATTTGCCTCGGCATTTGCCGGCTTTATCGGTATGACAGTGGCCACGCGGGCTAACGTGCGCACGACACAAGCCGCCCGCACCAGTCTGGCTAAGGCCCTGGCCGTATCGTTCACGGGAGGTTCGGTGATGGGTATCGGGGTGGCGGGTCTCGCTGTGCTGGGGCTGGGGTCATTGTTCATTGTGTTTTATCAGGTGTATGTAGTGTCCACAGGCGGCGATGTGAACGGGCTGGAAATGGAAAAAGCCCTGGAAGTGCTGGCCGGATTTTCTCTGGGTGCGGAGTCCATAGCGCTTTTCGCGCGCGTGGGCGGCGGCATTTACACCAAGGCGGCCGACGTAGGGGCTGACCTTGTGGGCAAGGTAGAAGCCGGTATCCCCGAGGACGATGTGCGTAATCCCGCCACCATTGCCGATAATGTGGGCGATAACGTGGGCGATGTGGCCGGCATGGGCGCCGATTTGTTTGGTTCTTATGTGGCTACCATCCTGGCCACGATGGTGTTAGGGCGCGAGGTCAGTTCGCCCGATCGTTTCGGCGGCATTGGTCCTGTCATCCTGCCCATGTTCATTGCGGGCCTGGGTCTGATCTTCTCCATTGTGAGCATGGCGTTCGTGCGCATCAGAAAAGAAACCGACAGCGTGCAAAAGGCCCTCAATCTGGGTAACTGGGGTTCTATCATCCTGACGGCGGTGGCTTCCTACTTTGCCGTTTCTTATATTTTACCTGATGTGACACTGGAAATCCGGGGATTTGAATTTACCCGGGGAAAGGTGTTTTACTCCATCGTTCTAGGCCTTGTGGTGGGCGCTGTGATGAGCCTGGTGACGGAATATTACACGTCCATGGGGCGCCGGCCCGTGCTTTCCATCGTGAAAAAATCGGCTACGGGCCATGCCACCAACATCATCGGGGGGATATCGGTGGGGATGGAGTCCACGGCTGTGCCCATGTTGGTGCTGGCAGCCGGTATTTACGGCAGCTATGAATTGGCCGGTTTATACGGGGTGTCCATAGCTGCGGCCGGCATGATGGCCACCACAGCCATGCAACTGGCTATTGATGCCTTTGGTCCCATCGCGGATAATGCGGGCGGCATCGCTGAGATGAACCAGCTGCCGGCGGAGGTGCGCGGCCGCACGGATCTGCTGGATGCCGTGGGGAACACCACGGCCGCTACCGGCAAAGGCTTTGCCATTGCATCGGCTGCTTTAACCTCTCTGGCCTTATTTGCGGCCTTTTGCGGCGTGTCGGGCATTGAGCACATTGATATCTATAAGGCCGATGTGCTGGCCGGCTTGTTTGTGGGCGCCATGATACCCTTCCTGTTTTCCTCCCTGGCCATAGCCGCCGTGGGCCGCGCGGCCATGGATATGGTCAATGAGGTGCGCCGTCAGTTCCGCGAGATTCCTGGTATCATGGAATACAAAGCCAAGCCGGAATATGAACGGTGTGTGGCCATCTCTACCAAGGCTTCCATACGCGAAATGATGGCCCCCGGCGCCATTGCCCTGCTGACTCCCACCCTCACGGGTTTTCTTTTTGGTCCGGAGGTGCTGGGTGGCATGCTGGCAGGCATCACGGCCAGTGGCGTGCTGCTGGGCATTTTCCAGAACAATGCCGGCGGCGCGTGGGACAATGCCAAAAAGTCCTTTGAAAAAGGCGTGGAAATCAACGGCCAGGTGTTCTATAAGAAATCTGAGCCCCACAAGGCTTCCGTCACGGGCGATACCGTCGGCGACCCTTTCAAGGACACCAGCGGCCCCTCCATGAATATCCTGATTAAGCTCACTTCCATCGTGAGCCTCATCATCGCGCCCCACATTTCCCTAAAAAGAGGAGGAGCACACGCCCTTCTGGAACCTTTTATTGGAAAAGTGGGCAATGAAGTGGTAGCATTTTATCAAGCTCCTCCTTTGGAAGCTCACACCCCCTCGTTTGAAATTAAATTACAAAGGCTTAAGGAGTAAATTAAATCTTTTATTTTAGATTCCTTCTCAAATCAAATTGACCCGTTAGACAACAATGGTATCCTGTGCCATAATACCAGGCCAACAGGCGTAATAGGCTTCTGCAAAGAGGGATACAGAGCCCCATGATTCTCCGAAGACGCTGATTTCCTGTTCTTGAACGTGGCCTAGGCGCAAGGCTGGTACCTGAAAGCGCTCGGCAGCCTGCAATAAAAGGATATCATTCTGCGGGTCGGTGGTCACTACGCATCGGCCCTGGGCTTCACCGAACAGAAAAGCATCGGCCCGTCCCACTGGAAAACTTTCAAGTGCAAAGCCCATATCACTCAGGATGGCTTTTTCCAGAAGGCAGCAAATGAGCCCTCCGTCAGAGACATCATGGGAAGATGCCGCCAGACCTTGTTGGCTGAGATACCGCAAGAGATTATGTAATCGCAATTCTTCCTCCAGGTTCACGTAAGGCGGCGGGCTGAGCTCTATTTTATGGTAAGAGCATACATACTCGCTACCAGCCAGGTCTTCGGTGGGTACGCCCAAGAGCCAGATGGAGTGGCCGGGGGCCTTGAAAGGGATGGAAAGCATGCGAAAAGGATCATCCAGAAGGCCCACCATACCGATGGTCGGGGTGGGATAAACGGGGATGCTCTGATTGCCGATCTGGGTTTGATTATAGAAGCTCACGTTGCCTCCGGTGACAGGGATCTGGAAAAATTCGCAGGCCCGGGCCATGCCGCGGATAGCGTGCACAAATTGCCAATAGACTTCTGGATTGTAAGGGTTGCCAAAGTTGAGGCAATTCGTGATGCCGACGGGAGCGCCGCCTGTGGCAGCAATGTTGCGGGCAGCCTCGGCCACGGCAATCATAGCGCCTATCTCAGGATGGGCAAAAACATAGCGGGAGTTACCGTCCACCGTGAGGGCCAAGCCGCGTCCGTTCTCATGAAGGCGCACCACGGCTGCATCGGACGGACGGTTGGTGGACATGTTCACCGTGCCTACCATACTGTCGTACTGGCGGTAAATCCATTGCTTGGAAGCAATATTGGGGTGACCTATCAGGAAAAGGCTTACTTCCCGAAGAGAGTGGGGCTGAGGCACTTGATCAGGACGGAATTTTTCCACTTCATCCATGTAGGTGGGGCGGCGATATTCGCGGTCATACTGGGGTGCGCCGCCGCCCAATACCAGGGAGGAAGCCGGCAGCTCGGCCACTAATTGTCCGTGGAAGTAGAAGCGTAGATATGGTCCTTCTGTGACATGGCCGATGAGGGCGCAGTGGAGGTCCCACTTTTCAAAGACTTGTCGCACCTGGTCTTCGCAGCCTTTTTTGACAACCACCAGCATGCGTTCCTGCGATTCGGAGAGCAGCAGTTCGTAGGGCTGCATGGCCCCCCCGCGGGTGGGTACCTGGTCCAGATGAATTTCCATGCCCACCTCGCCGCGGGCGCTCATTTCGCTTGTAGAACAAATGATTCCGGCAGCTCCCATGTCCTGCATACCCACGATAGTACCCGTGGAGGCTAGTTCCAGCGTGGCTTCCAGGAGGAGCTTTTCCTGGAAAGGATCGCCCACTTGGACGGCCGGCAGGTCTTTGATGCTGTCCTCTGTGAGGTCGCCGCTGGCAAAGGAGGCGCCATGGATGCCGTCTTTGCCGGTGGCCGAACCCACAATGAACACGGGATTACCTGGTCCGCGTGCAGTGGCCGAGATGATGGCCTCGCGGCGCACAATGCCCACGCTCATCGCATTGACCAAAGGATTTTGCGTGAAGGAATCATTTACGAACACTTCGCCCCCCACGTTGGGCACGCCAAAGGCGTTGCCATAGTCGCCGATACCCCGCACTACTCCACGGACTATGCGCCGGACACGTGGATCCTGCAGATTGCCGAAACGAAGGGAATTGAGCTGAGCCACGGGCCGGGCGCCCATGGTAAAGATGTCGCGGTGGATACCGCCCACACCGGTGGCAGCGCCCTGATAGGGTTCAATGGCTGAAGGGTGGTTGTGTGATTCAATTTTGAAAACGCAGGCCCATCCGTCCCCAATGTCCAGCAGGCCCGCATTTTCCTGACCGGCTTCGGCCAGCACCCGCGGACCCTTGCGCGGAAGTGTTTTCAGGTATTTGATAGAATTTTTATAGGAGCAGTGTTCGCTCCACATGCCGCTGTAAGCACACAGCTCCGTGAAGTTGGGACGGCGGCCCAGAATCTCGCAGATACGATCATATTCTTCAGGTAAAAGCCCCAGTTTTTGGGCCGTTGCTACCGAAGTGGACTCGGTGGTGGCGGGGGATTCCATGAGGCTGCAAATTAACGAAGGGCTCCCCACCTACGATGCCAAGCCCTGCAATGGCCCCTGCACTGCCTATTTTTGCGACTTTACGCGGTTGTTTTTATGAATTCCAAGCAAGTGAGGCAGACATTTCTGGATTTTTTCCGCAATAAAGGGCACATGGTGGTCCCTTCTGCTCCGGTAGTTCTCAAGAACGATCCCACATTAATGTTCACCAACGCCGGCATGAACCAATTTAAGGATATCTTTTTAGGACTTGCCCGCCCGCAGAGCCCCCGCGTAGCCGATACCCAAAAATGCCTCCGTGTTTCTGGTAAGCACAACGATCTGGAGGACGTGGGCCACGACACGTACCACCATACCTTCTTTGAAATGCTGGGCAACTGGAGCTTTGGTGATTATTTCAAGAAGGAGGCCATTGAATGGGCCTGGGAACTGCTGACAAGAATCTATAAAATAAATCCCGACCGTTTGTATGCTACCTATTTCGGGGGTGATGATGGGGAAGGCCTGGAGGCCGATCAGGAAGCACGGACACATTGGCTGCAATTCTTACCGGAAAACCGTGTGCTCGCCGGAGGCAAGAAGGACAATTTCTGGGAAATGGGCGATACGGGCCCTTGCGGACCGTGCACAGAGATCCATATTGATATCCGCCCGGATTCCGAAAGAAAAGAGGTTCTTGGGGAACAGCTTGTGAATACTGGGCATCCGCAGGTGATTGAGCTCTGGAATTTGGTGTTCATACAGTACAACCGTACTGCCACGGGGGCTTTACACGTCTTACCAGAAAGACATGTAGACACAGGGATGGGCCTGGAGCGTCTGTGTATGGTATTGCAAGGAAAAAAGAGCAATTACGATACCGATCTTTTCTCCGGATACATTTTCCGGTTAGAGGAGCTTTCCGGCCATCTGTATGGGCGGGATGCTCGTAAGGATGTGGCATTTCGGGCCATTGCCGACCATGTGCGGGCCGTGGGGGCTTGTATCGCCGATGGCCAATTGCCCTCCAATACAGGCGCTGGGTATGTGGTAAGGCGCATCTTGCGTCGGGCTGTGCGCTATGGATTTTCGCACCTGGACTTCAAAGAGCCCTTTCTTTACAAGCTTGTGGAGGTGTTAGCCGATAACCTCGGCGAAGCTTTTCCAGAATTGCGGGCTCAGCAAGCCTTTGTGGAAAAGATCCTTTTTGATGAGGAAGAAGCCTTTTTCCGCACCTTGGATCGCGGTATGGGTCGCCTCACGGAAGCCCTGCGTCAGGCCCGTTCCAAGGTCCTGGACGGCGCCACTGTATTTGAGCTATACGACACCTTTGGCTTTCCTCCGGACCTTACCCAACTGATTGCCCGCGAGGAAGGCTTTGACACGGATATGGCTGGTTTTGAGGTGGCCTTGGAAGCCCAGAGGACCCGATCGCGCCAGGCCACTGACGTGAAACAGGAGGACTGGGTGGAGGTGCGTCCTTATGAAAAGCCCCGCTTTGTAGGATACGATCAATTGCACACTTCCACTGAAATCTTACGCTACCGTCGCGTGGAAGTGAACAAAAAGCCCCAGTTTCAGATCGTGTTAAATACCACACCGTTTTATGCCGAGGGAGGGGGCCAAGTGGGCGATACTGGAGTTCTTTTGGCCGAAAAAGAGAAAGTTAATATTCTGGATACCATAAAAGAAAACGACCTGATCATTCACATAGCGGACCGCCTGCCCTCCGACCCGACTGTACAGTTTGAGGCCGTAGTGGATGCGGAGAGGCGTCAGCGTACAGCGTGCAACCATAGTGCCACCCACCTCCTGCATGCGGCACTCAGGCAAGTATTGGGGCCTCATGTAGAGCAAAGGGGATCCCTGGTGCACCCCTCTTACCTCCGCTTTGATTTCTCTCATCCCCATAAGCTGACTCAGGAAGAAATTCAGCGCATTGAAGATTTGGTCAATGAAAAAATTCGGGCCAACCTCCCGCGCCAAGAATTTCGCGATATGGCCCTAGACGAAGCTTTGAAAGAAGGTGCTATCGCCCTTTTTGGGGAAAAATATGGCGAAAAGGTTCGCATGATTCGCTTTGGCGATAACTTTTCTACCGAGCTGTGTGGAGGCACTCATGTCGCTCATACTGGGGAAATTGGGCTTTTTAAGATCATTTCTGAGAGTGCTATTGCGGCTGGGGTGCGGCGTATAGAGGCGCTCACAGGTATGGCAGCTTTGGAATATGTCCGGGGGTTGGAACAGCAACTGCGGGAAATAAAAAATGTGCTCAAAGGGGCTGATGATCCGGTGAAACAAGTCATGCAACTCGCCGCTAAGGTGCAGGCTTTGGAAAAAAAATTACAACAGCAACGGGAAAAAGAATTACAACAGCTTAAAACGTCTTTGCAAAATCAAATCATACCTGGCTCCTCATGCTCTTATGCGGTATGTCGCTGCGATGGCTTCACAGCCGATGAGCTACGCTCCGTGGCATTTATGATGAAAAACTCCCTTCAGCGTTCAGCTATTCTCATGGCTGGTATTACGGAAAATAAACCAATAGTGGCCTTGTGGCTATCCGATGACCTGGTGCAGGAGGGCATGAACGCCTCCCATCTGGTGCGCACTTGGGCCAGACATATCCAAGGAGGGGGAGGTGGACAGCCGTTTTTTGCAACCGCCGGCGGGAAAAAAACTGAGGGTATTGAAGCCCTTTTGGATGAAGCCCGGAAGTTTTTTGCTGGGTGGACTCCTTCACCTGGAAAGTAAAATGCTCTACATCCATCATTGGAGCCTCCTCAGAAATGGCCAATTATGGAGTGACGGACGATTATTGGCCGCTGTACCAGCGGATCTATCTGCATCCATGGAGGGGCTCCATGATATTTACAGAAAGGCGGCATTTAATTACCCAAAATTTTTTAAGGCGGATGGATTTTGTAAGGCGGGACTTTTGACAGTGTTGCCCTGGTGGAAAACCTTACGTGCACACCCCCGGGCTATTCAAGGGTGTATGTTATTGTTTACTGACAGTGGGTGCCACTTGGCAGACGAAGAACATATCAAAGGCATGCAGAACGGTAGCCCTTCACCGGCTGTCTTTGTGTATACACTTCCAAATATACTTTTGGGAGAATGGAGCATATTGTTAGGTTGGAAGGGTTTCGGTAGTTGCTTTTTAATGCCCTCTTGTGACGTACATCAAATCCAGAAAATTATTGAGCTACACCGGACTGATCAAAAGGAAACACCGCTATTGTGGGGCTGGTGCTCCGCCTTCCCAGATCGCATAGCCGCGGCCGCTTTTTTTTGTGACCAAGAAGCCACAGCACAGCCCTTAAGTTGTGAAAACATACAGCAAATACTGAACTTTACAGCTTGACCTTATGGAAAAACATCAACTTTGCCATCAACTTAAAACGCAAATCATTCAAAGACTCAATCTGGAAGGCATGACACCAGACGACATCGGTGACGAGCAGCCTTTATTCGCTGAAGGATTGGGTCTGGATTCTATTGATGCCCTTGAGTTGATTGTACTTATGGAACAGGAGTACGGCATTAAAATTGAAAATCCCCAGGAAGGACGAGCCATTTTTTCCACGGTGTCCTCCATGGCTGATTATATCCTTCGGCAGAAGCAGTCATGAAGGCCGGGGAGGTGTGGGTTACCGGTATGGGCATCGTAACGGCCCTTGGACTCACCTTACAAGAACATTTGGAAAGGTTAAAAGCCGGCCAATCGGGTATTGGCCCCCCGCGCATTTTGCGCACCCGCCATACTCTTCCTGTGGGAGAGGTGCCCCACAACGATGCAGCCTTAACCCGCATGCTGGGCTCTGAAGGTCCTTTATTTTTTGTGCGCACTGCTCTTCTGGGCACCTGGGCGGCACGGCAGGCTCTGCAACAGGCAGGTATTCATCTTCAGGACGTAGATCCCGCCACAACAGGATTCATATCTTCCACCACTGTGGGGGGAATGACCGCTACTGAGGAATATTTTTACCGGTACGAAAAAGAGGAGGCTTTACACGTATGGATTGATAAGCTGGATTGCGGAGACTCCACGCGTGACATAGCCTGTTATTTAGGGCACCAAGGTTTTTCCACCACGCTGAGCACGGCTTGCTCTTCATCAGCCAATGCGATCATGCTGGGGGCCCGTCTTATCAAAGCCGGCCGCTTAAAAAGAGTTCTTTGTGGAGGGGCCGATGCTCTTTGTCGCTTTACGCTAAATGGCTTTCATTCTCTCATGCTCACGGAAAAGGTGCCCTGCCGTCCTTTTGACAAACATCGTCAGGGGTTGAATTTGGGGGAAGGAGCCGCCTTCTTAGTTTTAGAGGATAGCCGAGAAGCAGAACGCCGAGGTGCTCAGCCTCTGGCCCGGGTAGCCGGATATGCTAACACTAACGACGCCTTTCACCAGACAGCCTCTTCACCGGAGGGAGAAGCCGCTTATGAGGCTATGAAGCAGGCCCTTGCTATGGCCGGTATCCCCCCGGAAAAAGTTTCCTACGTGAACACGCACGGCACCGGTACCCCTAATAATGATGAGAGTGAAGGCCGGGCCCTGTGTCGCCTGTTTGGTCAGAATTTGCCCCCTTTTAGCAGCACCAAGCCTTTTACCGGTCATACATTAGCAGCCGCAGGAGCCGTGGAAGCGGTTTTTTCTATATTGGCCATCCAGGAAGGCCAATTATGGCCTAACTTGAATTTCACCGAACCGATGGATGACCCTTCCATTGTGCCAGTGCTGAAAACCACTTCTGCTCCCGTGCGGACTGTGGTAAGCAATTCCTTCGGATTTGGTGGCAACAACACCTCCTTGGTGATCACCGCCGTCTCATGAAAGCTTTGTTCATCCTGGGAAAAGCTTCCATATCGCCGCAGGGCTTTGGAGCTTCCGCCCCTTTGCCCCCCACGCCGTACACCTATGAAGAAAGGGCCTTGGTGGCTGTGGAACCTGATTACAAAGAAGAAATGAGTCCTCTGGATCTGCGCCGGATGAATAAAAGCATGAAAATGGGCGTCTGGTGTGCCAAAAAAGCTCTCGGAGAAGCCGGTATTCCGCAGCCTGATGCCATCATCACGGCCACCGGCTTGGGTTGCCTCCAAGATACCGTGAATTTCCTTAAAACAATAATAGACAGTGACGAAACCGCCCAAGCCCCTACCTACTTCATATCTTCCACTCATAATAGTGTGAGTGGCCAGTTGGCCCTTCGATTAAAAAGTACTCTATACAATTACACCTATTGCCACAAGTCCCTGTCCCTTTATTCTGCGTTGCTGGATGCCAGTCTCCACGCCGAAGAGAATAGCCGATCGGTGGTGTTAGTAGGCGCGCTGGACGAACACGTGGACGTAAAATTTCGGCATTACGATCTTAGAGGTTGGTGGCGCAAAGAACCTGTCCACAATCTTCGCTTGTACCAAGAGTCCTTGCCTGGGACGCTCAGCGGAGAGGGGTGTCACTATTTCGTATTAAGTGCTTCCCCTTCGGAGGGTGTGGCTATCACCCGCATGGCGGCTGTGGAAGAAGCCAATGAATCCCAAATTGAGCGCCTCACGATGGAAATGTTAGAGGGACAGTCGGAAAAGGAAACGCTGGTTCTTTTGGGCTTGTCAGGTGACGAACCATCAGATGGTGTGTACCATAAACTTCGCCGCACTCTGCTCTCATCCTTTGTTGTGGGCGCTTTTCGCCACTTGTGTGGAGTATATCACACCAGTGATGGCTTTGCACTCTATTTAGCCGATCAGGTTTTACGCGACGCTTCGGCACCCGCATATCTATTTCCTGAACCCCTTCAGTCTTTGCCCATCGTTCCTCGCAGTGTGGTAATCTATACGCATTTACGCGGTTCTGGACACGTGTGGTATCGTTTGGAAAAATTATGATAAAAGTAGCCCTCTTGGGGGGCTTTTTTTTATTTATAGCAGGGCTCTGCTTAAGCATTTTAGGATTAATTCCGCTCATTATTGCCTTTATACCTGTATTAATTATCATAAGTCTGTTGATTTACGGGTCCGCATTTATTTGCTCCCAGATGTTTGTGCCTGCTGTGTGCCAACTGCCTCGCCCAGAGGGAACCCTGCTTACTTTTGATGATGGTCCGCATCCTATTTATACACCTAAGATCCTTGCCATCCTCCGGGAAAAGAATGTGAAAGCTGTTTTTTTTCTGATCGGCAGGCATGCGAAGCAACATCCTGAATTGGTAAAACAAATCCAACAGGAAGGCCATACCATAGGAAACCATAGTATGATTCACCGCTGGTACTACGGTTTTTTACCGGCTTGGTGCCTCACGCAAGATGTTTTACAATTTAATGCTTTAATAAGTGAAATAACTGGGAAGGAACCCACCTTATTTCGCCCCCCTTATGGAGTTACAAATCCTCCCCTGGCAAAAGCCCTTAAATGCTTTCCTCGTCTCCATGTGGTGGGCTGGACATTACGAACCCGCGACACGGTGATCCGCAATCCCCAACGCATTGTTCAGGTCATAAGAAAACGTGCTAAACCTGGAAATATCATCCTGCTGCACGATCGCTGTGCCGCCACAACAGAAGCATTGCCAAAAGTTATTGATTATCTCAGGGCTGATGCCTCCCTAAGGCCTGTAGCAGCAGATTTTTTTATTTTAGAGAAACCATAAAACTTAAAATCCGAAAAAATCTTAGAATTTACTGAAGACTTTTATGGCCTGAAATAATTCAACAAGAAGGCTTGAATTCATTATTTTAGAGTAACTGATAATGATCCTAAATTTAAATAGATAAAGGTTTTAAGGAAAATTTTCTTCGGTTTAAATTTAAAAAGGGATATCTAAAGGAATTTTATTGCTGAATAGCATTATGTTCAAAGTTTTTCTCCCCCGCGTCAATAGAGTAAGCTTCATCGCATCCTATTTGTAATGGTTTTTACAAAGAGTAGATCCAACTCATCTTCCAAAATTTAAAAGGGTTTTATTTTATCGAGAAAAGCTCCTTTTCGGGAAAAAAATTTAGTCCTGGCAGTTTTAATTTTAATATTGAATAAACTATAAAAAATTATTATAAAATTTCAACGTTTTCGCGTTTCACCCACCCTTGCCGCCGGCTGTCAATCATAATTAAAAAATAGGAGGCCGTAGAATCACGCAAGTGGGCTACAGCCCCTTCGTGCAGCACAAACAGTTTAGGGGCGGTGGTGGAAGGCTCACTACTGACCTCACATTCAGGAACCACCACTACGGTCAAAGGTTGTTTTAATTGCTGCCCGTGCACGAAGGCCGGCAAAAAGAAAAGCACACTCAAGCCGGCTGCCACAAGGCTTCCGTAAAATCCCCAACGGCGCCAAACCTCCTGAAAACCAAACGCATAGATGCCCATGAGAGTCATGGCGATGGCCCCTGTACCCAAAGCCAGTATCCACCATGTTCTTATCGGTAACAAGCTCCCGATAATTCCCAGCCAGCGAAAAACAAAAAATGGTTCGGGCAGAGGTATTTCGTCCGGGGCCCGGGCCAAAGCCATCTCTAAGTTGTGGCGGATATCCTCATTTAGGGGCCTAATCCTATATGCAGCAAGGAAATACCGGATGGCTTCGCCGATCCTGCCAAGTTTGTAAGCGCAATTTCCTCGGTTGTAGAGTAGCCAGGGGTTTTGTGGTTCTTCCGCTAGTAATCTATCATAAAAAGCGGCGGCTTCTTCAAACCTTCCGGAATCGTAATAAACTACCGCTGAATCTTCAAGGGGATGGGCGTGCAGGGGTGTGGCTATGCTCCCCATCCATAAAATTGTGAGTATGCGGAAGGTCTTTTTCATTTTGTTATCAGGCAGAATGTTCAATAAGGGTGCGACATTTTACCAAAAGATCCAGACGGGCTGTAGCATCGGTAGGAGCATAGCGAGCGGCCTCGCACTCGTCCAGAACCTGCACAAATCCTTCTCCCTTTTCCGGATCATTGGAAAGGGCCTGGCGGATCATGGAACGATCAGTGGAGTGGAGGGGAAGACGAAATCGATCATGCAGGAATTGATAGACAGCACGAGCGCACAGCTCATAAAATCGTTCGGACTGACCTTCGGCCAAGGCCTTCTCTGCCTGGCGTAACAGATCCATCGCCCGACGGGTACTACGGCGGCCACGAGGAGCAGCTTCCGCCTCCTGGCGGAGTCGACGCACGGTGGGTCTTACTAAAAACAATCCGACCGTGGCGGCCCAGGGCAGGAGGAGCCAGCCCCATGCAGGGGTTGAAGAATCCTTATCCCCTGCATAGTTGCCGAAGGCCTGCCGTTTAAGGTATCGGATATCATCTTGAAGAATTCCTACCTCTTTTTTGCCAGGAGATATTACAGACGTTCCTCCTCCCGCCAGTTGGGCCCCTTCCACTGTTAGGGTAATTTCCTCAACTGGATGAATCCGGTACTTTTCAGCCTTATAATCAAACCACGAAAACTCAGGTATAACAATTTTGAATTCCCCTGGACTGCGCGGGATGGCGATGAGTTCCGTTTCCCGGTAACCCGAGAGCCCTGCTTCCGAAGCCGCTACTTTATCGGTGGTTTTGGGTTCGAAGACCTCAAAAGAGGGAGGCAATTGCAGGCGCGGCAATTCGGCAAGGGGCAGATTGCCTTGCCCGCTCAGTCGAAGGCGAAATTTCACGGCATCCCCCGTTTGTATCCTAGAGGGTTCCACGATATTGTGCATTTCAAAAACACCGCAAGCGCCGGTGAAAGAGGCCGGCTTGCCCTGCGTAGGAAAGTCCTTCACATGGATGATGATCGGAGCCGACTCCAGGTTTTTTTCAAAAATGCGCAGCCGACCTCCGCTAAAGAAGTCCTGCCAAAAGTCGCCGGTACGTTCCACTATTTGGTACTTGACTTCTGCTCCAGCTTTGCCCAGGTTGAGCGTGCCGGGTTTTTGAGCTACCACCACGAGCTTGCGCAGCACAGCCACATAATATCGTTGCCCATTGTGAACCTCCACGCGAAACTGCCGATCTGCGGCATCTGGAATTTCCTGGATGTAGGCGCCTTTCAGGCGGGGCATAATCACATCCTTGAGTTCCGTCTGCAACCGTGTGAACAATTTTACGGTGAGTACAAAGGGCTCCCCGGGATATACGCTAGATTTGGATGTAAAAGCCTGAATAAAAATGTCTTGGTTGTCAGAGGCGACTTGCTGGCGGGTTTCCGGCTCCCGACCGGGAGCCCGGGGGGCTGGTACTTGACCTTCCACCACTTCTATCTCCAAGGTGTTGGAAGTGATTGTGCGGCCTTCATAACGGGCTGTCGCAGCGCCCACAATGTATTTCCCCTTCTTTTGAGGAATGAGATCATAACTGATGGACATTGACATGGACAAGCGTCCGTTAATAAATGTCTGGCTGAAGCTTTGGTAAGGCCCGCCAACTATGGAAAAATCACTCAGCCGGGGCATTCTGAAATCTTCAAACTGCACATTAGACTTATATGTAATTCGGAACACTTCCCCTACAGCTACAGGATTACGCGAAACTTCAGCCCGAATTTCCTGCGCCCTAGCAATATGAAGATACGACGATGCAACCCATGCAAAAAATAATAATGAAGTTAAGGTAAAATTTATTGAGGTGATTTTCATGAAAGTTTTTCTTCCCATACTACCAATCCTTTCCTGATGCAGAAACTATTACTTCTTTGGCGTTTTTATTATCCAAATCTTTTTGTTGTTCCTTATTGAGCAGAGCCTGCAAAAGTTTATCGGCTTCCTCCCTGCTCATTTGGGGCTGGGGACGCTGGGCATTTTTAGAATTGTTTTCGTCCTTTTGGGCTGGTTCATTCTGGGGGCGGGAATTTTGTTTTTCCTGCTGGGATGGATGGGCGTTTTTCTTTTTGTCGGTTTCTTTGGAATTTGGGGAAGGCGGTGGGATCATGCGCAGAGCATAAGCCAAATTGTAGCGGGTGTCTTCGTCCTCCGGGTTGAGGCGTAAAGCGTTTTTGTAAGCTTCTATGGCTTCCTGGGGCTTGCGTTCGGCCAGGTAGCTGTTACCCAGGTTGTGCCAAGCCTTGGCCGCCAGCTGGCCCTCCGGATTATTTTTTAGCATTTGATGTAGGTGGTGCCGAAGGGAGTCGTAATTATTCATACGGTAATATGCAGCACCTAGATTGAATCGAGCTACTGGGTTGTCAGGATCTTTTTTTAAGGGTTGGGCATAACGACGGGCGGCCGTCGGATAATCTCCCTTGCGGAAGGCTTCATTCCCTTCGCGAATGGCTTTACTCGCGCTCTGCCCATGCGCACGAAAGCAGGTAAGCCATAAAATTAAAATAAAAATTATTAATAAATTTTTCTGGTTCATTGATTAATATTAATCAAACAACGTGGTTTTTCCTTTCTTTATATGTTTTGTAAGGGGCAAAAAGAATTCAGTGAGGAGTAAAAACACAGTGAATCCAGCAAAGTAATAAAAGCGATTAGATTTATCTTGAAACCGATTCATTTGAATTTCCTCGGCAGCCAGACGGTCTATTTCTGCAGTAATCTGATCCAAGGCATGGGAAAGGTCGTTTCCGTGCACATAGATACCTCCTCCTATATCGGCCAGTTGGCGCAAAAGGTCTTCATTGAGTCGTGTTACAACAGTGCGGCCGTCGGCATCGGTTTTATAACCTTTAAATTGACCATTGACATAAATAGGGATGGGAACACCTTCCGAGTTTCCTATTCCGATCGTAAAAATGCGAATGTTGTTTTGGGCCAGTTCACGGGCTTTTTCCAGGGCACCGGGTTCATGGTCTTCGCCATCGCTGATGAGAATGAGGGCCCGATTGGCCGGTCCTGGTTCGCCGAAGGCCAGGAGACTGCGTTCTAAAGCGGCCGAAATGTGAGTGCCACCAGTTGCAACTGATTCAGTAGATATTTTATCTGTTAGGAGGTCGGCTGCTGCTTTATCCGTGGTCAAAGGGAGCTGAACGGCCGCCGAACCCGCAAAAACCACAATCCCAAAACGATCATGCTTTCTACGACGGATGAGGTTTTTCAGAGAGAGCTTGGCCCTTTCCAGACGGTTGGGTTTAAGGTCTTCGGCCAGCATGGATTTACTCACATCTAAGGCTACAATAATATCATGGGCCTGAACAGCCTCTTTCTTTTCCTGATTACCCCAGCGGGGACCGGCTGCCGTTAATACGGCACCGACATAAGCCAGGATCATCATCAGTCGGCTCAGAAATGGTTTAAAAAAGCTAAGCCGGGGGAGGTTGTGAGTCAGCAAGGAAGATTCCACCCATGCATGGATCAGTCGCTTATGCCGGATCCGCGAAAACCAGGCTGCTATCAGCAAGGCCGGCACTGTCCAGAGGAGATATAAAAGTTCTGGTCGTTCAAAGCTCATGTGGCAACATTTAATAGTGTGAAACGCAGAAGCATCTCCAGGGCAAAGAGCAGCAAAGCTCCCAAGGCAAAGGGCTGGTACAGGTCTGGTTCAGCCTGATATTCCATGGAAAAAAGACGTGTTTTTTCCAGCTTATCTATTTCAGAATAAATTTCTCTAAGCTTTTCATTGTTAGTAGCCCGGAAATAGCGGCCTCCCGTTTTTTCGGCGATCTGAGTGAGCAATTGGTCGTCAATCTCCACGTCAATCACTTGATATACGATCTGGCCATTCGGATACCGACCCACGGGAGACTCAGCCTTACCACGGGTTCCCACACCGATGGTGTACACCCTTATTCCATAGGTTTGGGCCATTTCAGCCGCCGTTTCAGGATATATAATACCCCTGTTATTCACACCATCCGTAAGTAAAATCACCACCTTGCTTTTGGCTTCTGAGTCGCGCAGCCGGGCCACGGCCGAAGCCAGGCCGTCGCCAATTGCCGTACCGTCCTCCAGCATGCCGGTGCGCAAAGAAGATACCTGTTCCAAAACTCTACCATGATCGGTGGTGACAGGGCACATCATGATGCTTTCTCCACTGAAGGCCACTAGGCCAATGCGATCCGAAGGACGATTTTTGATGAATTCTGATGCAGTTTTTTTTGCGGCCTCTAAACGGTTGGGCCGGAAATCCTTGGCCAACATGCTGAGGGAAACATCAATAGATAATACGATATCGATGCCTTCTGTGGAAGAGCGTGCATATCCGATAAAGCCTCGCGGACGAGCCAGTGTAATGGTGAGAAGAGCCAGGGCCCCGAATCGCAGAGCATCAGGGAGCCAAAGCATCCGAACGCGCCAGGAAGAAATCGTTTTTCTGAAAAACCAGTGAGAAGAGAACCGCGCAGGGGCATGGCGCATAATGCCCATTTTGCGGCGTATCCAACCCAAAAACGGTATGACAGGAAGAAATAAGAGCACCCAGGGGTAGTCAAAGTGCAGCTCCCGGAAATAATTCAGCACACCTTCAATGCCGATCATGGCGCGCTTTTTTCTCCTTGTGTTGGTGCGGGAGTTAAGTATAACTTAACAAAGTCTAGGGCTGTGGTCATGGCCGCTTCATTCTCTGCGGCTAAGGGGCGGCCCTTGGCGAATTTAGTCATATCAGCAGAGGTGAACAATTCCCTGAAACGTTGCAGAAAAGAAGCTTCTACTCCTTGCATGCGCAAAGCCTGCAAAATTTCTTCCGACACCATTTCGGGTGCGGGAAATTTGAAATGAGCCTGGAAAAATGTGCGTAGAATCTCCGTAAGACGCACATAGTACAATTTTTCCTGACCTTTTTGCCAGAGTTGTTCGGCGGCTAAAGTCTCCAGAGCTTGCAAGGCCTGCTCTGCCGGAGTAAGTACTTTTTCTGGAACAACCCTTTTTCTATTCTTCCGACGGCGATACCACCACCATGCTGTGCCCCCCAGCAGCAAGACACACAACAGACCGAGAAAATATAAAAGGTATTCGCGCCAATCGCGGGGCGGTTCTAAGGGTCCCTTGATGTCCCGAAAGGCGAGTGTGGTGTCTACAGGTACAGTATTTACATGCAACTTGAATGAGTCTGACAGCAGCATGGCGGTGTCGCCCTTGGGGTCAATGAGGAAAAAAGGCACGGAAGGCACGGCAAAACTCCCAGAGTCAAATGCCGTAATGCGAAGTTTTAAGGATATAAGGGTGTTTCCTTCACGCTGAGAGGTATCAAGATCTACGGAGCCCACAGATTCCAAGGGTTCCGGGCAAATCATTTTTTCCGAAGGCAGCAATACCCGTATCCCGCCTGGAATTGAAAGCTCATAGGTCACTAAGACTTGTTCCCCGAGCAAAATGCTATCCCTACTATAAAGGGTACGAAGGGTTTGCGACCAGCTTGGAATAAGCGCCGGTGCTAGGAGAATTCCTGCTATGAGGGAACGCATTCTGATGGGGGTTGTCATCTCCCAGAGCGTCGTTCAAAAATTCGTACCAATTCTTTTATGTAGGGCTTGTCGGTGTACACCACGGCGTAGTCAATACCTTGACGCTGGAAGAGGTTTTGAACTTCGGTTCGCAGGCGGCGGCTTTCCTCTTGGAAAGAGCGGCGTGTGGCCCGATCCCCAAAGTCTATCCAGCGCCCTTCGCCGGTTTCATTATCCAAAAGGTAAAACAAACCTGAGGTGGGTAGATTTTCCTCACGTGGATCCACAAGGTGCAAAGCCACAATATCGTGGAAAGCGGCAGCTACCCGAAGCGGCTTTTCAAAAGATGGTGTGATGAAATCACTAAATAAAAAGGCAGTTGCTCTCTTCTTCAGCGTGTTGCGCAGAAAAGGCAAAACACAGGAAACATCTGAACTCTTGCCTGCGGGTTGAAACTCCAGAACATCCCGCACAATCCGCAGCATATGGCTACGACCCTTGCGCGGTGGTATGAAGGCTTCCACTTTGTCGGTGAAAAAAATGGCACCCACTTTATCGTTGTTGGCAATGGCTGATAAAGCCAGCACAGCAGCCATCTCGGCCATCAAATGCCGTTTGGTCCGGCCGCGCGTGCCAAAGTCCAACGAACCACTCATGTCCAGCAACAGCATCACGAGCAGCTCGCGTTCCTCTTCAAAAACTTTTACGAAAGGCTCCTGCAAACGGGCTGTCACGTTCCAGTCAATACGGCGCACATCGTCGCCAATTACGTAGGGTCTCACTTCACTGAACACCACCCCACGCCCTTTGAAGGCACTGTGATAGCTGCCACTAAGGAACTGCGACGACAGCCCCCGGGCTACAATTTCAATGCGGCGTACCCGGCGCAGGAGTTCGGTGGTCTCCATACCGCTGGAAGCTACTGAACTTAGGGCACCTCCACGTTGTGAAGAATTTCACGAATCAGGTGGTCAGTAGTCATGTTTTCGGCCTCTGCTTCGTAAGTGAGACCAATCCGATGACGCAGCACGTCAAGAGCTACGTGGCGAACGTCTTCCGGTACTACATATCCTCTGTGGCAAAGGAAAGCCTGGGCCTTGGCCGCTTTGGCCATGCTGATACCTGCCCTCGGTGAGGCCCCG
This sequence comes from Flavobacteriales bacterium, assembly GCA_025055635.1. Lineage (GTDB taxonomy): Bacteria > Bacteroidota > Bacteroidia > CAIKAF01 > CAIKAF01 > JANWWQ01. Next base: position 19,615 of record JANWWQ010000012.1, read on the forward strand.
TAACTGATAAGGCCGTTCAGCTTGGAAAGATTGTAATCGGCAGGATTACGAGTGGCAAATACAATGTCCACAATATATTTTTCAATTTTTTCGTCCATGTAAATGGCTTCTACTGTTTTGCGGGCCTCTAGAATATCTCCCAGGGTTAACACTTTGCGGACCTCCGGCAATGCCGAGGCCATGTTCAGGCGGATGATTTTTTGCTCTTCATGCTTATCCGGATAGGTCATCACCACCTTGAGCATGAATCGGTCCACCTGGGCTTCGGGAAGATGGTAGGTGCCTTCCTGTTCAATGGGGTTCATCGTGGCCAGGACCAGGAAAGGTTGAGGAAGGGGATAAGTTTCGTCGCCAATGGTCACTTGACGCTCCTGCATGGCTTCCAAAAGGGCGCTCTGTACTTTGGCAGGGGCACGGTTTATTTCGTCGGCCAGAACGAAGTTGGCAAATATGGGTCCCTTGCGGTTAGAAAATTCCTGTGTTTTTTGATTATAAATTACAGTTCCTATAATATCAGACGGAAGTAAATCAGGGGTAAATTGTATCCGACTGAATTTGCCATCCACAGCGGCAGCCAGCGATTTGACGGCCAGGGTCTTGGCCAGACCGGGCACTCCTTCCAGTAGAATATGGCCGTCGGTTAATAAACCCGTCAACAGGCTTTCAATCATGTGCCGCTGACCCACAATGACTTTTTCCAATTCCATCAATAGGAGGTCCACGATTCCACTTTTTTCCTTGACCCACTCATTGATGGTCCGGATGTCCTGAGCTGTTTCCATGGTTTGTGTTTGCCTGGGGTGCAGCAAATAATATTCCATTATTTGATTTAGATGCGCTTCGTTTCTTTGTAAGTAGTTCAGCCATAAAGCGGTCGTTGCATGATTAGGCTTCAGGCACGGCAAGTATGGAGGTTGGCACGAAAGTATCTCTTCATCCGCTACAAGAACACCGCTTTCGGCATCCTTTGGTCTTTTGTGAATCCTCTGCTGCTTCTGCTGGTGTTCAGTATCATTTTTTCTCAGGCATTTCCTTCGGTGGAGAATTACAAGCTATTTGCGCTGAGTGGGATTGTCATCTGGAATTTTTTCCCGGGGGCCATGGGAACACTTATTCAGATATTACCCGACAATGCTCCTGTGCTGCGCAGTTATCCTGTGGCGCCACTGGTTTTACCTCTGGCTGCCATCCTGTCATCCCTGCTCCATTTTTTTATTTTATTTCTGGCTTTTGCATTTCTGTTGCCTGCTTTTGGTTGGAAGCCATCTTGGACCTTGCTGGGTATAGTGCCGGGAATGACATTGTTCGCTCTGTTTACTTTGGGATGGGGTTTGGTGCTGGGAACCTTAAACGTATTTTTTAGAGATGTGGCCTTGCTCTGGAACACCCTGCTACCTGCCATCTTTTATTTTACGCCCGTTGTCTTTCCTGCGGATCTGGTGCCGCAAGGTTTACAACCTTTCTTGTGGGCCAATCCGCTCGCCTGGTATGTTCTTCCGCTACGCCGGTGCCTGGTAGAAAATGAATGGCCCACTTTCGCAGAGTGGGGTGTGATGGCGATTCTGGCGATGACCTTTCTGTTCGCAGGTTTGTTATTCTTCAGGAAACTAAAAAAATATTTCATTGCCTTTTTGTGAAAGGTTTCTCGTGGAGCCTTTAATTGCTTTTGATGAAGTCGGTTTTTCTTATCTTGTTCCTTATGGCCAAGTGACATCCTTTAAGGAGGCCGTGCACCAGCTTTTCAGCGGTCGGGTTTTTCAACGCAAGGAAGTGTTGCGAAATATCCACTTCACCCTTTATCCTGGCGAGTGCCTGGCCGTTGTGGGGCGGAATGGCAGTGGTAAAACCACCTTACTGCGCCTGGTATGTGGAATCACGGAACCCGAAACTGGACGCATTGTGCGACGGGGCACCTTGGCTCCGGTACTTTCCCTGGGCGCTGGGCTAGAACCCGAGCTAACGGGCCTTGAAAACATCCATCTATTATCGGCCCTGGCCGGTTTCAGCCAAGAGGAAGAAAAGCAATTACCCGCTCGCGTGATGGCGTTTTCTGAGCTTTCGCCCGAGGTGTTGCGCATGCAGGTGAAACGTTATTCTACAGGTATGATGGCCCGCCTGTCGTTTGCGTTAGCGATGGCCCGTAAACCAGACCTTCTGGTAGTGGACGAGGCGCTGGCTGTGGGCGATGCGGCTTTCCAGGATAAGTGTTACCAGGCCATAGAGGAGCACATCCGAAGGGGAGGATCACTCATGCTGGTTTCACACGCCGCAGCTGAAGTGAAGCGCTTATGCAACCGAATGTTGGTACTGGAAAAGGGACAAATCCAGTTTGACGGATCTCCCGACGAAGGCCTTCGCTGCTACCAAAACATACTTTCTGAAGCACCTTTTTAGCTAAATATGGCATGCAACTCATAAATTTGTTTTATAGTCTTACTCACGGTAAACTATCAAAATTCTATGCCTCGCTCCCTTTTCCTCACACTTTTTTTATTTAATTTATTTGGGATTTTTTTGCCCTGCAACGGTTCGGGCCAAACGGTTATCTGGTCCGAAAACTTCAGCAGCGCAGCTGGCTGGATCCTTTCGGGGAATGGTCAGATGATGATTCCCGGCTCTCAACCCGCCAACGGATCTGCCCCCAACGTGTGGGCCATAAATGCCGTGGGAACGACGATTGATAACACTTCAAATCTGCATGTTACTTGTACGGGCATCATCTGCCAGCTGCTGGGCGCTCCTGGGCCTCTTTACAACGCCACGGATGCCACCAATAACAGCAACATTGTGGCGTACATGAACTCCGATATCCCTGCGTCTTCCTTTTCGGGTTCAGGACCATTTACTCTCACGTTCCAGTGGATGTGTCAGGGGGGCACTGTTCCTACGGAAGGAGGTGCCCGTCTTATATACAGTGTGAACAGCGGAGCCACCTGGTCTGAAGTCCCCACCATTTACAACGGTTCCTCCTCTGTGAATACAGCTTCCATTAATCTAGGCACTTTACCAGGTTTTGTGCCAGGAACGACTCCCATCCGATTTGGCTTCAGATGGTTTAATTCCATTGGATCGGGAACTCATTTGGATCCCCCCATGATAGTAGACAACATGCAGGTAACGGCTCCTGCCTCCCAGCCAAATACAATCACCACATCCTCTATTCAACCCTTAGCTGTATGTCCCGGAGGAACGGTACAGGTAGGCTTTACGTCCACAGGCACTTTTAATTCGGGCAACGTGTATACAGCCCAGCTGTCGGATGCCTCGGGCTCCTTTTCTTCTCCTGTCAATATTGGGACTCTGAATTCCACAGCCAATTCAGGTACTATCACGTGTACTATCCCTCCGGGCACACCTGCAGGTTCCGGATATCAGATTCGTGTCATAGCTTCAAATCCTGCCACAACAGGTTCTTCCGGCTCCATCACCCTCACTGTGCTGCCCGCCGTCACACCCTCCGTGACATTGAGCACCACGCCAGCTATGCCGGTCTGTGCCGGCACACCCCTCACTGTGGTGGCCAACGTTTCAGGAGGAGGCACAAGCCCCACGTTTGCGTGGACTCTTAATGGATTACCCTATCCCGGTACGGGTTCATCCATTACAATTTCCAACCCTCAGTCCGGTGATGGGGTGGGGGTTACAGTGACTTCCTCTGATCCGTGTGCCGTGCCGACGCAAGCCAATGCCACGCTTTCCCTGAATGTAGATCCTGCTGGCCCCCCTTCTGTGACTTTGACGGTCTCTCCGGACTCCATCATTTGTGCGGGAGAGATTGTGACCCTAACGCCTAATCCCATCAATGGTGGTTCCTCTCCGACGTACCAGTGGTATGTGAACGGGACTCAGGTAGCCACGGGTCCCACCTACAGCTCCTCCACCTTAAACGACCTAGACGAGGTGTGGGTCGTAATGAATTCTTCGTCTCCATGTGCCTCGCCCCCGACAGCCACCTCTCCCACGGTGACCATTTACCACGCCTCCAGCGCGTCGCCATCCGTAACCATAACGGCCAATCCAGGCACCACGGTTTGCGTGGGCGACAACATAACTTTCACAGCCAACCCTGTCAACGGAGGAGCCTCCCCCACCTATCAATGGTACGTTAATGGTAACCTGGTGGGTACAGGACCCACTTACATGACTAATACTCTGCAGAATGGCGACCAAGTATATGTCACTATGACTTCCTCAGCTTCGTGTGCCAATCCGTCCACGGTCAACAGCCCTCCGCTCACCATCAATGTGACCTCAGGCTCGGGGAATAACCCCACGGTGACGGTGACGGCCAATCCAGGGACCACCATTTGCCAAGGCCAATCGGTCACATTTACCGCCACTGTTCAGAACGGGGGGCCCAACATGACTTACCAATGGCAGGTCAATGGAGCCAACGTGGGTAGCAACCAAGCCACCTTCACCACAAATGCCCTCATGAATGGCGATCAGGTGTCTGTGACGGTAACTGTACCTGGTGGCAGTTGCGGAGGAGGAGTGGGTTCATCCCAGCCCCTTACTATCACAGTCACTTCTTCCGTTATTCCCACTGTTACCATCAACTCCACCCCTACGGGGGCCATTTGCAGTGGAACCACGGTAACCTTTACGGCTACTCCTAACAACGGGGGGCCTAATCCCACCTACCAGTGGTTTATAAATGGTAATCCGCAGCCCGGAAATCAGGCTACTTTCAGCACCAGCAATCTGAACAACAACGACGTGGTCACCTGCGTGATGACTTCTTCGGCTTCCTGTGCCGTTCCACCTACGGCCCAGTCTAACCCCATACAAATTACTGTGCAGCCTACAATAACGCCAACCATTACGGTCACCGCACAACCTTCGGGTCCGGTGTGTCCCCATGATACCATTCTTTTCACAGCCAACTATACCGGAGGAGGCACAGTTCCGCTTTTCACCTGGTCAGTTAATGGACAGCCATTGGGTAACAACAGCACCTTCCTGTACATCAACCCGCAGAACGGCGCCCAGGTTACTTGTACACTCACCAGCAACGCTCCTTGCGCAAATCCAACCACCGTGACGTCCAGTCCCTTTAATGTAGTCACTCATCCGGCTTACACCGGGACCATTTTCCTTAATGCCATTGGTTCTTTGGAAATTCCTCCCTGTATTGGATGCACCTATCAATGGTATCTGAATGGTAATCCCATTCCGGGGGCGAACTCAAACACCTATAAGCCCACGCAGGCCGGGGTGTATACCGTAGTAGTAACCACACCTCAGGGTTGTACCTTTACCACTCCCTCTTACATCAGCAATTTCTCTGTGAGCGACTTTGAAAAAGAACTGGCATTATGGCTTTATCCAAACCCCGCAGTCAATTTCTTAACATTGGAAGTCCGGAGCTTAGAGTTAGTTAAATATATCCGATTCTATGATTCTCAGGGGACCCTCATCCACTGCATACCTGGAAATGGACTTGGCCAATTCAGCATAGATATTACTGATTGGCCCGCTGGCGTTTACATTACCGAAGTTATACTACCTCATTCAGTAGTGCGTCAAAAGTTTATCAAAAATTAATCAGTGAAGTTTTTTCAATTAACTTTGTAAAAAAAACAAACATGAAAAAGTTCATTTTTTCCTTTTTAGTTGGTTTTCTAGCCTTATCGTTTCCCTTTTACGTTGTTGCCCAAATAGAAGGTGATGAAATATTATCCCTTATAGGGAAATCTGTTAAAGATCCTAAAGCTGCTGAATTCCTCAAACAGGTAAATCCGGATCCCGACTATGGTATCAATTACGAGAATGGGGTAAGAGTTTACACGGATGGCAACCGAATTTCACGAATTTATTTATATTTTGAAGGTTGGGTTGAAGGGAAAAAAATGAATACCTTCAAATGGAAATTTCCTGGCCTTATCCATAGTAACTTCACCATTTATGATGCCGAACGCTACTTTGGACCGGCTCTGGAAAAATACGACCAACGCGCCATTTTTGTCAAAGATGGCGTTCAAATAGAAATCGTTTTTAAAGACGAACAAATGCTCCAGCCTAGTTATGTGCATTTGATGAAGTAATTTGAGCTTTCTTTTGCTTTGCCTCTCCTGTACTTTTAAAAAGTTTGGCCTTTAAAGTCTTTTACCTTTTTAATTCTACTAATAAATTAGATTTTTATTTTTTAATTTATTCTTAATTGTTTAACCTTTAACACCAGCTCTGTGGGTTTTTCCCTCGTTACTCCTCATAAATACTGAATGGCCCTGTGAATGCTCCTGAAAACGAAGGCAGGATGGGGAGAATGATGCTGAATTATAGCTGAATCTTTATATTAAGTTGATGTACCTTTCTTGAATTAAGTTAATTTCTCCCCACATCCATTTTTCCATAATAGTAGGCGAAGTTCTTATGGACTGTCCCTGCCAGGCAAGGCATGAATTTTCCGGCGAGGAAAAGTCACCGATAAATGTGGAAAAATGTTTTAAAACTTAAATCCTTTAAAATTAAAGATTGGGCGATGATTCTTTTTGTACCGTGTGGCTAATGGATGGGAGGAGATAGCATGTAGCAATTCAAGGCCCTTCAACTCCAAAATGCCCCCCTGATCGTGCCTTAAAGTAGCCAACTCCTTTAGGTGGGAAAGGGCTGTGTGATCCAGCCCACGGGCTTCTTTGAAATCAAGGACGATTTTCTGTTTTACCTCCACCTTTTCAATGAGTTTGTTTAGAGAATGGAAATTTGAGAATACCAAGGCTCCCCGAATATGGATGTAAAGGGTGTTATGGTCGTTATCGTATTCTGGGCTCAGAGAAATTCCAAAAAAGTCCGTAGGACGTAGCCCACGGGCCATATGCCAGGTTATCTGGGCCAATGTTCCAGCCAAAATACCAATCAGGAGGTCGGTTGAGAGGGTAAACACTACGGTGACAACCGCCACGATGAATTCCTGGCGGCCTGTATGCCAAAGTTGGGCAAATTTGGAAGGATGGGCCAGGCGGAATCCCGTGTACACAAGGATGGCGCCCAGCGCCGCCAGCGGGACTCTTTGGATGAGTGAGGCTCCGGCTGTGAGGTAAAGTAAGAGAAAAAATCCATGAAAAAAATTGCTCCACCAGGTGCGGGCCCCATAACTGACATTGGCTGAACTGCGGATGATCTCTGAGATCATGGGTAGGCCTCCCAGGAGGGCGGCTAACACGTTGCCTATTCCCACTCCGGTCAAGTCACGGTGAAGCTGAGCCCGGCGATGCCAGGGGTCCAGCAGGTCTACGGCACGAGTGCTCAACAGAGTTTCCAGGCTGCCAATGAGGGCAAATAAAAAAATGTACTTAATGGAAAGGGGCTCCCAGATGCGGGTAAAATCAGGAAACGTAATAAAATCCAACGCCTCCTCTGGAAGTTGGACCATAAATTGAGGGCCTCGGGGCCATTGGTCTCCCAGAATTTTTAGAGGCTTAGAGTCCCTCAAGGAAAAAATATGTCCCACGACAATGCCCAAAAGAAATACCAGGAGAGCAGCTGGAAGGCGTTTAAGGTTAGGCCAGGGAAGTCTTTCCCACAGGACTAAGAGAAATAAGCTCGCTAGACCAATACCTGCGGCAATCGGATGGGAATGAGCCAACGCCCCAGGCAAAGCAGCTATCTGGGAAGGTAGATCCTTTCCGATGGGTTGCAGACCCAGTGTAGGATACAGCTGTTTGACCATCACGATTATCCCGATAGCCATAAGCATGCCTTTAACGACGGGAAGAGGAAAAATTTCGCCCAAAATGCCCCCGCGGACGAGGCCTAGGAGGACTTGAAGGATCCCGGCTACAACAATGCAAGCCAACGCAAAGGGATATCCCCGTTCTGGTTCACCCTGCCCCAGGTCGGTCACGGCACCTAAGGCGATAACGATGAGTCCAGCCGCAGGCCCTTTGATAGTGAGTTGGGAACCGCCCAAAAAGGAAACCAAAAGTCCGCCCACGATAGCAGTGAACACCCCGGCAGAGGCCGGAAAGCCACTGGCCAGCGATATGCCTAAACATAAGGGCAGGGCTATGAGAGAGACGAGAAAGCCGGCCACAAGATCAGCCGGTTGAAAACGGGGTAGGGAAGGTCTGAGCATCTTGGGGATGGTGATAAAAGCATTGCCAAAACTAAATTATGGCTATAGATAGATTTAACAGGCCAGCATTTGTGGCAATGGACAGGTTGTAAGCTTCCTTGTTATTTAAAGGGTTTTCCCTCAAGCAAAAAAAATTCTTCAAACCACCTTGTGGTTCCGTTCCTCTATTTTTGAGTTTTGTAAAAGCATTGAAATAGCATGAAGATTCTTGACATCAAAGTGATGAAAGGACCTAACTATTGGTCCATCCGGCGCCATAAGTTGATTGTGATGCTTTTAGACCTGGAGGACTTGGAAGAGCGGCCTACTAATGTGATTCCCGGATTTTTGGAGCGTTTGCAGGCGCTCTTCCCCGGCATGTATGAGCACCGGTGTAGTGAAGGGGTGCCAGGTGGATTTTTCAAAAGAGTAGCAGAAGGTACCTGGATGGGCCATGTGGTAGAACACATTGCGCTGGAGCTACAGACGATGGCTGGGATGGATGTGGGCTTTGGTCGGACACGGGAGACAGCGAAAAAGGGAGTATACCACGTGGTGTTTAGCTACATGGAAGAAAAGGCCGGAATCTATGCCGGAAAGGCCGCCGTTCGCATTGCCCAAGCCTTGGTGGAAGGCACTCCATATGATCTGGCTCCCGATATTCAGACCCTTCGCGAAATCCGGGAAGAGGAACGCTTAGGACCCAGCACAGCTTCCATCGTGGAAGAGGCTATCCGCCGCAAAATTCCCTACATCAGGTTGAATAGACGTTCGCTGGTACAACTGGGTTATGGAGTTAATCAAAAACGCATCCAAGCCACTGTGACCAGTCAGACCAGCAATATTGCCGTTGAAATTGCCTGCGACAAAGAAGACACCAAAAACTTACTGGAAGCTGCTGAGATTCCTGTCCCCAAAGGCCGTATTTGCTATGACCTGGACGACCTGGAGATAGCGGTGCGCCGGATCGGCTATCCATTGGTAACCAAGCCCGTCAATGGTAACCATGGCAAAGGTACCACCACCAATTTACGGACCTGGGAAGAACTGGTAGCAGGGTTTGAGGCGGCCCGCCGTTACAGCCGCGGAGTGATTGTGGAAAAATTTATCGTGGGGCATGATTTCCGTGTGCTGGTGATCAACTACAAATTTGTGGCAGCTGCCCTTCGTACGCCTGCAGCGGTGACGGGTGACGGAAAGCACACTATCCAAGAGTTGATTGATATTGTGAACAGCGACCCCCGACGGGGTTACGGTCACGAAAAAGTGCTCACTCAAATAAAGGTGGATGAATTTACGGAGAAAATATTGCGCGACAAGGGTCTCACCCTGGATACCGTGCTGCCCGAGGGAGAAACCCTGTACCTTAAGCCTACAGCAAACATCAGTACAGGCGGTACGGCCACAGACGTGACCGACCTGGTGCATCCTTCCAACATTTTCATGTGTGAACGCATTGCCCGCATCATAGGCCTAGACATTTGCGGCATAGACATCATGGCACCTGACCTATCCACTCCGATCACCGAAAACGGGGGAGCAGTGCTAGAAGTAAATGCTGCGCCGGGGTTCCGTATGCATCTGGAACCCACCGAAGGCCTGCCGCGCAACGTGGCGGAGCCCGTGCTTGACATGTTATATCCTCCCGGCACAACGGCCCGCATACCCATCATCGCCATCACTGGAACCAACGGAAAAACAACCACAACGCGCCTTATTGCCCATATTGTGAAGCAAGCCGGTTACAAGCCGGGTTTTACCACCACGGATGGCATTTATATTCAGAATCAGCTCATGATGCGGGGCGATTGCACGGGTCCTGTGTCGGCCGAATTTGTCTTGAAAGATCCAACCGTTGATTTTGCTGTTTTAGAGACAGCTCGGGGCGGCATTCTGAGGGCTGGACTAGGGTTTCATAACTGTGATGTAGCGGTGGTGACCAATATCGCTGCCGATCATTTGGGTTTGGGCGGAATTGAAAACTTAGACCAGCTTAGCCGCGTTAAAAGCGTGGTGCCCCAAAGCGTATTTCCGCATGGATTTGCCGTCCTCAACGCCGATGACGACCGGGTGTATGCCATGCGGCAGGACCTCAGCTGCAATATCGCTTTGTTCAGCCTGGATGAGAACAACCCCCGGATACGTAAACACTGCCAGGAAGGCGGTATTGCAGCTGTCTTTGAGAATGGTTACCTCTCGCTATTAAAAGGCACCTGGAAAATTCGGGTGGAAAAAGTCACCAACGTGCCCATCACTTTTGGAGGAAAAGCAGAGTTCAACGTGGCGAATTCCCTAGCGGCCATTCTGGCTACTTACGTGAAAGGGATATCCATAGAGGATATTCGGATCGCTTTGAACACCTTCATTCCTTCACCTGCGCAAACGCCGGGCCGAATGAATATTTTCCACTTCCACAATTTCACAGTCATGGTGGATTATGCCCACAACACGGCTGGTTTGCATGCAATCGGACAGTTCATTGCCAAGGTGGACGCCCATCCTAAAGTGGGCATCATTGCGGGTGTGGGTGACCGTCGGGACGAAGATATTAGAAGTTTGGGTGCTGAGGCTGCCCGCTATTTTGATAAAATCATCATTCGTCAAGATCGCAATTTGCGTGGACGCACCGAAGATGAAATTATTCAGTTGCTTTTAGAGGGCATCCATAGTCAGGCACCCGATAAGCCTGTGGAAGTGATCAAGACCGAACGAGAAGCCATTGACCATGCATTGCGTACAGCAGAGAAAGGAAGCTTTATAGTGATTTGCAGCGATGTTGTGCCCGACGCGCTGGAGCAAATAATGGCTTACAAAGAAGAAGAAGACCGCGAATTGATTAGTATTTAATGGAATCTCCAATTGTAGTAGTGGCACGCACCGATAACATCGGGGACGTGGTGGTGTCGCTATGGTCACTGGCCTGGTTACATAAAAAGTATCCAGACTTATCATTGGGATTCATCACGCGCCAGGAATGGCAGCCCTTGGTGGCGCGTTGTGATTTTATAAATTCATGGTGTGCCCTAGAAGATTTTCTGAAGGGCGAGGTGCCCTGGAAAGAAGCGCAAAGGCAGCACATCGTTTTTTTCTTTAGTCGACCGGTGGAGGTTCGTATGGGCCGGCGCTTAGGTTTTCGTCGGCGTACGGGAACGGCCGGGCGCTGGTGGCATTGGCTGTGGAGTAACGATCGTGTTTTTTTCAGTAGGAAAAGGTCGCAATTACACGAGGCTCAGCTAAATCTGCTTTTGCTGTATCGGCATTTTCCTGCTGTGTGGCCATGTCCTTTGGAAGAGTTACGGAATTGTTTGCCCTGGAGGGGGAGAAAAAATTCTTCAGTTAAGGAAAAAAAAATTATAGTGCACCCCTTTACCAATAGGAGTGCCCCATTGTGGCCCAAGAATTACTGGGTGACGCTGATAAGGCTTTTAAGCCAACAAAGTTGGGGAATCGTTTATATGACAGGATTAGCCTGTAATTGGAATGAGGCGGATGGCCTCATCAGAGAGGCGGGTCTTCCTCCCGAACGAAACCTTTGCGGAAAGTTTGATTTAGAGGGCTTCATCCGCTTTGTAGAGGAAAGCGAGATCCTGGTGGCACCTTCTACGGGTCCGTTGCATATTGCGGCGGCTTTGGGTGTGCGCTCCATTGGGTTATATGTGCCGCGGCCTCCGATGCATCCGGGGCGATGGGGTCCGCTGGGTCCTCGTGCTATGGCGTTGACCGGACGCAGGCACTGTCTGACGCCGCACCAATGCCGTCCCGATCGCTGTGGCTGTATGGAAGCACTTCGTCCTGAAAAAGTATTAGAGGCCTTGCGGGGTGGTTGAAAGGTTTGCGTGAGGGTGGCAGAGAGCGGCCGAAGGCCGGTATTGCCTTTGCGGCAAGGGCCCCAAAGGATTGCCGGAGCGAAAGCGAACCCCAGAACAGACCGACCCCTCCTAGCCTACGGCACTTGCCGGCAAGAGGAGAGCGGAAAACAGCCCTCCGGATGTCGGCCAGTAGACGGAACACTCAAATAAAAAACTATTAACTAGAATTATTGCTTTTAAAACACGGAGAAAATTCTGCGCTCTTTACCTTTGCGCTGAAAATTTTAAACCTATGGCACTCGTTGGTAAAAAAGCGCCCTCATTCAAGGCAATGGCCGTTGTGAACGGCGGAGAAATCGTAGAAAATTTCTCACTGGACCAATACCTAGGCCAGAAATACGTCATATTCTTCTTTTATCCGAAGGACTTCACATTTGTATGCCCTACGGAGTTATGGGCTTTTCAGGAACACCTGGCCGAATTTGAGGCCCGTAATGTGGCTGTTGTGGCCTGCAGTACGGACACTGAGCAAAGCCACTGGGGCTGGTTGCAAGTGCCCAAAGAGCAAGGTGGCATTAAAGGTATTACTTATCCTATCGTAGCCGACACTAACAAAACAATTTCTTACAATTATGGGGTATTGAACGGAGAATTTTACTATGACGAGAATGATCAATTGGTGGCCACAAGTGAACTGGTGGCTTATAGGGGCCTGTTTTTGATTGATAAGAATGGCATTGTGCAACACGAGTTGATCAATAATATGCCCCTGGGCCGCAATGTGAAGGAGGCCCTGCGCATGGTGGATGCTCTGCAGTTTTTTGAGCAAAAAGGTGAGGTATGCCCGGCCAACTGGGAGAAGGGCAAAGAAGGGATGAAGGCCAGCCATCAAGGTGTGGCTGAATATCTGGCAAGTCATTAAAGATTCAGATTTATAAGATGAGGACAGCCCCTCGCGGGGCTGTTTTTTTAATGGGCGAGTCAGCACGTTCCTTCTGGAGTATCCATTTACCCCATTGGTCTGCGGAGAGAGTCAGTTTGCTGGAACGTTATGCCTCATTATTAAGGGAGGCCAACGCTAGGGTGAATCTAGTGTCCCGAAAAGATGTGCAGTATTTAGAGGAGCGGCATATTTTGTATTGCTTATCGGTGGCTGAAAGCGGCCTTTTGCGTTCCTTGCAAACGCTGACTGACGTGGGGACCGGAGGGGGACTGCCCGGCATCCCGATAGCTATTGCCGAGCCCCAGTTAAAGGTAACCTTGGTGGAATCTGTAGCCAAAAAGGTAGCTGCTGTGGAACATATTGTACAGGCTTTGGGACTCAGCCATGTGCGTGTAGTGAGAGCACGAGCTGAACAGTGGCAGGGAAGCTATGATTGTGTAACGGGGCGGGCTGTGTGTCCCCTACCTGAATTTATTAAAATGACAGGGCACCTAGTAGCACCTCGGGGAATCGTGGTATACCTGACGGGAAGTCGCAACCCTTCGGAGCGCCGCGTACGAGGCTGGCAGGTGAGGGAACTGGCCGTACGGGACATTTTTCCTCGGAGCGAATGGCTCGCAGAAAAATTTATTCTCGTGGCTCAAAGGTCTTAGGAATGAGAAAAATTCCTTCGGGAATTTTATTTTTAAAATTACGATCAAAGTATAAAAAGATAACCATGATAAAATATAAAAATCCAGAATGATAGGGCATACTTATACCCAAAACTCGCTTTAAATAGATTTTTATTGATCATTTTTATTTAAGTAAAATATGGTGGAATAATATTTAGTAAAAATCGTTTATGGTGCATTTCAGAAATTCTCATATTCATTTAACAAGCTTTTCTTAACCCAAGTTAATAAAGTAGGAATGGGTAACACTTATGATTCAGGTTATATTACTTTATTAAGAATATCCTTTTAAAGTTTACCGTCCTAAGTATCGGTGTGGCGCCCATCTTTTCAACTCAGCCTTGACCTGGTCATTCACGGGCAGACTGTCCACGAAAGTATGCAACATCTGGAGCGTGACGGTTTTTCCTCGGGTGAAGTCGCGTAGCATTTCGTAAGCCTCCCTCAGACCTTCCCGTCGCAGGATGGTTTGATATGCCTCGGTGACGACCTCTGGATGGTTCTGCAGATCCGCTTTCAGAGCGGTGGTGTTCACTCGCAATTTTCTTATGCCCTGCTGAACACCCTGAATAGCAATCCAAAGGTGCCCTACCGGCACTCCCAGGTTGCGCAATACGGTGCTGTCAGTAAGATCTCGTTGCCACCGCGAAATGGGCAGCTTCATGGCCATGTGTTCAAACAGGGCCCGTGCAATTCCCAAATTACCTTCGGCGTTTTCAAAATCAATGGGATTCACTTTGTGCGGCATGGCTGATGAACCCACCTCTCCCTCCCGGGTAGTTTGGCGGAAGTAGTCCAGAGCCACATACAACCAAATATCCTGACACAAATCCATCAGTATGGTGCAGATCCGGGATAGGTTTTGGCACCAGGCGGCCAGCGTATCGTAATGCTCAATCTGCGTGGTAGGATGCGAACGTACAAGACCAAAATCAGTGATAAACTTATCCGCTAACTGATGCCATGGTAATTGAGGGAAAGCCGCAAAGTGGGCATTAAAATTTCCTGTGGCTCCCCCGAATTTGGCAGCAAAAGGGAGCTTCTGTAACCCGCGCAGCTGAACCTGTAAGCGCACGGCAAACACTCGAATTTCCTTGCCCAGGCGGGTGGGTGAAGCCGGCTGGCCATGCGTCCGTGCCAGCATAGGGTAGCGATTCCAGGCTGCTGCATATTGACGTAATAGTGTTACCAAATCCAGCAGCGCCGGATATAGATGCTGCCTACAAAAGTCCCGCAAAGCCAATGGGACAGCCACATTGTTTACATCCTGCGAGGTGAGTCCAAAGTGCACCCAGCTTTCCGCTTCCTCCAAGCCTATATTCCGCAGTTCTTCTCGCACTAGGTATTCTACAGCCTTCACATCATGGTTTGTGAGGTTTTCAAGTTCCTTTACACGGAGGGCCTGAGTAAGACTAAAAGACCTAAACCGTTCCTCCGGCTCGGGGAGGCGACTGAGAAGATGACCGAAATCCTTACCTGGCAGAGGAAGGGAAAGAAGCCAACGCAGATAAGACCATTCTACAAATACCCTATACCGGATTAAAGCATATTCCGAGAAATACTCTTGCAGAGGCTTTGTTTTGGAAGCATAACGACCATCCAGCGGACTGATAGCCAGCAATTCCTCTGCGCTGCTCATAAGGGCAAAGGTATAGGGACCTCCTTACTTTTGTAGGAATTAAACGTGCAGCTGCTTTGAGAAAACTGGACCTCCATACATTGCGTCGTTTTATCGGGCCCTTTTTCCTCACGTTTTTCATTGCACTGGTAGTGCTTCTGATGCAATTTATTTGGAAGTACATTGATGATCTGGCCGGAAAAGGATTAGAATGGCATGTGATCGGTGAATTATTGGTATATACCTCTGCTACGCTGGTTCCCCTTGCTTTGCCTCTGGCGGTGCTGCTTTCCTCCATCATGACCTTTGGAAGCCTGGCCGAGCACCTGGAACTGGTAGCTGCTAAGGCCAGCGGCATTTCCCTGTTGCGTGTGATGAGACCGGTGATGTGGACTTCGGCAGGATTATCCCTTTTAGCTTTTGTGTTTTCTGACCGTCTCATGCCGGCGGCTAATTTGAAAATGCGGGCCCTCATTATGGATATTCAAGACCAGAAACCCGCCATGGACATTAAACCGGGGATCTTTTACAGCGATTTGGAAAAAGTAGCCCTGCGGGCTGAACAGATATCCCGCGATAAAAAATGGCTTTTTAATGTCCTCATTTATGACCACTCTGACCCAGAAATTGGCAACAGCCGCGTGATAGTGGCCGAAAGTGCCACCGTCCATACTACTTCGGACAGGCGCTACCTGATTCTGGAACTATACAACGGTCAGTCCTACATGGAAGAGAAATTCTATCACAATAGGGATCCTTCTTTTCCCCATATCACCACCCGATTTAAACGCCAGGAAATTCGTGTAGATATTTCAGACTTTCAATTGCAGCGTCAAAGTGAAGCCCTTTACCGCGGCCATTACACAATGCTGGGTTTGACGGCCCTCTCCAGAGAAATAAGGGAACTGGAAGGGGAACACCAAAACCGCCTCCGCAACCTCACGGCCTTTATTCTTAGAACTCCTCCTACCATACCCATGCATGCTGGAATGGAAGTGCCGGCCAGCGGTCGGTGGCGTCCAGGATCCCCTCCCCTCAACGTGCATCTAAACCTTGATAATCTATCTCAGCCAAACTGGCATGAAAAGCTGCCGCCCGAAGCCCGAACTTATTTGAACACCCAAGCGGCTCTGTTACTAAGTCAAACGAAAGCCCGCCTCAGCGACCTGCGCCAAGAATTTCGCTTCCGACGAGAAAACCTGGCCCGTTACAAGGTGGAGTGGCACCGAAAGTTTACCCTTTCGGCGGCATGCCTTCTGATGTTTTTCATTGGAGCTCCTCTTGGGGCCATCATACGCAAAGGGGGACTAGGCCTTCCCCTGGTGGCCTCGGTATTGATCTTTATTCTGTACTACATTTTAAGCACTTTAGGGGAAAAGGCTGCTAAACAGCTTACCATCAGTGCGGGGGCAGGCATGTGGCTTTCTACTCTCATCATGCTACCTATGGGGCTGTGGTTGATGATGAAAGCAAATTATGACAGCCCCATTCTACAGCGCGAAACCTATGTACAGCTGTGGCGCCAGCTGAGGCAAAAGGCCAAGCTATGAAGTTGGCCGTTTTGCTCAATAAGTTTCCTTTTAATATTCACGATGGAGGGGCGCTGGTGAGCAAAGGTTTGGCCCGCGCCGTTCTAGACTGTTATCCGAATTCCCTGATATTGGTTCCCCATACCTTCAAGCATCCATTCAACTATGACCATATACCCCCTCATTGGCACCCACAGCAATGGAAAGCCGTGGAATGTCATACCCGTGTGACCTTAAAAGGTTTTATCAGTGCCATTATGGAGGGACGCGCATACCACTTGATTCGTTACCAACGGTCGCCGGCTGTAAGCCACCTTGTGACTCTAGTGAAAAACTACGGCCCTCAGACCATCATATTAGATGGTATGGCGGGTCTGGCATTTCTACCTATTATTAGGAAGGCCTTTCCAGATATGCCAATCATATATCATGCGCACAATGTGGAGTGGAAAGTGTGGCAGACATTGTGTCACCAGACTAAGGGACAGCCGGTGCGTAGGGGGGCTCTGGAAGTGTTATATCGCTTACTTCGCCGCGAAGAGATTAATACCTTACCCTTGGCCACAGTGGTAACGGGAGTGAGCCCTGTGGATGTCCAGTATTTCTCTGGAATTTCAGGGGTTAAAACTGTTTCCTTCCTGCCGGCAGCGTTGTGGGATAAAACACCAGATCCCGTGCCATGGCCGGCTGATGAGAATACCCTTAAACTCTATCATGTTGGATCCATGGATTGGCAACCCACCCGCCAGGGGATTGAACTTTTTCTGGATAGGTATTGGCCATACTTGAGGAAAAAGTTTCCAGAAATAGAGTTGCATTTGGCTGGCAACCATATGCCTGATACCCTGCACAAACGAAAGCTCCCAGGCCTCTTTGTACATGGTTTTGTGGATAGCGTAGCGGATTTCATACGGGACAAGCATATATGCATAGTGCCGGTATTTGCCGGCAGTGGCATCAAAGTGAAAGTGATTGAAGCGCTGGCCCTTGGTAGGCCCGTAATTACGACGCCATTGGGGGCAGAAGGTCTACCCTTGATTCCAGATGTGCATGTTTTGTTAGCATCAAGTCCGGAAGAATTTGAGAAACAGTTGGCCTATTTGCAAAGTCAACGGAATTTAGCTGTTGAAATCGCCCAAAAAGGACACCAGGTTATTGCTAAAACCTATCATTTGGCTAACACCTGCCAAAAATTAAGAGAGATACTAAAACAAGCATCTGAAATTCAATAAAGAATTTAAAAAAATTTTCTATTCATTAGATATGGATTACTCAATTGAAAGCCTAAAAAGTCGGAATTTCCTAAGAATAAATTTGGCAAGATTCAGCTGGTGATGCGAATTCTGATGGTGACTCCGCGTTTTCCTTACCCCTTGGATAAAGGCGATAAGTTGCGCGCCTTCCATCAAATTCGCTTGCTGAGTCTGCGGCATCAGGTGGGTCTATTTGCTCTTACAGATAAATCGGTGAGCCGAGCAGAAGTTGAAGCAGTGACACCATACCTTAAGGATTTGCACATTGAATATCTTCCCTGGTGGCGTATTGGGGTGTCGTTATGCCAAGCCCTGACTAGTCGGGAACCTTTTCAGACGGCTTATCATAGCCACCCTAAGGCCATAAAACGCTTTAGGGAATTTTTAGAAAGATTTCTACCTGACGTATTGTACTTTCAACTGCTCCGCACTTTCCGTTACGCCATGGCTGCCCCAGGCCGCCGTCTTCTTTTAGATATGATGGATCCCTTTGCAAAAAATTTAGCCCTGCGGCTGCCCTTTGAGAAGCCAATCATGCGGTTCTTTCTTCGGGAAGAAGAGGCCCGGCTGGATTACTACGAGCGGCTTGCCTTGGAACGCTTTTCCCGGGTGGCCATCATCAGTGCACGGGACCGTGAAGACATTAGAAGCCCAGCCCGAGAAGAAGTGTTCATTATTCCTAATGGTATTGATACTTCGTTTTATGCTCCTTGGCCTTCTGAACGCGTTTGGGACGTGTGTTTTGTGGGCTCGCTGCGCTACCCCTCCAATACCGAAGCGGCCCTTTTCCTTGCTCGTGATGTGATGCCTCAGGTGTGGCGGAAAAAGCCCAATGCCCGGCTGGTGCTCGTGGGTGCTGACCCCCCCTGGCGTGTGCGCAGGCTTCGTAACCGTCTGGTTCATGTGACGGGACGTGTGTCCGACACTCGGGCTTATTATGCGGCTTCAAGGGTTTTCTGCGCGCCTATGTTCTTAAACACAGGAATCCAAAATAAAATACTTGAAGCCATGGCAATGGGACTTCCCGTGGTCACAACATCCCGCGTGAACGATGCCATAAAAGCCACACCCGGCGAACATCTCCTAATTGCAGATGAAGCCGCCGAAATGGCTGATCACATACTTAATGTGCTTGAGTGTAAGGATTTGGCGGCCAAACTGGCTTCCCACGGAAGAATATTTGTGCAACATCAATATAGCTGGGAAAAAGTTGAAAAGGCCTTGGAAGGATTTTTTGCTTTTTGATAATTTAAACTAAATTTTTAGTACGAAAACTTCAATTGGATTACTGAAAACCACGATACACAAGGTGACGTGTAAGCACATAAACTATTCCCGAGCACAAAATCACATTAAAGGCAATATTTAATACGACAGGCCCTGGACCCCACCGCGCCCAGAGAAGCACATTTTCCTGACTGAACGTGCTAAAAGTGCTAAGACCTCCGCAAAAGCCTGTGGCTAACAGCATATATAGGGAAGGATTTTTTTCGCGGAACCCTACTAACCACACCAATCCTACGATTAAAGAGGCCAGCATATTGGACAGTAGAGTGCTGAGCGGCACACCCCACAGGAATTTGTTCATAAAGGCCTGCGCCAGTCCAAAACGAAGCACCGAACCCAGGCCCCCGCCCAAAAAAACGGCCACTGCGTGCATCCCATTCATAGCGGTGAGGATCGGCCAAATTTATACTTAAGTGCCGCAAAGCCTTTGGCTGCGAGAAAGGCGGTCAAGGTACCGAAAATCAAGCCGGCCAGCACATCGCTTGGGAAGTGTACTCCCACAAAAATGCGGCTGAGGCTCACACAAGAGGCCGCTAAATAGCAGTAAACTCCTATGATACAAGAAATACGGTTGGCGAGGTATTGCGAGGAAATGAACGTCCACCAAGTGGCTTGAGCAAAACTGTTGGCTGCGTGGGCCGAAAAAAAACCAAATTCACTGCAGCGAGGCCATAAAAGATGCACTTCCGTTTCCCATATCCTGCAGGGCCGTGGGCGTTGCACTAAGTCCTTGACGAGATTGCTCACCTGGTCAGTGAACGTTAATAAAATGGCAGCACCCACAAGAGCCCCTAAGAACAGAGAAAGATGTAAGCGACATAGGCCCATCCAAACGATAGGGAGAGCCATTACAACCCAAGCTGCTCCTGAACTCCAAAAGATCCAGAAACTATCTAAGGCAAGGAGGCTTCCGTTTAGTGAAAAAAATAGATTTTTATCTAGCTCAAACAACCATTCAGACATGGCTTGGAGTATTAAGGGCTTGCCACAGGCGGTCTTTAAGTATTTCCAAGCCGGTCCCCGTTACGGCCGAAAAAAACACCGGGTTCAGATCATTCAAATGGGCCGCTAACTCGGCTTCCAAATCTGCGTCCAGAAGATCTGATTTTGATATGCCAATAACCCTTTGTTTCTTAAGCAATTCAGGATTGTATTTTTCTAATTCATTGAGGAGGATATGGTATTGTTGACGGTGATCTGGACAATCTGCCGGTATCATGAACAACAGTACGGAATTACGCTCAATGTGGCGGAGGAAGCGTAATCCTAACCCCCGGCCCATATGGGCCCCCTCAATAATGCCAGGAATGTCAGCCACGACAAATGATTTGAAGTCGCGGTATGCCACTAACCCCAGATGGGGCACAAGGGTAGTAAAAGGGTAATCAGCTATTTCAGGTCGGGCGGCCGAAATAGCGGCGAGCAGAGTGCTTTTTCCGGCGTTGGGGAAACCCACTAGACCTACATCAGCCAACAGTTTGAGTTCAAAAATTTTCCACCCCTCTTGACCGGGCTCTCCAGGTTGTGCGAAACGGGGTGCTTGCAGGGTAGGGGTTTTGAAAAAAGCATTCCCGCGGCCGCCGCGCCCCCCCCGGAGAAGGATAAACTCCTGACCATGAGAAGTGATTTCGCACTGTACCTTGCCGGTGGCAAAATCTTTAACAACAGTGCCCAGAGGTACTTCAATCACTTGATCGGCGCCATCAGCGCCGGTTTTCATACGACCCATGCCGGGTTCTCCGTCGGCGGCGTGGATATGTTTGCGGTATTTAAGATGAAGTAGAGTCCAAAGTTGCTTATTACCCCGGACGATGATATGGCCTCCTCTGCCCCCATCACCTCCGTCAGGACCTCCACGAGCTGTGAACTTATCCCGGTAAAAGTGAACAGCTCCAGGCCCGCCTTTTCCGGAACGGACAAAAATTTTTACATAGTCAACGAAATTGGTCTCTGCCACTCAGGCCATGTTATGAAAAACGTGCTGCACATCATCGTCTTCCTCCAACTTTTCGATGAGACGCAGCACTTCGTTTTGTTGCTCTTCAGTTAGATCTTCCTTTGTAGCACCTGGATTAGGGACGTAGACGAATTCGCTAGATACAATTTCAAGGCCTTTCTCTTCCAGTGCCTTTTGCATGGCAGCATTGTCCTTGAAGGGAGTGATGATATACAGCATATCCTCTTCCTGATTAAGCTCTTCAAGGCCATAGTCAATGAGCTCTAATTCCAGTTCCTCAAGGTTCTGACCCTGACTTTTGACTTTGAAGATAGCCTTATGTTCAAAAATGAAATCCAACGAACCACTCTTTGTGAGAGAACCTCCAGCTCGGTTGAGGTGCATGCGGAGGTTGGCCACTGTACGATTAGGGTTATCTGTGGCTGTCACAATAATGAGGGCCACTCCGTGGGGCGCATAGGCTTCATACACCACTTCTTCAAAATCTTTTTCTTCTTTGTTCGTGGCTCTTTTAATGGCCGCTTCAATATTGGCCTTTGGCATGTTAATAGCTTTGGCATTTTGAATGGCCATACGCAGGCGAGGGTTTAATTCGGGGTCTGGCCCGCCTTGTTTAGCGGCGATAGAAATTTCTCTACCCACACGGGTGAATTGTTTTGCCATCCGCGCATAGCGCGCAAACATTTTGTATTTACGCTTTTCAAATATGCGACCCATGATGGCTTGTTTGGTTGGGAGCAAAATTAGATATGACTGGTTGCAAGGGGTAATTGATGAGTCTTTTGGAACAAGCCGTAGGCTTGACCAAGGCGAGTTCCGATGTACTGTGAGCTTTTCGAGTTTTTAGGGAATTTTCAGTCAGAGGACTATTTCTGAAAGGACTGTTCCAATTTGCTGGCCTCCGGGTCACCTACGAAAAAACGGGGATAACCTATCGTCCGTTCCAGAGAATACGCACCTCCACCCGGCGGTTGCGGGCTCGGCCTTCTTCGGTTTCGTTTGAAGCTTTGGGCTGGGTTTCCCCAAAGCCTTGGCGAAGAATGATGTGTTCACGTGGATAACCCAATTTAACTAGAAAGTCTACTACGCTCTCAACCCGCTTTTCAGAAAGGCGCTGATTATACTCGTCAGTGCCTTTGTAATCCGTATGACCACGGATCTCAATTCGGGCTAGATCCGGATAGTCCTTGATGTCTTTCCATACGAAGTAAAGCTTATCGCGGGATGTGTCAGGAATTTTCCAGGAGTCAAAGTCGTACTCAATAAGGAAACTTCGGGGGAGGGGCTTGCGTTTTTTTTCAGATAAGAACGTAGAGCTGGGGCGGTAGCCAGGTGGAGGGGGTAGCTTTTCCCCTTCCGATATAAAGCTGCGGGCTTCTAAGAACACTGCGGAGTCCACGAAACGGTCACCCACATCGGCTATTGCAAGTTTGATATGATAGGTTTTGTAAGCCTGAACGCGGGCTCGGGCTTTGAGGACCTTGGTGAATCCGTCAAACTGGATTTTGTTGTCGTACACGGGTCGTTGTTTGCCCTGGGTTTTTGGGTCAGAAGTGGAGCCATTATCCACGTATAAATGGGAGTTCACCTGATCATTGATGGAATTTACGCTCACTATGTCCTGCCCTCCCATGACTGTGGCCAGGTTCAGTTTTCCGTCTATCCCCGGGCCGCTTATAAAAAAGCCAAATACGTCATTGTACCCTCGGTTTACAAATTCCAGGTATTCTTCGCTGGCGAATACGTAACGAAAACTGATAAATTCGGACACAGGCACAAAATCAAACTCCAGGGACACAGCGTCCATAGTACGTGCTTGGGCCAGTGCGTCCAGATCAGCGTCCCCACCTTGCATTAATTCGGATCCGGATATGGGATTGTTGTTCGGCCCCCTTACGCCGTTGAGGTGGCCTGTGGTCAGGAGAAAACCTTCCTCAATTCCGAGTTTACCTCCTTTGTAAGAAAAAAGGCCCAGGCTGCCTTTAGACCCGGAGAAGCGGATATTGCTGATTTCTACTTCTTTGGTGCCCAGGAATAGATTGCGTACAACTTTTTCCAGGTTATAATTTGCTGAAAGATATAAATCCTGCCCTCTGCTCAGTAAGCAACCCTGAACCCATAGCAGCATGCTCCAAATGAAAGAACGGCATGCAGTAATTAAGTTTAATGTGATGCCGTCCACTTTCACAAGCTAATAACGCAGAAAATTTTCCTACGTTGCAATTTCGGGGAAAAAAGTCTGTCGCGCCCAAGTGTTGTACTTCAAAATACACCATATGGCCCATAAACCGTCTTTCCAATTAATCTTTTTACCCTCCGCATAGGTTCGACCGTAATAGGAAATACCCACCTCGTAAACCCGGACTCCTGGAAACCGCGCCATCTTGGCCGTCACCTCCGGCTCAAAGCCAAAACGATTTTCCTGCAGGCGAATACGCTTCAAAATATCGGCCCTGAACAACTTGTAACAGGTTTCCATATCGGTGAGGTTGAGATTTGTGAACATGTTACTGAGGAAGGTGAGAAACTTATTGCCTATGCTATGCCAGAAAAACAGAATGCGATGGGGGTTGCCCCCCATAAAACGGGAACCGTACACCACGTCGGCATGACCTTTGAGAACGGGATCCAACAACAAAGTGTATTCTGCCGGGTCGTATTCCAAATCGGCATCCTGTACCACAATGTAATCTCCTCGGGCTTCTTGGATTGCGCGGCGTAGGGCAGCTCCCTTACCCAGGTTTTTCGCTTGACGGAAGGAACGGATAGGAAATTGAGGGTTCTGTTGTTGAAAGGCTATGAGAGTTTCCCAAGTACCATCCATGGAGCAATCGTCCACCACCACAACTTCGCGCTCCACTCCTGGAGGAAGAGCCACTGTGCACACCCGATGGAGCACTTGCGCTATGGAACTTTGCTCATTGTAAGCAGGCATTATGACACTCAACAACATCCAGAAAAATTATTTATCACCAAACTTTACTATCCACCAGCGAATAAAAAAGAACACTATAGAATAACATATCAATAAATACACATAGGAATGGCTGAGCTTAAAGAGTAATTCACGGGACACGTGTTTCTGGATTAGCACAAGGCTTACTATACGGAAAATATTTCCGGCTTCGGCAGCCACCATACCCAAAGGAATAAACCATAGTTTATGTTTCCAGGGCCCAGGATAGGCTAAGACGGCACCAGCCAACACAATCATGGGTGCGATTCCCAGGCAGCTTTCGGCCACGTTAATGCCTCTGGTACCCGGCAGCCAGAGAATACGAAATTCTTCCGGAATACCCTTGTAATCGCGCCAGAGGATGACTTTTTGGCAGGGAAAGCCCAACACATCATGGATAACAAAATGACTAACATCTACTAGGACCTTTCCTACATGGTGGTTGAGGGCACGGTATAGCGGAGAAAGTAATTCGTGCAGTTGACCAATAACATTAACACCTCCTTCATACCAATGCATTTGAAAACCTCCAGTCCATTGAAAAAGCTTCCAAAGCCCATAGGTAAGGCTCATTTTCCATAAAAATAAGCCTACATGAAAAACCGCATTGAGGTCTAACTTGGTCTTTTCCAAAAGGCTTTTTGAAGCCACGGCTCAAATGTAGAGATACCAATTTTTAGTAGCCAGCCTCTCCCCCAAAAACGCCACCGGCCTCCATGCGGAGGCCGGTGGCTGTATGTGGGTTTTTGATTAAGCCCTATTACTTGGCTAGCCCAAGGGGCAGGCGGGCGCTCTGCGTGCCGCTGCCGTCGCTCCAGTTCAGAATGTACAACCCGGCCGCTACATCCAGCTCCCCTAGATCATACACCCCGCGCACCGCATTCTGAATGGCATCCGTCCACACCACCTTCCCGCTCATGTCCACCAAGCGCAGCGTCAGCCGACCCGGCACATCCCGACCCAGCGACAAGTATACCCGGCCACCGCTCACCCACGCCCGATCCGCCTCCGTACCGGCAACCGTCTCCTTCACCTGCGGCACCTCCGGCGCCACCATGGCCTGCTCCGTCACAGCTACCTCACGGCGGAACTTCAACACAAACCGATCCCGCGTCTCCGCTCCGTTGATGTCAAACACATAGCTGGTCTCACTTCCTACCCTCACCTCCTTCTGCTCCTTCCGATCCACCAGGTAGCACACCAGGCCCGCC
>JANWWQ010000130.1 GCA_025055635.1 Flavobacteriales bacterium
AGAGGGAAAGCAAATAAATATAAAGATGTCGCAAAGTCATATAGAAATCTTAACAGGTTGATTTTCAATACATTGTGTGAATAGCAAGAATTTCTCCAGTTGGCTTTTCCTTTAGTAAGTAATGCGGTTAACCACCTTAAGTGAGAGTGAGAGGAAATGTTGGGAAAGGTGGAAGATCAGTTTGAAGTAGGGAAATGGCCAGCAGACTGTGCGGGGGAGAATATTGAGAAAGTGATTTGCAGAGACCTACAAGAAGGAGCCTGGATAGTAAGCTTTAATTTATCGGAGATAGAACAGGTAATGTTCCGGCATTTTTGAAAGTACCAAATGCAAATACAAAATATGGCGTGGAGAGTCCAATAATTATGGAGGTGCCGTGCAAAAGTCGGGAGGGATTAGGGGGACTTAAGCATATACTTTTACTCAGCACAGCAATAAAAAAAAGAAAAGGCACAGGTGGCATGGCAGAAATATGCGAAAAAAGTGCACAACCATGCGGAGTTTAGACAGGCAGAGGGATATAGTCCCTGTAGAGAGTTATTGTACGTGCACGGAGCTTAATAAAAACAGAACTGCTGAATAATAAAACTGATAGGACGCTTGCATA
>JANWWQ010000131.1 GCA_025055635.1 Flavobacteriales bacterium
AAAACACTGCCAAACCCAAACAGGAAAAACGTTGTGAGTAGCTTTCAAATTTTATTTTTGCTCGGTTCTTTGAAAACAGGCGCAACACTAATATCCTCCACCCTGCGGTTGTGAGTAGCTTTCAAATTTGATTTTTGCTCGGTTCTTTGAAAACCTTGCCGCTGGCGTTCCAGTTCGGCAAGCTGTTGTGAGTAGCTTTCAAATTTTATTTTTGCTCGGTTCTTTGAAAACCGTTGCGGACGG
Source organism: Flavobacteriales bacterium (assembly GCA_025055635.1). GTDB lineage: Bacteria > Bacteroidota > Bacteroidia > CAIKAF01 > CAIKAF01 > JANWWQ01. The sequence goes on from JANWWQ010000131.1 coordinate 244, forward strand.
GCGCGCTCGACCAGTCCGTTGTGAGTAGCTTTCAAATTTTATTTTTGCTCGGTTCTTTGAAAACGTCGGGGCTTTCAGAGTGTCGGAAGTTTGCGTTGTGAGTAGCTTTCAAATTTTATTTTTGCTCGGTTCTTTGAAAACAATGTCGTGGCCAACAAGGAGCGGCACCTCGTTGTGAGTAGCTTTCAAATTTTATTTTTGCTCGGTTCTTTGAAAACCGCGTGGCGCGGCTTTCGTAAAGGGATTGCGTTGTGAGTAGCTTTCAAATTTTATTTTTGCTCGGTTCTTTGAAAACGAGCTGACTTTGCTACTAAACCCTTGATTAGTTGTGAGTAGCTTTCAAATTT
>JANWWQ010000132.1 GCA_025055635.1 Flavobacteriales bacterium
TTGTACCTCAGGGTTGCAGGAAATAAAATTTTTTTGTATATTTTGCCGCTGCCTGTATTCCCTGTGATATTTCCAGAAATTCTCCGGAAGCTCCATGTGAAAATAAGGTTTTTCGTCTTTTAACGCTGGGGGAGAACGGTCAAATGCCGGAGAGTCTTGTGACCATTATTATGGCCTGTCCGTAGAGTTCGGGCTGATCCAAGATTCATGCGTTCCGGCAATCCCTCAGTAGTCCAGCCCCAAAAGCAATGCCGACTCCCGGCTCCTGAGCGGAGCCGAAGGAGCCGCCTTGCGCATCTCTCATACAAAACTGCCTTGTTTCACTGGACGGCCTGACCCGCCTGGCCCCCGACATAAGGCCTTCCTCGCAGGAGAGCACCGAGTACACCCTTATTACCTTTGGTCCTCATGGCAACCGTTTCTGAAGCAAAAGCCACCAACTATCCGGCTCTCGTTACCCTGATCACTGTGTTTTTCTTTTGGGGCTTCATTGCAGCCGGAAACAGCGTCTTCATTCCCTTTTGCAAATTCTACTTTGCCCTAGACCAGTTTCAGAGTCA
>JANWWQ010000133.1 GCA_025055635.1 Flavobacteriales bacterium
TACCTGGTTTTCAAAGAACCGAACAAAAATAAAATTTGAAAGCTACTCACAACGGGCATCCTGTAGGAGCTTCACCTTCTGAAGTTTTCAAAGAACCGAACAAAAATAAAATTTGAAAGCTACTCACAACGGCCTCGGCTTGCCTCTGTCGCTCCGCTTCGTTTTCAAAGAACCGAACAAAAATAAAATTTGAAAGCTACTCACAACGAGCTCTCTGCGCTGGATGGTGGCCGACACGTTTTCAAATAACCGAACAAAAATAAAATTTGAAAGCTACTCACAACCGTGCCGCCGTACTGGCGGCATAATCGCCTGTTTTCAAAGAACCGAACAAAAATAAAATTTGAAAGCTACTCACAACCCGGAGAGTACGGCGTGCGGGTGAGTAATGCGTTTTCAAAGAACCGAACAAAAATAAAATTTGAAAGCTACTCACAACCCGGCATAGTAGCGTGTGTGCCTGTGTCATGTTTTCAAAGAACCGAACAAAAATAAAATTTGAAAGCTACTCACAACGAGGCAGCATAATCGCCGCCGGCGGCGTGAGTTTTCAAA
>JANWWQ010000134.1 GCA_025055635.1 Flavobacteriales bacterium
TTGCTCGGTTCTTTGAAAACCCCGTCGAGCAGACATTCGCTATGCGCTGGGTTGTGAGTAGCTTTCAAATTTTATTTTTGCTCGGTTCTTTGAAAACAAATGAGGAAGATAGCATTTGTTTTCTTCAGTTGTGAGTAGCTTTCAAATTTTATTTTTGCTCGGTTCTTTGAAAACTCGCGCAGTTGGGATAATTCCTTCTCCAGCGTTGTGAGTAGCTTTCAAATTTTATTTTTGCTCGGTTCTTTGAAAACCGGCGCTGTCGATGATGAACTCATGCAGCGGTTGTGAGTAGCTTTCAAATTTTATTTTTGCTCGGTTCTTTGAAAACCTTTTGACTTGGCAAAACATGTAAAAAATAGTTGTGAGTAGCTTTCAAATTTTATTTTTGCTCGGTTCTTTGAAAACGGCCAACTGGGGATTGAAGGTTGTGTCTCCGTTGTGAGTAGCTTTCAAATTTTATTTTTGCTCGGTTCTTTGAAAACAAGATGAGTGAGCGGGAGAGCCTTGACACGGTTGTGAGTAGCTTTCAAATTTTAT
>JANWWQ010000135.1 GCA_025055635.1 Flavobacteriales bacterium
TCTCAGGCCCACATGTACCCTTTCTTTACGCCCCGAAATTACGTTGTGGGGTAATGAGAAGTGGTAAGTAAATTTTTTATTAAAATTTGAAATATTTTTATTTTCTAACAATAAAAGACCAAGCTTTCTATCGGCTTATCTCTGTGGTAGAATATTTTGGGAATTTTAATGCTATTAGATGGTTTTTTAGAGAAAAGTCCCTTAGTCCATGTAACTTTTTTCCTAATTTGTTTAGGCTATCTTTAAGATAAAGCTTCTAAAAGAAAATCTGTCATCCCATGTACGGGATAAACATCAAATGAAATCTCGGAAGGCGTGTGGTCTGGGCTTGTTGGTGTTCTCTGCGTTCAATGGGTAGTATTTCAACGGATTTGCCAGAGCAGGCCTATGCTGCCCCAAGGCACAAAGCCGCGCGCAAGGGGCAATACTGCCTTCACCACTGGGCCCGTAGGAGCGGCAATCAACCATTGGGGGTGGAAAGCAGCCCGTAAGGCCATATGTCGGGGCAATA
>JANWWQ010000136.1 GCA_025055635.1 Flavobacteriales bacterium
GCCCATGAGACAAGATTCAAATAAGATAAAATCCGATGATTGGGATAAGGTACTCAGTTCTTTGGTTGAAAAATCTTTAATTTCTGATAGATAGCTGTCTGTGATATTGTAAAGCAACAAACCTATAAGGGCCATCACTGTGACGGTGGAAAGCGGTTTGGTTCGGTTTTCCATGTTTATCCAGCGTTCGCTGGTGCCAATAAGGTGAAAAGGAACTTTTTTTATTATGATGATCACTAATATGGTCAGGGCTAAAAGAAACAAGTAAGCTGTTACCAAAAAACCCGGGGAATCTTTAGGAGATTGGGATAGGAAGGTGAAAAAGCCTGCCTGATTAGCAACGAAATGGCCCAGGGAAGGAAATCCCATTATGAAGAAAAACAAAAAATCTCTGTATTTTTCTTCTTCAGTGCTATAAATAAGTGGATAAGCCACAATATGAATTAAACTCAAACCAAATCCGGCCAATAAACGGGCTGGTATAAATAAAATCCAAAGGGC
>JANWWQ010000013.1 GCA_025055635.1 Flavobacteriales bacterium
CTGCTTACATAGGAGGCAGCTGCTTTATCCGGATTCTGAATTACGAAAGAAAATGTATTTTCAGATAGGTTGTTGGAAGAAAAGTTGTCTTTCTTGGCAATATGAAATTTAAAATTCTCTGTTTCTATTATTTCACCGAACAAAAATTTGCCATTAAACTTATAACTTATTTTATTTTCATTTGCCACATTATTCGTAAAATCGTATATTTCAGCAAGTTTAGCGTCCACAGATAAATTAAAATAATTTTCATCAATTATGCTTATTTTATATTCCACGCCAGTCATCTGCGGGTGCGAAAAATCAATGACTACTTCAAAAGGAATCTCCCTCGCTGATAATTCTTTTTTCTTTATTCTGCCATAAGAAAAATATCGGATAAAAAACAAATTATTGCGCACTACTTTACGGATAAATGAGAAACTTGTAATTTTAGCAATTTCATTGTTGATTAACTTATTGGATGCACTAGTAATGAGCGGATCCAGCAAGGCATTTTCTATCACGTCCGTATTGCGACCTCTTTCTTCAACCAGAATCATTCCGTATACGTCATAATAATATACGGAATATCTTAGGTAAACGAAGGCACAAAATATAGCTATTAAAATGCAGAAAATATAAAAATACTTATACTTAATTATGTATCCGATAGCCCTTGTCAAAGCATTGTAGCTCTGTGAGGTTTCGTGCATCGGATAGGTTTTTTGATCGTTCATTTTAGTTGCGGTAAATGATTAAAGCCGTAATGTTGACAACTGTGGCCAAAACAGAAATTACTGACAGAATAGGTGTAATCTGTTTAAATGTGGTGTTGACGGGTTTTGATTTAAGGGGTTCCACGTAAATAACATCATGGGGCCACACATAAAAGTTTTCTGCATCAAAAATTTTTTCCTGTGATAAATCAAGCTTGAAAATTTTTTGTTCTTCGCCGATTTTTCTCACAATTTTTATTCTTTGGGTATTGGCATATTCTGAAGTCCCTCCTGCAAGCGCCAAAGCATCAAGAAGATTAAATCGTTCATTAAATACGTAATGTAATCCCGGGTTATTCACTTCTCCCAGCACCGAGATTTTGAAACTTACCAACTTTACGCCAACTTCTGCGTAAGGATATTTTTCCCGCAGCTTTTCATGTACTATTTTTTGTAGCTCGTCAATGGTGAGACCCGCAGCCTTAATCGTGCCGATGTTAAAGATATCCAGGGTGCCATCCTCATTCACTCGGAACCCATTTACATAAAGGCCGCTGGGCGTATTTAAATAATTGGTGTTAGTGGGCGTTGACTCCAGAATTTGCCGTATCGTAGGATCCTTCTCGTTGAATGTAATATCAACTATGTCAAATGGTTGCAATCTGTAAATAGTGTTGATATATTTGTAAGAAGCAACTTTTTCATCAAATTTTTCCTTCCCTTCGTAGATGAGAACGCTTTTTCGGAAAGGTACGCAGCCTGTCATCAGCCACGCAAAAACTACAAAAAAAATTACTGTACCTGGGAACGAAAATAATTTTTTAATTTTTCTCATTAAGTTCAAACCCTTTTAGACTTCGTGTTTTCAGTTAGTTGCCTGATTTCCCACAAAATCCTATTCACAGGTAATCCCATTACATTATAGAAACAGCCATGTATGCGGCGTATAGCGACTAGACCAAAGCGATCTTGGGCTCCATAGGCTCCGGCTTTGTCTAATCCTTGTCCAGACTGTGCATAATCCCAGAGAAAATCGTCAGGCATTGGCGAAAATTCCACTTCCGTAGTCTCGGCAAAGGTCAGTTCCCCTTGGTCATACAAGATACAAACTCCCGTAGTGACGAGGTGTGTTTTTCCACAGAGCATTTTTAACATCTCAAAAGCTTCCTGGGGATGAGTCGGCTTATTAATCACTTTGTTATTTAAAATGACGGTGGTGTCAGCCGTGAGCAGCCAGGCCCCTGAGGGTCTTCGGGAATAAAACCATTCGGCTTTCTTACGGGCAGCCCGCAGTGCCCACTCCGAGGCAGGGGTTCCAGGCGGAAGGGACTCGTCAGGGGCACCAGTCCAAACCTCGGGGCGAATACCTGCCAATTCCAACAATTGCCGCCGCCGGGGGGAAGCAGAGGCCAGTATCCAGCGCCAATTTAGGATTTCCAGCATACCAGACTTAGGATTCCCACTGCCATGGTCCATTTTTGTAAGCTTTGAACCTGCTTGGCTTTCTCGGGTGTTTTCATCCGATAAATGAGGTAAGATGATATCAGAGCAAGCGCTAGGATAGTTCCGGTAATAATCCCAAGCAGCGGTGTCGTGCTTCTCCAGCCTTCCAGAATCATAACAATGAGCACGACCACAGTACTCCAAAGCCCCGCCTGGCAAAGCTTCTGGGCCATGGACCACCATCCTTTAGATTGGTAGGTAACCGCTTGGCGTCTCCGATCTCCCGGCGTATCGGCTAAGCTTTTGGCCACTTCCCTTGAAAAATGGAGAAAAAAAATCAAAAGGGCATACCCGAGTACCATCTCTTCTGGCCTTTGAATAGAAGCCTTTGCGACCTCCTTAACCCACAGCACAGAGAAGGGTACCACAGAGGCCGCCAGCACAGCCACCGTAAGATTTCCCACGATGAGTACTTTTTTGAGCCAAAGGGAATAGCCTACAAGAGTCAGGCCTACCACTCCTCCCAGAAACCAAAAATTTACCTGTGTGTCCAACGGCAACGAACAAACTATAATAATATTCACAATTATTAGAAACCCGAATAATAGCCAGGCATAGGGAGTGTAATAAGGAAACCTTACCAAAAATCTATCCGGATGATTCACCTGGTCGGCCTTTACATCGGTGATATCATTCAACACATTGCCAGCGGCTAGGGTGAGGGCTGCCAATACTCCTGCCGGCAAAGCCTGGAGCCAATAAAAAGAATTGGGGTTAAGGAAAAACAAAAGCATCCACACAGCCGCTGCAACCATGATCATGTTCCAAGGCCGCATGAGCGTCAGAAATGCCGCTCCGAAGCGCATCGGGCCTCAAAAGTAGCTAAATTTGAAGCCTGTAGGTATGCGTCCTTCCTTCATTTTTTACCTTCTACAGACTTTTTTTTGTACCCTGTCGACTCATTCTTTTGCGCAGGAGGCCTCTACGCCCTGTCGGGTCATTTCTCTCCCGCCCCCAGAATCTTTGAATGCATTGACGGATGAAGAACACTTTGAAAAAAGCTTCCGCTTTGGCATTGAAATTAAACTTGACACAACCTTAACCTTTGCGCCCTTCCAGTGCTTAGGTTTTCATATTCCAGGTGCCGTATCTCTGAGCGTAAATTTTGGTCCTGCCTCCTTAGAAGGTGGCGATACACTTTTGGTACTTAACGAACGCTTTGGTTCTGCACAAACTTTTCCGGGCAGATTATGGAAAAGAAAAAACCACATATGGCCAGCTTCCTTGCCTGTATATGGATCCACCTTTTATCTGAAGCTTCAGAGCGCCGGCTCTGCGCGCGTGAACATAAACAGCATTGTGTATGGATTTCGGGATTGGCAAGGTGGCCAGAAGGGATTCGGTGATAGTGGCCCTTGTAACAATAATGTGAATTGCGGCTATGACGAATGGACCAATGAAAAGCGTAGCGTTGTAATGCTCCTTACGGCAGGTAACACGCGCAAGTGTAGCGGTGTACTCCTGAATACCACAGCCCATGACGGGCGGCCCTACCTCCTTACTGCCCGTCATTGTTCTGTACAATCTAACAGTATTTTCTTGTTTAATTACGAGAGCCCTGGGTGTGAGGTTGAGGACGGTCCCTTAAGTCAGGTGATCCAGGGATGTACTGTGCTAAGCAGTTATGCCCCTTCGGATTTTACCCTTGTAGAACTTTCGGAGCCACCGCCGCCTGAGTATCATCCTTTCTATGCTGGTTGGAACAGGACGCTGTATTTGCCTTCGCAAGGCGTTACGTGCATTCACCATCCGCGCGGCGACGTTAAAAAGATAAGTTTTGATAATCAAAACCCTACGCCCGCACCCTACATCAGTTCAGCAGACACTACCCGTAATCACTGGCACATCCAGGAATGGGACAGCGGTACTACAGAACCCGTATCCTCCGGTTCCCCTTTATTTGATGCACTGCATCGTGTGATAGGTCAATTGCATGGAGGCCAAGCTTCCTGCAACTTCAATTTCAATGACTATTATGGTACGCTCTTCCACTCCTGGACTGGTGGTGGCACTCCAGCCACCTCCTTGCAGCCTTGGCTAGACCCGCTTAATACTGGCGCAGAGGCCATCCCCGGATTTGACCCTAACCATCCCCTGTGGGCTTACGATGCCGGCTTCGTCTCAAACCACCAAAACGTCACTGTCTGTGAAGAATCTCCTCATATTTCCTTGCGTATACGGAATTATGGACACGAAACCCTCCAATCTGTGAGGCTCAAAAGGCTGGGGAAATCTGGAATAATTGAGGTTTGGGATACTCTGTTTTCAATTCCATATGGCAAAATTTTTACGTGGCCTCTTCATATCTGGTCATTAAAGTCTGGTCAGTCAGTCCATGAAATCTTTGTTGTGGAGCTTTCAGGCGACCAACCAGACCAAAATCCTAATAACGATACTTTGTTTCTCACCCTTAAACGCATTTGGGGCGAAACCATCATGCTTCGTCTCTTCACAGATCTGTTTCCCTCAGAATTAAATGGCTGGCTGGTAGGCGATAATGGTGATACCCTTTGGGAACTTCCACCCCTTACTCCTTCGGACATGGAAGAGTGGACGCTTTGTCTGCCTTACGGGTGTTACACGCTTCGCCTTAATGACAGTGGAGGAGATGGTCTTTGCTGCGAATATGGCCAAGGATTCGCAGAATTGAGGGATCACCGGGGCCTGTTAATGGGCCGCGTGGATCAATTTGCTTCTGAAGCCTCCGTTTCTTTTTGTATTCCTTTTATTCCTGAAGCTCAGCAGCCGGTTCTGGTGGCCCCTGTGCCGGCGAGGGATTTAATTTGGATAACCGTACCGCCAGATTGGGCAGGTGCTGAGGCCTACTGGCGCATTGTGGGCTCCGCAGGACAAACCCTCCTGGAGGGCACAGGTCTGCAATATTTCAATACATTTGACGTTGGCCGTTTGGCAGCTGGCGTTTACTATTTTTCAGTAAATAAAGGGGAGAACAGAGGGGGTAGAAAATTTATTAAGTTGTAATACAGACTGGATGCATTTAGTAGGTAGTAAGGCTTTGAAAATTAGATACATTGGAATTTTTAAAAGTTTCCTTCTAAGCCTCTTTTGGGCGGGTCTGCCTTCGGCGGATGTAAGGGGCCAGGAGCGGAGGGTGGTGCAGTGTTCAGGGCTGGTGCAGAATGAAAAAGGGGAACCCCTCCCTTTCACAAACATCACCGTAAAAAATTCCACCAGAGGCACCACCTCTGATGCCAATGGTTTTTTTACCTTGGTACTTCGAGAAAGGGATACCTTGATCTTTTCTTCAGTCGGTTACAAAATTTCCGCTGCCGTAATCCCAGCCGACATTCCTAACCAACGTTACTATCTCACAAAAACTTTGATTAGAGACACAGTGTACCTGAAAAAAGCGACTGTAGGGCTTTTGTCTCGAGAACAATTTGACGAAGCATTTTTGAGTCTCCGTCTTAAAGATGAGGATTATGAGAGGGCTCTGAAAAACCTTCGGCAACAGGAATTAGAAAAGGTAAGGCAGGGTACGCCCATAGATGCAGGCGTTGCTTACAAAAATTACATGGCTCAGCAATATCAGCAATACTACTATGCTGGCGGACTGCCTCCGTTGAACATCCTCAATCCTTTTGCCTGGTATCAGTTCATTGAGGCTCTTCGCAAAGGCAAGTTAAAAAATCCTTCAAAAAACCAAAGGTAACATTCTGTTGAAACGACTATTTGTTGGGCTTTTTCTTTTACTGGTTAACTGGGGCACAGTTAGAAGCCAACAAAAGGCCGAACTCTTTGGTTGGGTCAAGGATCCGGAAGGCCGTCCCGTAGAATCCGTGAGTGTGGGAATTCCGGGCTCTGTTGGTACTAGCACCGGACCAGATGGCGCATTCCGCTTGGAGCTAATGCCGGGCACTTATCAGGTACTCATTTCCCATTTGAATTACCAGCGTCTTTCGGTAACGGTCACACTCAAACCGGGTGAAACTAAAAAACTTATTCTTCAGCTTATTCCTCGGGACAATGTGATTTCTGTCATTCAAATTGAGTCAGAGCGCTTTGAAGGCACGCCTATCCGAGCTCTGGACCCTGAAAACGCCCGCCTGATCAGCACTCCCGGTGATCCTTTAACGGCTTTATTGCGCAGCAGTGGCCTTGGAGTGGCTGCAAGCGGCGAGCTAGGTACCGGCTATTCTGTGCGCGGGGGCAACTTTGATGAAAACCTTATTTATATTAATGACATTGAAGTTTATAGACCATTTCTGGCTCGGGCCGGCCAACAAGAAGGTCTCAGCTTTGTCAATACCGATATGGTGGCTGATATCAGTTTTTCCACGGGAGGATTTCCCGCCCGCTTCGGGGATAAAATGAGCAGCGTGCTGGACATCTCCTACCTGAAACCCACCTCCTTTCGAGTTTCTCTTTCAGGTGGTATCACGGGGGGCTCACTTCTCTACCAAGATGCCCTGCTGCGCAAACGTCTCCGCATTAATACCGGTGCGCGTTATCGGGCAAATAATTACATCCTACGTGGCTTGGATACAAGGGGCGATTATCAACCCCGTTTTGCCGATATTCAAAGCCAGATCACCTTTGATATCACCGAGAACCTGGATCTTACCGCTTTGGGGCTTTATAGCCTCAACCGTTTCGTAACCATCCCGCGCTCCCGGGAAACAGCATTTGGCCTTATTAATCAAGCCTACCGCTTTAAGGTCTATTTCCAGGGTAGGGAACAAACCCAATTTCGCACGGGGCTGGGTGCCCTTATCTTCAATTGGCGCCCCGCACAGAATCATTTCCTGCGCCTCATCGGCTCCTACACTGACACCCGGGAGTCGGAAACCTTTGACGTGCTGGGCCAATACCTCCTCAGTGAACTAGAGGTGAATCTGGGCAGTGAAGAATTCGGTCAGGAAACGGAAGCGCGCGGCGCCGGCGGGTTCCTCAATCACGCCCGCAATTACCTAGAGGCTCGTATCGCTTCTGCTCAGGTGCGTGGCCTGCATCCCCTTGGCAGCGGGACCCTACGGTGGGGGGCCGACTGGCGCTATGAACACATACGTGACCGTATGCGCGAATGGAACGTCCTGGATTCCGTCGGGTATTTTATACCTTACTATGGGCCTAAAGATACCTTGCCATTTCGGAGTCCCTATTTTCTTAAAACATCCCATAACCTAGTCTCTCAGCGCCTGATGGCTTTTGTGGAACACACCTTTCAATGGACAGCCAAGGACTCTACGGGTATTATGCTCAACCTGGGTTGCCGTGCTCAATACTGGACATTTAATCGGGAGCTGATGCCATCGCCCCGTATCATGTTTTCCGTGAAGCCTGCTTGGCGTCGTCCCTTAGTTTTTCGGCTGGCGGCCGGAATTTATTTTCAGGCTCCCTTTTACAGGGAATTGCGTAACCCCTTAGGCCTAATCAACCCCTCCATCCGGGCTCAGCGTTCCCTCCATGGTGTCCTCGGATTAGATTACCTGTTCCGCATGTGGGGCCGGCCTTTCAAATTTGTTTCCGAACTGTATTTCAAGGCCATGGACAGGCTCATTCCCTATCAACTGGACAATGTACGCATCCGCTATTACGCTACCAACAATGCAAAGGGTTATGCGGCTGGCATTGACATGAAACTGCATGGGCAATTTGTGAAAGGAGTGGACTCCTGGTTCAGCCTCTCGGTGATGTCCACCCGGGAAGACCTCACCGACGACCTGTACTACCGCCGCTTGGACGCCCAGGGGCAGCCCATACCTCCAGGCAGCTACATCCCCGTTGCCGACAGCCAGGCGGTTTATCCCGGCTTCCTGCCCCGACCGGTGGACCAGCGGGTCAGCTTTAGCATCTTCTTTCAGGACTACATCCGCAACAATCCGAATTACAAAGTGCACCTGAACCTTCTTTTTGGCACAGGATGGCCTTTCGGGCCGCCCACCTTCCGGCGTTACCAGGATGTATTCCGTATGCCCTTTTACCGCCGGGTGGATATCGGCTTTTCCTTCCAGCTGCTGCAGGCCGGACGCAACAAAGAAAAAGAAAGAAAAATCACCCGCTTTATCAAGGCAGCCTGGCTTTCCCTGGAAGTATTCAACCTGTTGGGCATCCGTAACACTGTCTCCTATACATGGATACGGGACAACTACGGCCTGTATTATCCCGTCCCAAATTATCTGACGCCCCGTCTGTTAAATGTCCGTTTTATACTGGATTTTTAATGAAAGCTTTGCGCCGGTTTCTTTGGGGTTTTGAGGTTGCAATAAGAGGATTTTTGTGGGCTCTGCGCACTCAACGCCACCTGCAAATTCACCTTCTTGCTTTGACGGTCGTTACAGCTTCTGGGCTTTTTTTTCGTTTAAGCCCTGGCGAATGGCTGGCCGTAGCCTTGGCGAGCGGCTTCGTGATCGGTACCGAATTGCTGAACACGGCTGTGGAAGAATTGTGCAATCATCTGTGGCCGCACCCGCACCCTTTAGCGGCCCGGATAAAAGATGTGGCCGCAGCGGCCGTCCTATTTGCAGCCTTGACGGCCCTCGTGGTCGGAATGATCATATTTGGGCCGAGGTTGGTAAGTATGTGAAGCAAGGATTGAAAGGGTTAATGATAATTAATTGGCTTTGGATATTGGTACTTGTGTATAAATTTTTTTACTGTTTATTTAAAAAAATTATTTATGGCTTAGAAAATCGGAAAAATATAATAATTTACCTTGGTTTGATAAGCAGATCCAAGTTATTTTTGAACCAGTTGAATGAAAAGTTGACTACAAAAAGAGTATTTTCTAAATAAACCATTTTTTTGGTACGTTTAACTTCGGAGTGCATCCAGAAACATCCTGTCATAATTGGAAGTAGGCTTTTTTATTGATAGTTTTACAATTAAGGAGAAACAGTTCCAAAACTTACTCAACGGTTTTCCAGATTTCCCACTTTAAATTTCTCTATGAGTAGCGGGAGAAACATAGTACTTCAATACCGACGAGCCATTAACGTACGGTCGCTTCAAAAAAGACCTCACGACCCTGTCTTTGAGGAATGCTCAGGGGCGTTAGTTCCATTCTGAGAATGTGGAAATGTTCTCCAAAAAGTTGTTGGTATTCCTCAAATGTACCTCCGAAAGGAGGACCCTCATTATCAAATGGCGTAATAAACAAAAGACCTGCTAAACGGCCGTTGGGATTTAAAAGCTCAGCCATTTTTTTGACATATTGTGGTCGCATGCAGGGTGGCAAAGCACAGAAAAAAGTTTGCTCTAAAATAAGATCATAACGGCCCTCATGAAGAAAAAAATCCTCGCACACCACCTGAATCTTATCCGATGCAAAACCAAAGCGCTGGCGAAGTTTAGTTGTAAGAGTGGGGGAAATATCCAGAAGAGTGATGTGCGTGTAACCCAACTCCAGCAAGGCCTCAGCTTCGTAGGCGTTGCCGCAGCCAGGAATCAATACGTGTTGCTCGCGCAGTGGAAATTGTCGCGCAAATTCCATTAAAGCTGGCGAAGGGTATCCAATATCCCATTCCGTGCGACCTTCCTGCCAGCGCTGATCCCAATAGTTAAGATCCAGTTTTTCCGACATTCCAAGTATTTTCCCCAAATACGGGCAGGAAATAGGTGGTTTTGCAAACATATTACATTTTCTGGTTGTTCGTATTACAATGAATGGGGAAAAAGCTAAGTCATAGCCGTAGCGAAGTTCCTAATCATTCTTCCCACTTAAATTCATTGTTTTCAAAATACAATTTTGCTACTTAATGTTTTTAGGCCTTTAACATTGTTGTTATATACCCTTGGAGCATTTTGAGCAGTGGGGTAAGGGCCCTTGCACACGTGTTGCACGCTTTTAGTCCCTATGCAAGTGTCCTGTCAGTATTAATTATTGAGCATATTCTGTGTATACATTTATTAAATTCCAGGGGCGTACAATGTCTCTAAGCAGAGGCCATTTCCCCCTGTCTGTTTTAACTTTGCATAGATGGGCACCTTTTTTCCGCATGTTTCTGCTATGCTACCTGTGCCTCCTCTTTGCTTTAATTGCTGTGCGGAGAAATGATCTGTCCTAAGTCCCCCTTACACCTCCCGACTTTTGGGCGACACCTCCTTTAGAATTAGGTTCTCCACGGCCTATTTGTATTTGCATCTGGTCCTTCCAAAAATTCCTGAACATTTTTTCTTTTTATCTCTGATAAACTACCGCTAAAACTATCCAGGCTGCTTCTTATAGGTCTCTGTTGTTCTCTTCCTAAACTTTTAACAGGCCCCCGCACAGTCTGCTGGCCATTTCCCTATTTCAAATTGCCCATTTACCTTCCCCCATATTTTCTCTCAATTTAAGCTCGTTAACCGCATTTACATACTAAGGAAAGGCCAACGGAAAAAACTTTTGCTATTCACAAAATGGCTTGAAGATCATCCTATTTAAGCTGCTCATCAAGACTCCGCAGCATCCTTATCGTTAATTGCTTTCCCCCTATAAAAATCCGAAACAGACTGTACCATGTCTCGTATCTTCCTGTCATTCATCGGTATATTCCCGTTTTATGTGCATTATAAATTCTTAAAACATTTTTGATACATCACAAGCCCTATCCATGATTGGATGGGGTAATGTCCAAATTATATAATTAAAGCCCGTTTAAAAATTGTATTGGTTTCCTAGGTTTATACTCTCTTTAATTATTTTAGAAGGTTAATCGTTTTGAAACAAATTTTATTTTTGTTCTTAGAACTTTATCTGATTTTTAATTAAATTAGTGTGAAGCATTTTAAAAATTATCTTGCCTTCAATCTGAACCTTCTAGGGGGCCTTATAGCTACCGGCATAAATCTACTCAGTGCTCAAAAGCCCAGCCTTCGTCAGGAGCCGATCCCATATTTTGCGGACAGTCTTTGGGGATATGCCTTGCCAGGTAAACGTTTACTGGTGAAACCTGCCTATTTACATGCCAGTTTTTTTTCGGAAGGAATGGGAGCGGTTTGCCTGCGATGCTCATCATCGTGCGAAGGCACGCGGATGGGTTTGTGGGGTTATTGCGATTTAAGCGGGAATCTGAAGATTGAACCTCAGTTTCAGGATGTTCAGGATTTTCGGGAGGGCAAAGCAGGTGTTAAAAAGAACGGCCGTTGGGGTTTTATTGATAAAAATGGCATGCCCGTGATTGCTTTTGCACATGACACCGTATATCCCTTCCATGAGGGTGTGACCGCTGTGAAAACGGAAGGGCGTTGGCTATTGCTTAATAGCAACGGGCAAGTGGTGTCCCGCGCTCCCTTTGATGAAATTAAACCATTCTCGCAAGGTGTAGCTGCATTTCGTCGTGGCAGTCTTTGGGGTTATGTGAACACTCAAGGCCGTGAAATTGTGCCTCCCCGATTCAACTATGCGGACGACTTCAGCGAGGGCTTTGGTGTAGCAGAGTACAACAGTTTATATGTTATTGTTGATAAAAGTGGGAATATTAAAAAAACTGAGGAGGTATACGATTTTGTAGGTAACTTCAAAGAAGGCCTTGCCGTAACCTTAAAAAACGGACATTTCGGCTTCATTACCCCTGATGGAAATGTGTTTATTCCCAATGTTTATCCAAAGGTACCCGGGGTGGAACAGTATCCTTTTTTTTCCGGTGGTATAGCAGCCGTGCCATCACCGTTCGGATGGGGATATGTAGACGTCAATGGTCAGGAGTTGATCCGAGGCTTTGATAAAGCTCGTAATTTTTTTGGTGATTTGGCCCCCGTACGGCAAGGTGTTTTGTGGGGTTATATCAATAGAAAAGGAAAACTGGTTATTCCTTTCCTCTATGATGAGGCCTGGGAAATGCATCATGGGGTAGCAATTGTTATGAAAAATAAAAAATACGGTCTGATTAATACTAATGGAGAATTAGTGAGTCCCTTTAAGTGGGATATGATTGAAAGAGTGGAGGAAAAGAATGGTTATTTCAAAGCGTATTTAAATTCCAAACCCTGCATTTTGGATAATAAAGGGACTGAATATTGCCAAATACAGCCTTAATACTTAGCGAAATAAATCCGGGGATATGGGTTGGTTTATTTTTTGATTCATAAATTCCAAATGCGTTTGACCGCTATTTTCAATTAAATGGAGCTTCGCGAGGCCCGAAGGTGAAGAAGAAAAATACAGGTGAATTTCCTTTAAATATAGCCTAAACCTTTTATGGAGTGGAATTACTCGCACCAGGGTTTTGGAGGAACTACACCAGAATTCATGGGAAAAATCTCCATTTTCAAGCATTCCGCTTCCCACAAGACGAACCATCAAACGCGACACAGAGGTGAGCAGACGGGCTTGTGAAGCGCTCAGCGGTAGAGGCGTATTACCTTCTTTGCGTACCACGTTGTTGCCATTAAAGATAAGGGTCCACGACAAGGGCTCCTGATATTCCCAACGGATTTTGTGGGGCTTTTGAAAATAGAACAAGCCGCGCGCCACATGAGGTCTGGTGAGCAGTTCATGGTTTTTTGTTTGGATAAATGAGCATTCAATGGATTGAATGTAGGCCAGATGAATTTTGAGTTGCTGTTTCACGGAAGCCGGGTCTGCACAGGGTACAAAACCCGCGGGAATCTGGCCTTTCACCGGTAACACTGCCAGGTACATAATGAATTGTTTATTGAAACAAAAACGAAAAAGACTCATTATGAAAGAGGATAAAATTCCAAATACATTTGCTCTCCGTCAAAACGGGCATAACTGTAATGCCGAAGCCAATCGCCGAGATTTATGTATTCCCCGCCTTCAACGGGCAGCCTTACGGGCTGATGGCTATGGCCGCACACAAAAAAGTCCACCGGTCGCTTCTGACGACGTTGATAATCCAGACAGTACCTGTAGGCCCGATCCTTTTCAGGATTTTTTCCTTCCGGATCACCAAAAAATGCATAGTGCCGGCTGGAGTGGGAAAAAAATCGTGCAATCCTACATCCGAGATCTGGATGGATCTGTCGGAACAGCCACCGGTTGATTTGACGGGCAAAGAGCCACTTGATGAACTTGTATCCATAATCGCCAGGCCCTAAGCCATCACCATGAGCGAGGAAAAATTCCTTTGCACCTAGTTGGGTGCGTAATGGCTTATGATACACACTCCATCCCATTTCCTGGGTGAAATAATCTCTTAACCATTGATCATGATTTCCGGTGAAGTAGTGTATCTCCACGCCCGTATCAGCTAGTTCTGTAAGGGTACCTAGGAGTCGTACATAACCTCGGGGCACCACATACCGGTAATCCATCCAGAAATCAAAAACGTCGCCCAGCAGGAAGATTTTGGAAGCTTGAGGTCCTATATCACGAAGCCAGCGCACAATGTGCAGTTCACGGGCTCGGCTTGATGTCGCATCGGGCATTCCCAAATGAAAATCAGAAGCAAAAAAGATCTGTTTGTTCACAGCCGCAAGCCTTCGGGTTTTTTTCGCACATACACCTGCCATACATTGTGCAGAAAGCCCAAGGCATACCCCCAGAATTGGCAACAGGTAGCCCAAATGACTGGAAAAAAAAGAGCGGGATTCCGGTATTTTAATGTGGCTTCTATTCCTACAAGTATTAAGTAAAAAGCGTATAACCCCGCCCCGCACAGGGCCAAACGGTAATGAAAAAAAAACAAAAAAACTAGAAATCCCATCCCCGCTGTAAACAGGACGGGAAAAAGATGCGTGGCCTTCAATTCTCCGCGATGGCGGCGGGCCAGCAGTAAGCGAGCCGCCCCAAATCGGTACACTTGACGGAAAAAATTTTTCCACGTGGTGCGGCGCTTGTGATACACAAAGGCCTCATCTAAAAAACAAATTCTGAAACCAGCTTTTTCCAGGCGAATGCTAAGGTCTACGTCTTCCCCGCATAATAAGTTACCGAAGCCTCCTACCTGCTGGAAGGCTTCCCGACGCACTCCCATATTGAAGCTTCGGGGACGATAAGCACTGGTCCTATAACGACCCCCGCGTAATCCACCTGTGGTCAGAAAAGAAGTCATTACATGGCTGATAGCTTTTTGAATAAGACTAAAATCCCTTGCAGCCAAGTCCGGGCCGCCAAACACATCGCACGCACCCTCAGCCAGAGCCTTGGCCACTGATTGCAAATAATGCGGCGGCACCAGGCAATCGCTGTCCAGAAAAATCAGCCACTCTCCTCGGGCGACTTGGGCTGCCCGATTGCGGGCAGGACTCACGGCTATGTTTTTTTCGTAAATAAAAAACAAAGGCAAACGTTCTTCAAATCGCCTCGCAATAGGTTCCACTTCCCCCCCGGGGGATCCATCGCATAGGATGACTTCAAAATCATGAAAATCTAAGCGCGTAAGACTTTCCAGAAACTCCTCCACTTCCGCTGGTCGTCCGTAAGTGGGTGAAATCAAGGAAAATTTTGGGGCGCTCCCCATCAAACTCAGCTCAGCTTTTCTTGGATTATATAGTTGTTTCTTTCCGCCGAATTGCGCAAAATCAACTCCCCGATGAAGCCCGAAAGGAATAATTGGCTCCCCACAATCATGCAGAGTAAGCCAAGGTAAAAGATGGGCCTATCGGTCATTTTATACTGTTCAAAGACCAGCTTGGCCACGGCCAGGTATGCAGCGATCGCAAACCCCGTCGCAAACAACAATAGGCCCCACGGGCCAAAGAAGTGCATGGGTTTTTTTCCGAATCTGGTGAGAAAAATTATGGTGAATAAGTCCAGCAAACCATTCACAAACCGGTTCAGGCCAAATTTTGAATGTCCATACTTACGCGGCCGGTGCACCACTACCTTTTCTCCGATCTTAGTGAAACCAGCCTGTTTGACCAATAAGGGAATGTAGCGATGCATTTCACCGAAAACTTCAATGCTTTTAATTACCGAGGCATCGTACGCTTTAAGACCACAGTTAAAATCATGCAGCTTAATGCCGCTGACCATCCGCGTTACCACGTTGAACAATTTGGTAGGAAGGGTTTTGCTCAAAGGGTCGTATCGCTTTTTTTTCCATCCACTTACCAGATCATATCCTTCTTTGGTGATCATTTCATAAAGGGCAGGTATTTCATCAGGGCTGTCCTGTAAGTCAGCATCCATGGTAATGACAACCCGGCCCCGCGCCTCCTGAAATCCCACATTTAGCGCTGCACTTTTACCGTAATTACGGCGGAAGCGCACACCGCGAATGCCCGCATACTGGGTGGCCAACTTTTTTATGGTTTCCCAGCTTCCATCCGAGCTGCCATCATCAACGAAAATTACCTCGTAGGTTAAATTATTATTTGTGCACACCCTTACAATCCATTCACAAAGCTCCGGTAGGGACTCTCTTTCATTGAGGAGAGGTACCACGAGGGAAACCTCAGGACTTGTCATAGTCATAAGAGGACGGTGGTGGCGTTCGGTGAAAAATTAAGCCAAAAATAAGGCTGCACAGACCTCCACCCAGGAGGTTGTTCTGAAATTCGCCCCAACTCAGGCGTGCTGGAGTAGAGTTTTCCCGGAAAAGACGCAGCAAATCATCGGGATCTTCGGAGAGAATAGCCCCTGTCCAATTGGGAGACAGGCGGCGAAGGTCCCTGCTTAATTCTTCCACATGTAATTCCAAAAGTTCAGGAAAGAAATACAAAGCAATGTACACGCCCATAGCTTTGGTGGAAGCCAGGGCTAAGGTGGCCCACAATCCCTGACTGAGGGCCTCCCGGAAGGGATAAAACCGACCATGTTCCTTGGGCCGCCCCTGGTACACAGCCCATGCCACAGCTACGGGGGGTAGCCAGGATCCCACGTAACGCCATTTCCAGAAGGGACTTTTACCCGTAGCAGCGAGAACAGCAGTTAATCCCAATAAAATGAGACCAAAAAATATTCCAATTCCAAAGGCTTTTCTCATCCTTTAGAAACATACAACAATACTCAACTCGCAGGGGCCTAAGAATAGAACAACTTTTCGATAAAAAATTTTGACGTTAATCCACTAAGGTGATTCAGAAAGTTTATTAATTTCTTTCTGAAGTTCGTTTTCTTTAATCTGAATGTTATATTTTTCCGCAAACGCTTTTTGAGCTGCGGCAAAAGCTTCATCTAAAGGTTTCTCTCGATCCGTGATAGAGGTGTTTAACTCCTCCATCCGTGTCATAATTGCGGCAGAATCAGCACCAGGTTCAGAAATTTTTTTCAACAATTCATACATTTCCTTGAATTCATTGGAGCAAATATCTCTGTAAAATTTAAACAAATTGGTAGCTGCGTTTAAAAGGTCTTTTTCGCCTTTATAATCCCCAAGCTTTTCTAGGACTTTGAGCGACTCTTCAGCTTGGGTAACGGCTTTCTGACGTATGGAGTCCGCCTTTTCTACTTCAGCGCTGGATTGTGCCATGTCAATCATGAGGCGCGCAATTTTGGACTGCTCATTTACAATGGCATCATTGTATTCACTTGGCGACATTTTGGTTTGATGGCACGCAATGAAAGCAATGGCAGGCAGTAAAAGAAACAGTACTTTTTTCATAGGATTAGTTTTAGCGGTGTAAAGTTACGAGCGGAAGTATTGTATAAAATTAAACCGGAATCTTTAGATGGTCATTTAACTTAAACTTAGAGCTTGTTCCAGATCGGCAATCAGGTCGTCAACATCTTCAATACCCACGCTCAGCCTTATTAGTCCATCGGTAATACCTTTTTTTTGTCTTTCAGCAGGAGGAATAGAGGCGTGGGTCATTGTGGCCGGATGCCCAATGAGGGATTCAACGCCTCCGAGGCTCTCTGCTAGGGTAAAGACCCTCGTAGACGATACCACACGCACAGCGGCGTCCAGATTGTCCTTCCTCAGGCGAAATGAAATCATACCTCCAAAGGCGCGCATTTGCTGCGAAGCCAAACGATGCCCGGGATGATCCTCTAAGCCGGGA
Source organism: Flavobacteriales bacterium (assembly GCA_025055635.1). Taxonomy (GTDB): domain Bacteria; phylum Bacteroidota; class Bacteroidia; order CAIKAF01; family CAIKAF01; genus JANWWQ01. The sequence continues at coordinate 17,055 of JANWWQ010000013.1, forward strand.
TAATTTACTTGTGCCACCGCAGGATGCTGACCAAGAAATTCAGCTATTCGGAGAGCATTACAGCAGTGCTGTTTCATCCTTAGCGCCAAGGTTTTTATTCCACGTAGTATCAGGAAGCAATCCATGGGGCCCGGCACTGCCCCTGTGCTGTTTTGATTGAAGGCCAGTGCTTCCGCAAGTTCGGGTTTATTTACCACAACAGCTCCCCCCAAAGTATCGGAATGACCTCCTAAATATTTAGTGGCCGAATGTACCACCAAATCCGCTCCCAGGTCCAGAGGATTTTGCAACAGGGGTGTGGCAAACGTATTGTCCACGCAGAGGAGGGCTCCGACCTGATGGGCCACTTCAGCCCACCACCGGATATCCAGGATTTTTAAAAGGGGATTGCTCGGGGTCTCCAACCATACCAGGCGGGTATTAGGCCTCAAGAAAGAAGCCGAACGAGAGGGGTCTGTGAGGTCTTCAAAGGAAAACTGGATACCGTATCGCTCAAAAGTTTTAGTAAACAATCGGTACGTGCCTCCGTACACATCGTCACTGCAGAGGACGTGATCCCCAGGCTGAAGGAGTTTCATTATGGCATCGGTGGCTGCCATGCCACTGCTAAAGGAAAAAGCGGCACTGCCGTTTTCCAGCTCAGCCAGGCATCGTTGCAAAGCGGTGCGCGTGGGATTGTGTGTTCGGGCATATTCATAACCTTTATGCTTTCCCGGAGCTTCCTGTGCATATGTGGAGGTTTGGTAGATGGGCGTCATCACTGCCCCGGTGAGGGGATCGGGTTCTGTCCCAGCGTGTACGACTTTGGTGGCGATTTTCATGGGGTCCAAAGGTACATCCGCCATAGGGCAATGATGGGCTATCTTGCAGCCTGAAAAGTCAATGGGTGAGTTACACGAAATTTTCCGACGTTCTCTGCGCGACTTTTTTCAGAAGGAAGTGCTGCCTTTTGCCCGGCAGTGGGAGGAGAAGGAAGAGATTCCCCGCATAGTGTGGGAAAAAATGGGTGCGGCCGGCTTCCTGGGTCTGGATATTCCTGAAGCCTACGGAGGCACAGCCGGAGATTTTGAGATGGCCAAAATCTATCTTGAGGAGCTGGGCCGGCTAGGTTTCGGAGGACTGGCAGCCGCTTTCAGTGTGCATACCTTCATGGCAGTACCTCACATTGTGAGGGCCGGTAGCGAGTACTTAAAGCGCAAATATTTACCCGGCGCTGCCTCCGGCAAATTGATTGGTGCTCTGGCCATCTCGGAACCTTTTGCCGGTAGTGATGTTTCGGGTATTCGCACTACTGCCCGGCGACAAGGCGACTATTATATTCTCAATGGAAGTAAGGTATTCATAACCAATGGCTATTATGCCGATTTCATGACTGTGGCTGTCAAGACACTGCCGGAAGCCGGCGCAGCAGGCATCTCGCTGTTTGTAGTAGATGGCCAATCAGAAGGGATACGCCGCACCAAACTAAAAAAACTCGGTTGGCACTGTTCCGACACAGCTGAAATCCACTTTGATGAGGTTCGTGTACCAGCGCAGAACCTCATAGGCGAAGAAAACAAGGGTTTTTACTACATCATGGACAGCTTCCAAATGGAAAGGCTGAGCGCTGCCATTATTTCTTTGGCTGGCTGCGAGGCCGCACTGGAAATTACGCTTTCCTACATGAAAGAACGTCAGGCTTTTGGAAAGCTGCTCTCTCATTTTCAGGTTTTACGGCACCGTGTGGCTGATCTGGTGGCTGAGGTGGAAATGCTTCGTGCTTATGTGGATAAAGCCTGTCAGCTTCATGCCTCCGGCACCTTTGCTGTCAAAGAGTGTAGCATAGCCAAGTTAAAAGCCACCGAACTTTCAAAACGTGTGGCCGATGAATGCTTGCAGATTTTTGGAGGGTATGGTTTCATGGAAGAGTATCCTATGGCCCGCATGTACCGCGATGTACGGGCTGGCACGATCGCAGGCGGCACCTCGGAGGTGATGCGGGAAATCATTGCTAAAATCGTGTTGGATGGCCTCACCTATGAAAAAGCCTATGCCAGCGAAGTATCCGGGGCTTCGCAGCAGGTGGCTGTGACGGCCTCAGAAATTGTTAGGTCACTGCCTCGGCGGTTTAAGAAAGGAAAAATGCCTCAATACAGCGGCGTAGTTCACCTGATTCTAAGCGGCGAAGGGGGAGGAATGTTCACGGTGCGCGTTGCGCAAGACCAGTGCATCGTGGAGGAAGGCCTGAGCGGTGAGCCCACATGTGTGGTGGAAACCGAAGCCGTTCTTTACGCTAATATGGAAACTGGAAAAATCCGACCCGAAGAAGCCCTACTTAGTGGTAAGCTCCGTATCAGCAACCTGGGGGAAATGTTGACTATCAGCGGATTGTTTGCCCGCTGGAAGGAAACCTGATAAAAAATAAAATCCTTTCACAGAAAAGGCAACTTACACACTTCAGCCGGTACCACCTTGTCCCTGACCTTTATGCCTATGATTGTACTGGGCTTGGCGTATTCAATTTTTACGTAGCCCAGGCCTATAGGTAAATTAAGGGAAGGTGAATGGGTGCCTGAGGTGACGCGGCCTACGGGCATTCCCTCCAGAGTACAGATTTCAAAGCCTTGGCGTGCGATGGCCTTCTCTTGCAAGACAAATCCTACCAGTTTGCGCCGAATACCATCCTTTCTCTGTTTTTCCAGGGTCTGCCGACCCACAAAGTCTTTATGAAATTTTACAATCCATTCCAGGCCCGCTTCCAAAGGCGTTGTCGTCTCATCAATTTCTTGGCCGTACAGGCAATATCCCTTTTCCAATCTGAGCGTATCCCGGGAGCCCAATCCACAAGGTAGTAGCCCTACCTCCCGGCCCGCCTCCATTAATTTATCCCATAGGTCAGAAGCATATTCACTGGCAATAAATATCTCAAAACCTCCGGACCCTGTGTAGCCTGTTCTGGATACCACTGCGTCTCCTCCAAGTCCAAAGGAACAAAAGTCAACATGGAAGGGCTCAATCGCTTCCACTTCACAGTCCGTTACTTTTTGCACCACTGTGTCAGCCAACGGCCCTTGTACCGCTAGCAATGCGTAAGACTCTGAGGCGTTGATTAAGTTTACATTAAAACGATGGGCATATTCACGGAGGTGTTCCAGGTCTTTGTCAATGTTAGCGGCATTGACCACCAACATAAACTGTTCCTCCTCAAAGCGGTACACAATCATATCATCCACAATCCCTCCCTGCTCATTTGTCATACAGGAGTACTGGGCTTGGCAGGGCGAGAGCGCAGCCACATCATTGGTGGTCACGTATTGGAGAAATTCCACGCATTCGGGGCCCTCTATGAAAAATTCACCCATGTGGGAAACGTCAAATAACCCTGATCTTTCGCGTACAGCCAGATGCTCCTGCGTGATACCAGAATAGAAAAGGGGCATTTCAAAACCGGCAAATTCCACCATGCGGGCCCCAAGATCCACATGCTTTTGGTAGAGGGGTGTTCTTTTATTCACGTGCCCAAAAGTAGAGAGTCCATTTTTCTTAATTTCGCCATTAGCTAGAAAAAATAATTAACACAATTTTCTTATTAGTTCATGGGTTGGGCACATGATGTTTTGGGTGTGCCCCCGGGGGCAGATAAAACCACTATACAGCGCGCTTTCCGTCGCCAGGTGCGCGATTGTCATCCTGATTTACATCCCCAGGACCCTCATGCCCTAGAACGGTTTATCCACCTCCGCGCCGCCTACGAATACTTAATGGGGGCCTCTCTTTTATCGGCTAAGACTAGTCCCATAACATTGCGTTTTCGTTCTCTCTCCGAAAAGGAAAAACGTTTCATGCGGGCCCAAAGGATACGTAAAGAAAAAATTCGTCAGCGCTATTTAAGTATTTGTGCCTATCGCATTCGCCTCCTGCATTCCTCTAAACTGGGTTGGATTAAGCTCATGTACGTACTCTCGGCATTAGGGCTTGTTCTCCTGGCTTGCTTTCTGATCTATGTCATCATTAGCAGCTTTCTTTTTCCGCCAGCTGAGGCAGCAGCCGTCGTGGTCATTACAGTTCTTTGGATGCTCGGGCCCACCTACTTCCTCCTGCTTTTTTTGGCCCACATGCGGTTTGTGTGGGATAAACCATAAAAATGCAACAATGTTGCATTTCTTGATTTTTTCCACTACATTTACCCTCATAAAGGGTTTAATATGAAACGTACAACAGGGTGGTTTTTTTCCGCACTTTTTCTGCTAGCATTTGAAGCATGCAGCCGGCGGGATCGAGAAAGACCCCTTATCCAACTGCTCAATTTTCCGGAGGACACGATTTGGCTCCGCACAGGGGATACCTTGCACCTTACCCTGCGTTTTTCAGACAATGAGGCATTAGCTCAATACAAAATTGACATCCATGATAATCTGGACGGCCATGACCATCCCAAAATGTACCGGGCCAGGCCCTGGTCCCGTCTCATTATAGGAAGTTTAGTTGGCCGTGACCAAGTAATCACAGAAATTATTCCCGTCTATGACTCAGCAGCTGCTGGCCCGTATCACTTAATGGTTAGAGCGGTGGATAAGGCCGGTAATGAAGCCAATTTCATTTTAAAAAATCTGGTCATTAAAAACACGTATGACACCCTGCCGCCCCATCTGAATATTATTCAATTTCCCAGCGACGGAGCTACGCTCACCGGACCTTTCCCCATTGAGCTTCAGCTTTCTGATGATAACAGTGGCCTTTTTATGATTAAAACCCGATTCACTCAACCCCATAATCAAGCATTTCACGCGACTATTGATACCCTTCACGTCCAGCCCCTCACCTATACCTATCAAAAAAATTTCTCTATCCCTTCTTGGTTTACTTCAGGGGAGGTGATCCTCCAAATAGATGTTTTTGATGGAGCCTACAATCGGAAGTCTATTAAAAGAAATTTTTACTTAAATATGTGATTTTAATTCAAAAATAAATTGAAACCAAATCTTCTAAAAATAATTTGAAGGATAAAAATCTAAAAAAGGCGAGGAAAATACTAAATAAAATCTATCGGGATTAATCCTTTCACTGAGGTAAAATTTCCAAAGCTTTTTGAAGTTGATTGTCTATTCCTAAACCTAAAAACAAGTTTTCATCCAGAGCAATATGGATGTCTGGAGGAAATCCTTTTCCCTCATAAATATTTCCATCTTTAAACTTAAAGACGTTTACCGTAGTTTGCACCTTCCAGCCATTAGGTAAGTAAAATGTACCGGCATAGGTTAAATATCTGACGGAAGGCCCTGCCAAGGCTGCATGAGCGCCAAATGTGGTGGTTCCCACAACCGTGCAACGGGGTAAAAGACTAAGAGCCATTGTGGTCAATTCGCCATTACTGGCTGTTAATTGGTCACATAATACCACAATCGGTAAGGAATTAAATCCATAGCTGCTAGGAAAAGCTTTTTCGGGCATCCAGGGACTAAATTCATTACGATTGGGACCCGTTTTAACTTTTAAATAGCCATATTCTAATGGCTCCTTAATAAAAGGTCCTACCAGAAGGGAAATTTCATCTGAATTCCCACCTGAATTACCACGTAAATCCACTATGACACCTTTGTGATATGGGGCTGGATTACTTAAGAAGTTAATCATATTCAACACAAAGTTGGGATTAGTCCCGGCCCATCCCAACACATCAAATTGGGGAAATCTTACAAATTGATATTTACCTAACAGGGTGCCAAATACAAAACCGTTATATTTTTCTCGATCATTGGGATCAAGTTGGTTAAACAAAGTCTGTTCATAGTAATCGCTGTCCAATAGGTAGTGATAAGATATGGACAAATCCATAACTTTTTTGGGTCCTATAATAAAATTCATGGAGTCGTTTATATTTCCTGATAATGTAAAATGGTGATCAATAAGACCACTAATCATTTCTTTAAATATGTAATACAATCCTATTTCAGATGTAGTATCAGAAACTTTGTCTTTATATTCGGTATACATTTTGTCCCAGTTTGTGGGATCATACTCCCAAAAGGCATAATATCGGTTCATTCCATGCCAGAAAGCTTCAAAATTTCCCTGAGGAGAGTTAGGGAAATCTTTCGGCGCAATGACTTTATTTTCCTTTTTACAGGAATTTAATCCTATAATGCAAATGGTTCCCAAAATTTTCAATATGGAATGTCTCATGTTTGTGGATTTTTATTAATTAAGTTACTTAATATATAAACCTTTAGCTTTATTTTTTAGAAAATATTTGCACCGGGAAAGTAAAACATCCAATGAAAGAGTAATTTTCATTATATTTTTTAGTATGGTCCTTAGGAAGATTTCCTCGTTCCAATTGCAAGAGTCCCTCCTGATACCGAAAGCCTGCGTAAATGCCCATATTGTTAGAAAAATTGTACCTCACCCCTATTCCTAAGAGCATCCCGAGGTCAAATCTATTATCCTTAATACCGGTTTTGTCGTTTGATCCCTTCCGGAATTCATAGGGCATATTAAAGTTATTAATTTCTGGTGAAAAATAGGGGGTGGAGCCGTAATCGTCATCATAAATATTAGTAACGAACGCAAAGTGGCGAATTTTCCAGCGGCCGCTTAGCCAATAGGAAAAATAGATTCCGCCTTCAACATAGGGGCTGAAGCGACTATTGAAAATAAGAACTTGTGCACTTAATGGTAAAGCAAGATAATTTCTAACTAAATTAAATTGGCAAAAATCCTTATTTAATCCGACGTTGGTTCTTTGACCTTTTTCTACGTAGTGAATGCCCGAAACAAATAGAACCTGATGGTTTAATCTGTAAGCTACCTCCAAACCCGGGTATTGTCCTCCTGCGTAATAGTCATAATCCCAGTACGGCTGATCCGAATAGTCCAACCTCACTACGTTTATAGAAGCTCCACCGTTTAATCCCAAATACCATCCTTTTACTTCTTTTTTATTAAGCCTATTGTTTCCTAATTTATTATTTGGCGAAGGGCTTACGGGACTTTGAGCATTTGAGTAGCAGCAACCAATTATTAGGTGTGCTAAACCCATAGTAAAATAAATACAATACCGTTTCATAGTTAAAAATTATACTTTTTTAATCAGTAAATATCTTGTAATAATACATGGGGGCTTGCCACTGTCCGTTTTTGGCTGTGTGGCCGAACTAACGTGTAAGATTTCCCATCCCTGATTCAAAAAAGTTTGTATCTTTCCCATAATGGTGGCATCATTCTCCTTTATCTTTTTTTCACTGATATAGCCGGCAAATGAGTATAGTCCTTTGAGGGGAATATGATCCTCCAAACCATCGCTTGACGGTACATGCATGGCCGAAGCACCACCATCCAGTAAATCTAAATATTCTACAGTTGTGATAAAAACTAATTTCTGACAAGTTACGTATTGCCAAAAAATCATGTTTGTTAAAAAACAAAACACTATTTTAATTTTCATTAAGTATTGAATTTTGACGTGACAAATGTGAACCAAAATCCTTTGGAAAGACAAAAAAATGTGACGAATGGCCCGATTTTAGGGATGAAAATCCTATTAAATTATATTAAGTTATTTTTACTTTTGCATTTAAAATTATGAACTCACATTCTCTTGTGAAAAAAAGGAAAATTTTAATGTATTTGTTTTTTTGGATATTATATTTCATCGGGGTTGTCAATGTAGCACAATTAAATGATTTTAGTTTATCCAATCTGGTAAAAAATCTAGTGATGTTTGTAATTGATTGTTCAGTATTTTTTCTTACAACGGAATGGTTTGTGCCGAAGCTGATTATAAACGGTAAAAATTACTTTCTTTGGCTCAAATATTTGCTTCCTATCATTTTCTTAAGTTTTACTCATTATTTTCTAGATTACTGGTTTGTGGCTCCTCTTTTTCCGGAAAGTCATGATTTAAAATACGCCTTGCCCTTATATTTTGTGAATGTGTTCTGGACGGCGGGAATTTCTCTTGGAGTGGGCTTCACCCATCATTTTTATGAAAATCAATTAAAAATTAAAGAATTAGAACTTTTAAAAAATAAAACGGAACTCAAGCTTTTGTTATACAAAATGAATCCGCACTTTCTTTTTAATACCCTCAATAATATTTACGCGCATTCAATCACCAACTCTGAAGAAACCCCCTCTATGATTCTTCGTCTCTCAAGATTGATGCGTCATATTATTGACAACGATAGTGAATACGTTTCCCTCAAGTCTGAATTGGATTTCATTAAGGATTATGTGGTATTGGAAAAAATGCGTCACGGACCTGAAATCCGCATTAATTTTGAAGTCCATGGCAACCCTGAAGGTCTCTTTATTCCCAAAATGCTGCTCATACCATTCGTAGAGAATTGTTTTAAACACGCCAGTGCTGATAACATCAAAGATTTTTATATTCACATAACCATTCGGATAGAGGAGGATAAACTCACATTGTTTTGCGAAAATAGTACAACACAAAGGGGGCATGAAAATTTAGAAAACCCCAAATCTGGTGGATTTGGTCTTTCCGCTGTCCGAAGAAAGTTGGAATTGTTATATCCTCCTGATGATTTCCTTTTCCACTTAAAACAAGAATCAGGAAGATTTACGGTTCAACTTCAATTGCCCTTAAAATCAAGAAAGTTTTTTGTGGCCTGACTTTTAATAAAATTAAAAATGAAAAATATCTCTTGCCTTATAGTAGATGACGAACCCTTGGCATGCAAAGTCCTAGAAAAATACATTCTGGAAACGCCCGGATTAAAATTGTCTGGTATTTTTCACAATGCCCAAGACGTAATAGAATTTCTTTCACGTAATTCCGTGGACATCGTTTTCACCGATATTAGGATGCCTGGATTAGATGGTATTCAACTGTCAGAATATCTGAGGGAATTGAAAATTAATGTGGTTATAACCAGTGCTTACAGTGAATTTGGAGCGGTTGCATTTGATAAAGATGTCGTTGATTACCTCTTAAAGCCTTTTTCCTACGATCGTTTTTTGCGAACCATAGCAAAAATTAGAAGCCGGGAATTGATAAAATATCAGGGTTATTTCAGCGGTTTTTGGAGCGACTATATTTTTTTTAAAAGCGAAAAAAAGTTAAGAAAAGTTTTTGTTCAAGATATTTTTTTCATTGAGGCATTGAGTAATTACTTACTGATACATTTAAAAAATGAAAAATTTATCGTCAGAGAAACCATGACCCGAATGATGGAAAAATTGCCCTCAGAATTATTTTTCCGAGTCCACAAATCATTTATTGTAAACGTCATGAAGATAAACCATATTGAGGGAAATTGTATTGTATTGAATGATGAGGAGATTCCAATTGGTGAAGCATATAAAGAGAATTTTCTTAGGAAAATTGGTTTTATTTTATAATAAAAGAAAGATATTATAAACTTTTATTTATATTTTCCTCTTTTTGGATTTTTGCAGATCCAATTCTATTGTATTTGTATACCTTTTTGCAGCGACAATTCAGCGGTTCTTACATTTGACCCGTGAGTCGTCTGTTATTTTTTTCAAAGCTGTTTTCGTTTTTCACGGCCACTACTTCCTTAGTTTTTGCCCAATCTCCTTTTGCGGAAAGTTACCTCCGCTACGATGATAAGGCTACCTACGCCCTTGTGCATGTAAAAGCCATCGTGGAACCTGGAAAGGTATTGGACAATGCTACGCTGGTTTGGAAAGATGGGGTTATCCTTTCTTGCGAGCCAGGCGGCGCTCCCCCCAGAGGAGCCGTTGTGATGGACGGCCAGGGATATTGGGTGTATCCAGGCTTAGTGGATTTGTGGGCGGATTACGGACTGCCGCCTGAGCACAAAAAGGAAAAAGTGAAACATTTTCCGCCACCCTATGACAGCGAACGTCCTGGTCCAGTGGGCACGTATGAATCCAATCGGAGCGATTACCAAGCGGTGCGTTTTTTCCATCCGGATGAGAAATTGGCGGCTTCTTATCGCCAAGTTGGCATTACCGCGGTGCTCACTCATAAGGCCATAGGCAACTTGCGGGGTACAGCCGCTTTGGTGGGTACAGGTCAACTTAAACCTACAGAAGAAGTGATAAAATCAGATGCTGCTTTCGTATTTTCTGTGAATAAAACGGATCACATCCGCCAGTTTTATCCCACCTCATTGGCAGGAGCTATTGCGCTTATTCGACAAACTTTCTGCGATGCCGCTTGGTACAAGCAGAGCGGGCGCAACCAACAGTACTTTGAAACTTTGGAATCCTTTAACAGGTTTGTTCCTCGCGTTCCCCTCATCTGTGAAGTGATGGACAAATATGATATATTCAGGCTTGAGGAAGTGGCTAGAGAATTTGGGGTTCAATTCATCTATAAGGGAAGTGGCAACGAATATCAGAGGGCTGAAGAATTGGGCCAGCTGGCTCGGCCTATCGTAGTGCCTTTACAGTTTCCAGATCCTTTTGATGTACGCAATCCGGAAGAAGCTAAGCTAATTTCCTTTGTGGATTTGAAGCATTGGGAACTGGCACCCCACAATGCAGTTCTTCTCCACCGCCACGGAGTACCTTTTGCCTTCACGACAGCCGGCCTAAAAAAGATAGAGGACCTGTGGGATAAAATTCGGCAGGTAGTGCGTCTGGGGTTGCCCCCAGAGGAGGCCCTGCGCGCCTTCACCCAGCGGCCGGCGGCCTGGTTAGGGGAGAGCCATCGTTTAGGCTCCTTAAGAGCCGGCGCCTTAGCCCATTTTTTCCTTGCCTCCGGAGATATCTTTCAAAAGGAGGAAACCATCTTTTACACAATTGTGCGAGGCCGGGTTTACTCCGTGAACACACCACCTCCCGTGCGTCTGCAAGGTATCTATAAGTTGGAAATACCTGACTTGGCCATCCAGGCTGAGGTGCAAATTACCGGCCCTCCTTTAGAACCCAAAATGGCCCCAGTGGCTAAAGACCTGCGCCTGCCTTCAACCACAATGCAATGGAAGGGGGCTCAGTTGACGTTTCGCACGGCGTTTCCCACCGACACAACCCGACCATTATACTTCTGGGCGGCTCCCCCTTTCCCGAGCTCTGTTGCTATTGAGGGATTTTGTGCTGGTCCAGGGATTGCCATCCACACCTGGAAGTTAACCTGGCTTCGCCCTACAGAGGACTTGCTCACCTCTGAAAAGGTTTCTCCGCCAGGACCAGTGCCTAAGCCTTTCTCTGCCTATGGTCTGATATCGCCCCCTCCAAGATATGATTTTGTTGTCCGTCGGGCTACCGTTTGGACTAATGAAATAGAGGGTATTCTACCTCAAACAGATGTGTATGTTAAAGAAGGAAAAATTATCGCGGTAGGAAAAAACCTCAAAGTGCCCCCCAAAACCCGTGAAATAGAGGCAGAAGGTTTTCACCTCACCAGCGGAATCATTGATGAGCACTCTCATATCGCCCTCACAAGGGGTGTGAACGAATGGGGCAGCCACGCCTCGGCCGAAGTGCGTATGGCCGATGCCATCCATCCCGATGATGAGAACATTTACCGTCAACTTGCTGGCGGAGTCACAGCGGCTCAATTGCTCCATGGATCAGCCAATCCCATAGGCGGGCAAAGCGCCCTTGTCAAATTCCGCTGGGGTGCTCTGCCCCAAAAAATGCTCATAGAAGGAGCCGATAATTTTATCAAGTTTGCCTTAGGTGAAAATGTAAAACAGGGCAACAATCCTCAAGAGGGTTATCGCTTTCCCCAATCTCGCACCGGTGTGGAGGCCACCTTTACATATTACTTCCTAAAGGCCCGCCACTACGGTGAACAACTCAAAAAAAATCCAGGCTCTGTACGCCGCGATCTCCGTCTGGAAACCCTGCTGCGCATTTTGGAAAACAAGTGCTTCATTACGTGCCACTCTTACGTCCAGAGCGAAATCAATATGCTCATGAAGTTGGCTGATTCCCTGGGATTTAAAGTGAACACCTTTACCCATATTCTGGAAGGTTACAAAGTGGCCGATAAGATGAAGGCCCACGGGGCCCATGCATCTTCCTTCAGCGACTGGTGGGCCTACAAATGGGAGGTGATGGAAGCCATTCCTTACAACATGGCTATTTTAATCAAGATGGGTGTCAATACCGCCATCAATAGCGATGACCCTGAAATGGCCCGGAGACTTAATCAAGAGGCGGCAAAAGTGGTCAAGTATGGAGGTATTTCAGAAGTGGAAGCCTGGAAAACCGTTACGCTTAACCCCGCCAAAATGCTGCACTTGGAGCATCGGATGGGCAGTATTAGACCTGGCAAAGATGCCGATTTGGTACTGTGGGATGGACCTCCGCTTAGCATTTATGCAAAACCTCTTTTCACTTGGGTGGACGGCGTGGAAATGTTCAGTGCGGAGAGAGATAAGGTCCTGCGGGAGGTGATACGAGAAGAGAGAAATCGTTTAATAGAATTAATGGAAAAAGCCCCTGGGGCCAAAGAAAAACCAGTTTCTAAAGCCCGCCACCACTACCACTGCGACACCTTGGATGAAGCCTGGGAAGCAGGCACATATGATTGATTCAGCCTTATGATTCCTAGATTTTTATGGCTTAATCTTTCATATTTAAAATTAAATTTTACATCTTTTTTATAAAAGCTTTTCTTAAGAAAAATTCTCTAAGTTTTTGTTCTTCATAGGAAAAATTTTAAATTTTAATGTATCTTCATTGAGTTTGGAAATAAATTTCAATGTTAAATAAAATTTGGCATTATTTGTTAAAAATAAAAATGCAAAAATTTGCTTAAATTAAAATAAATATTTTGAAAATTGAAAATAACAGGAAACTAAAATAGATCTTGATCAGCCTAATATCCACGAATGTGAGGAATCATAAGCGCTTTAAATAAACATCTTCACAAGTTCTTTTAATATTTAATGAAGCGGGCGTATAAAGAATTATCCTGACCTTCCAATTTCACTAAATAAGGGCCCCTTGGCAGACGACTGATGTCAAGAGGTTCCTGAGTGAGCATTGCACTCAAAACAATGCGTCCTGTACAATCCATCACTTCTATCCTTTGAACATTCTCCACTTGATGCTGCAGGAAAAGGAAAGACTGGGCAGGATTAGGGTAAATCCTCAAATAGGAAGGCTCCACATTGTCCTGTGACCAGTTTTGAACACTAATTATGTTGGAATAACCCTTGCATCCATAGCTGTTTGTGGCTTCCAGCATGTAATTTCCGTTGCCTTGAATTGTGCATGTGGGGCCGGTAGCGCCCACAATCGGAGAGCCATTAAAATACCACTGATAAGTGTTAAAAGAACCCACAACAGAAAGCGTATTGCCGTTTTGAGTAATAACAGGTAGAGGATTGGCTACGACGCTCACCTGTTGGCTCACCGAGGCCGTGGAGCCGTCCGGACTCATAGCCGTAAGCGTGGTGGTGAATTGACCAGGGGTGTTGTAACTGACCGTAACAGACCCCATGGACTGAGAAGCGGCAGGGGTGCCGCCCTGAAAAGTCCACGACACGCTGACGGTGTTCTGGGAAGTGTTGGTATAAGTAATTTGGCCATCCTGACAAATTTCATTGTCTGAAATGGTAAAGGAAGGAATGGGAGGCTGAGGTGCCTGCTGGGTGATGTTCACATTGTCTATGTAAAGCCAATTGCCCCATCCGCTCACGTTGCGGAAGACAATCATCAGAGAGGGATGCCCTGCAAAAGCGCTAAGATCCAACGTCTCTGTGCGCCACTGGTTGGGCGTTGGAGTAAAAGCGGAGGTTTGGTCAGGGGCGGTTGCCAAATCGGAACCGAACTTTTGGTAAACAACATTAAATGAGTTGCCGCAATCTGTGGACACCAAAACTTTTAAGGTATCTGCGTAGGCCGCACTGTATCGGGCGTAGGCCACATCAAATTTTAACTGTAAAAACGTCGATCCATTGCCTGGTACGAAGGGCAATATCAGGTCGTCAATGTTTCCTGTAAGATCGCTAGAGGTGGTATAGTTATTAATGGCAGCAGATTTGGCAGAATTTCCAAAACCACCGACGTTGGCCACATTCCATGCAAAGTTTTCAGAATTCACCACCGTCCAGCCAGATGGCGGAAAGGAAGAACCCTCAAAGCCTTCATTTAATGGCATACCAACAGGGGTATTATTAATCACTACGAACGAAATTGAGGTAGAATCATTACTTGGGTTTTGGTCTGTCAGCCCGTTGGGAAACTGAGTGCGAGCACTAAATGTATGAGTCCCATAAGTAATTCCACCCAAGGTTGGCAGAGTTACAGTGATGCTTTGCCCCTGATTGAGCGCTCCCACCCAGTTAAAAGTTTGCCATCCGTTGTTGTTTAACTTATATTGAATCTGACAGGAAGTGAGCGTTTGAGAGCCATTGTTCCGTAAAAGGACCTGTGGATTGATAGAAGGTATGCCACAGTAGCTACCAACAGGGTTCAAAACAGATTGAATGGCTGCATCGTGTGTGAGGGGCAAGGCATTGGGGTCAAAAAGGTCCAGAGTCATGACACCCGTGTTGCCGGGATCCAGCCAATCACGCAGCCGGGTAGAGGGAGTGGGTCCATTCCACGACACGTCAAAGCGGCCATAAAAATCATACTTTTGATTGTTGGGCGCTGAACAGGAGGAAGGACCTCCATACAATTGACCTACAATCCTTTTCTGAGGGTTAAATAGAGGCGAACCCGAGGAGCCGGGCTCAGTGACTCCCGTGGTCCAGAGGCCTGTCTGCCAACACTGCGCTCCGTTATAAGTAGCAGCGCTGTTGGGTGTGGAGGTGAGGCTGATTTTCTTGATATCACCACTGGGGTGATGGATACCAATTGCTGAGGGTGCTGGGCTGTTGCTTCGGTCCCAGCCTGCATAAACAGCCCCAAAAGATTGGATGAAATTGGCGGCATTATTGGCAGTGATTTTAAGCAAGGCAAAATCTGTTCCCGCGTTGCTGGCCACTAATTGTGCGCCGGTGAGGGAATTACTTCCGGGACTACTGGTAGGATTAGGGCATCCTGGAGCTTCCCAATTGAACCGAAAAACCCAGTTATTCACACTGCTGCCTCCTACACAGTGGTTCGCAGTGAGTACGTAGGGAGTGCCATCCTGAGCGGTGTTGTTAACGAGGGCTGCGGTGCAAAATTCTGAACCCCCTGAAACAAGGCAAATTACAGATTTCTTAATGTCTTGGTAAGGGATTCCCTCAGGGCAATTCACGTTCACCATGCAGCTTCCGGCATCCCCAAAACCTTTTTGGATTCCGGGCAGGGGCCTATATCCATGGCTGACCCTGAAAATTTTAAAAAAAGACTGACCGGCCACAGAGTGGGGTTCGTATAGTTCCACTATGATATCATCACCGTCCAGAATTTCCGTTGCGAAAGGATAGTCAGAATTCACAAACTCTTTTGTGAAAGCTCCCAGAACCTGAGTTTTATCAATTGTGTAAACGAACAATCGGGCACCAGGAGCCAGACTGAGTTTTTCAAACCCTAAATTTAAACTTAGAGCTCCCGGAGACTTAATACGCAAGGCCCAAAGTCGCCCCTCCTCAGTATCTAATGTGAAACCATGGGTGGCTGGCGTGATATCCGTTAAGTGGTTGAAGGCAAAACGGTAAGGCACATTCTTGTTGGCTGCGTTTGCGAGGTCTTGTTGCAGAAGTTCAGCCACGTCGACCGGAGGCATCTGCACGACAGGTATTTTTTTACCAGAAAGAAGTTTAAATCCCGGAGGTGTACCTCCCGCACTTACCTGAGCAAACAGAGAGGGTAAGGAAATTCTAAAAAAGATTAAAGCGGCCAAATAAAATACGGAGGTATGGAAGTGCATTTGTTTCAAAATTTGCCGCAAAACTACTTCAGGTCTATGTTAAGAAGCCTAGATGGCTATCGGATAGCCGATTTTACGCGTTTGCTCCCGGGGCCCTTGGGCTGCCGTTTCCTGGCGGAAATGGGGGCCGAAGTGGTCAAGCTGGAAGATGTAAAGAATCCCGATCCTGTGAGACAATACCCTCCTTTTCGGGACGGCATTTCCTGGCTTTTCGTGCTGCTCAATGCCGGCAAAGCCCATGTGGAGTACGATAGGGAGTTGCCTGAACACAGATTTGCTCTGGAACAATTTTTGGCCCAGTGCGACGTGCTGGTGGAACAATTCAGGCCAGGTACCATGGAAAAGATGGGATTGGGTTATGAAAGGGTAATAACCATCAATCCCCGAATTGTCTACGTATCTGTAAGTGGATATGCGGATTCTGCGGAGGCCTTTCAGTCCGCAGGCCACGATATTAATTACATGGCCGAATCAGGGTGTCTGGCTTTTCTGCGAGATGGCGAACAACGGCCGGTGATCCCAGCCTTCCAGATGGCTGATGTAGCCGGAGGATCCTTCGGCCTTGTAATGGCGGTATTGTCAGGGCTTCTAAACAGGGAACGGACCGGCAAAGGCACATACATCCGTGTGTCCATGACTTCAATGGCTCGGCACATCGCTTTCCTGCCCCTGGTATGGCAGCAGCTCCATGGCAACCTGGACGGATTCCTCCTGGGAGGAAATCTACCTAACTATACTATTTACGCCTGCCGCAACGGTTATGTGGCTGTAGGGGCACTGGAACCCAAATTCTGGATGGCCTTCTGCCAGGCCATGGAACGTTCTGAATGGTATAACCGTCTGTTTTCTGACGGCGACGGCGGACAGGCCTTACGTCAGGAAGTGGCAGCTACCCTTAAAACAATGACCACAGATGAAGTGCTCAGGAAATGTGCCCATCCTGATTGCTGCGTATCTTTAGTGAGGGAAGGAACAGCCGTTTTTAAGTCGCCTGCCTCTCATCCATCTGAGTATTTCGTTTGGCAAGAGGGAACTCTCACTCTTCAGGTGCCCACTTTTGTAAGTTCCCTCCCCGCCAACTGGGATGCGCCGTCCCCCGGTGCTCACAATAAGAGATATGGATTTTAATTCCTGAACCTATGATCATTCGCCCTCCACTGGAACTTATCCAAGACCTTAATATTGATGCTGGAAGACTTGTAGCGGGTACATCGGTTCCCGTTGTCCTATTCCCTGCCACTGGCAGTACCGCTGTGCGAGTGGTATTCCTTCTTAACGCAGGATATTTGGACGACACTTTGCCCGAGGAAAGTTCTCTGCTGTTTCAAATCCTAGACAAGGCACACCCTCAGCTGCCTGCTTTAGAATTTCAAGGACAACTGGAGGAACTCGGTGCTCACCTCCAAGCCTCCGCTGAAAGTCTTTATTCGGAAGTTGTGGTGGAGTGTTGTTCTCAAAACCTCAAGAATGTATTAAAACTGGTAAAGGAAGTTCTCCTCCATTATAAGGCTAAACCTGAAGAACTATCCCTTCAGCAAAACATTTTGGAACGACATTTGGCCTTTCAGTTAGCGCGCCCAGCTTCTCTAATTGCATACCACCTACGTGCCTGGAAATATGGGGATTTTTTTCCGGGTGTTCGGGTGCCCTATCCCCAGGAGGTTCATTCTATTGTTGCATCGCTTTTGGAACAGCATTGGCATAGGATTTTTCCTCATAAACTATCCGCCGTTTGTATTTGTGGGGATATTCCTCCGGATTTTGAACCGGCGTGGCTATCCCCTCTGCCCTCTCAACCCCCACCCGTTCAACCTTTAAAATTTCTCCTGAATTCCCAGTCTACCAAAGGTCCCATTACTGTGTGCACGGAACATGGCGAACAAGTGGCCTTACGTTTGGTGCGTCGCTTGCCCGTGTTAGATGATTTAAGGGAGATTACAGCCCTGCGGGTAGCCGTCACATTGCTTGGAGGTTTTTTCGGAAGCCGTCTGATGCGCACTCTTCGGGAAAAAGAAGGACTCACTTATGGAATCCATGCCCGTTTGAGCCGATTTCCCGATATTCAGTTTCTAGAAATTTCTACCGAGGTGGACACTAGCCGATACCAGGAAGCATTAAACTTAATTTGGAAAGAAATGGAGACATTAACCATTTTGCCACCGGATCCCCTGGAAATAACCGAAGTGAAAAACTATATGGCGGGTCGTATTATTTCTGCTTACGACGGTACATTTCGCAATGCCGATCGTTGGATTGCCCGCCATAAAGCGAAAATTTCGGAAAGCGAGGAAATTGATTACATTAAAACCTTAGCATCTATCACTTTGGAAGATGTACAAAAGGCTGCAGCAAAATGGTTGAACCCCGAACATTTTACGCTTTTACATACGGTTCATGCAAAATAATATCCTCCAATTTGTTAACATTACGATAAAATTTATATACAAATAAAAATATAAAAATTTTTATATCTAATTATAAGAATTCGTATACTTTTTAAATTAAATTAATGATATATGAAAAAAAAATCCGAAGTTCAAGCTAAAAACTCCGCCCCACGGCCATCCACCATGTTGGAATATATCCTCACATATCATAGGGGGCTATTTACCACTGTATTTCTCTTACCCATTTCTACAATAGTAAAAATTTACTGGTGGATAGAAAATAAGATTTCGCTATGGCTGTTTTCTGCTCCTCAGAAGCATTCTCAGCGGGTGCAGGGCGTTATCCGAGCTGTGAAACGATGGATAGCTGAAGGCTGCCCTCAGAAGCTCACCACTTCTCGTTCAGGCTGGAAGGCCATGAGCGAGCTGGTCCCTGTTTATAAGAAAACCCATCGGGCCATTCCTCTTCATAGGATGAGGGACATTATTGATTTCAACCCCGATAATGCCACCGTCACTGTGGAGCCCTACGTAAATATGGGTCAGATCTCCCGATTTCTAATACCTCGTGGCTACACGCTTCCGGTACTCCCTGAACTGGATGAGCTCACAGTCGGCGGACTCATCAATGGCTTCGGGGTGGAGTCTTCCAGCCACCGTTATGGGCTGTTCCAATACACTGTGGAAGCCTTGGATATTGTCACGGCGGATGGACTATTGCGCCACTGCTCTGCCACAGAAAATTCGGATTTATTTTATGCCATACCCTGGAGCCACGGCACCTTGGGTTTTCTTGTGGCTGCCCGTTTGCGTATTATTCCTTGCCAGCCTTGGGTGCGCCTCCATTATCAGCCTTTAAAGGGCCTTTCCTCTATTGTCAAAGAATTTGAAGCTGCTAGCCGCAGCCCCCACTACCAATTCGTTGAACTACTGATGTTTGGGCCCGAAGAAGGAGTGCTCATGACCGGAAACTTCGCTTTACAGCCCACCTCTGACGGACGCCCTAACCCTATCGGCAGGTTCTGGAAACCCTGGTTTTATAAGCACGTCAAACATTTTCTCCAACGGAATCAGGAAGCTATTGAATACATACCCTTGCGCCATTACTATCACCGCCATACTCGGAGCCTTTTCTGGGAAATGGAAGAGATTATTCCTTTTGGCAACCATCCCTTGTTCCGTTATCTTTTGGGATGGGCCGTGCCACCACCGATCGCTCTTTTAAAATATTTTGAAACGGATACCACCAAGCGCCTACGTGAACAGTATCATGTAGTGCAGGACATGCTTATGCCTGTGTATTATCTGGAGAAAAGCCTCCGATACTTTGAGGAACACTATCAGCTTTATCCACTCTGGATTTGCCCGATGAACATTTATGCCTACCCTGAAGACAAGGGATTTCTCAGACCCTTCCAACGGCCAGATGGCACAGAAGATGTGCTCTTTGTGGACATAGGAGCATATGGTACTCCAAAAAAGCGTGGTTTCCATGCTATGGAGGCTTTGAAGGCGCTGGAACAATTTGTCCTTCAGCATGGTGGCTACCAGGCCATGTATGCCCGCACACTTCTCTCCCGGGAGGACTTCCGGAAAATGTTTAACCACACCCACTACGATCGGATGCGCGCTCAGATACCGTACACCCAGCAAGCCTTCACAGAGGTTTATGATAAGCTGGGTGGACGCAGCCGGGTGTCCCCTGCAGATTATAAAAAAGTACCTAAAAATTCTCCCCTGGCTACTATAAAGCTTGTGTGATTTATTAAGATTGGGACTTGCACTTCTGTAAACCCCTGTCCGGAGTATTGACCTCTGCTTCGCGAGTCCGTCGTTGGCCGCCGGCCTAGTAGGGTTGGGCTTCTCCCGGCTCCGCGTCTGCTCAAGCAATTCTTTGGGGTCCCTGCCCCTAAAGCAGGGCTGGCCTTCGGCCGCCCTTATCATCTCTTATGCACTCCCTCCCTCACCTGATAAGTAGGCTTATTCCTCCCTGCAGCATAACCACCGTGTGCCAATTGCGCAAATACAGTCCCTGGGTTTGATTGAGTGCTACTTCGGCCCCCGGCATGTGAATAAAATTGCTGGCGACCTTCACAAAAAAACCCGGTCTGGCCACCCATTCCTCATAAGGTAACATATATCCTGCTTCCCCCGAAAAGCCCCCGCCCCAACCAAAGGCTACGTATCGGTGATGCAAAGTATTATTGTCCTTCCAATAACTTTTTCGTTCCAGCCAGGCCCCTGCAAAGTGGATTCCCAACTCCCCGTAAAACCCCTCCGCCCGGCTCATCCGGCGCAGACGGGCACGATAGCCTGCCATCACGGTATGCCACCAAAACCGTAACCGGTAATTATCTTCGCGGTACACCGCCCAGGCATTGGAATATCCGGCTACCACACCGTGAATGGGAGCCCGAAAACTGGAAAAGGCATAACCTGTTGACACAGTAAATCCCGACTCCAGGTAACGCGGTGAGCCATTCAAATAAGGACGGGTGAAATAGTAATAGTTCAGCACCCTGTCCCATGAACGACACCATAAGTAGCTGTAACCAGTCTGAATATGAAATCCCTGCCCCATTAGTAGGGGGACATGCAGTCCACCCTCTACGAGCAAAGTCCATATGAACAGACGGTCCTTCATTCTGGAAAAAATTTTCTTGTTCAGGACTGAGTAATTTCTACAAGTGCTTGAGCAGCTGTTTCCATGGCCCCGTGTAGGGTTTGATGATGGCCATTCAGGTTCATCGCTTCCCCCGCAAAATACACCCGTCTGTCCAAAGGCATGGCCGCCAGCGAACGGGCCGTACCCATCCCTACCGGGCTATATGAAAATCCGCCTAAGATAAAAGGCTCTGACGTCCAATCCTGTACGTGGTACGCCTGCAACAAAGCCGAGGCCTGTCCCGAATACATTTGATCTAGCTCATCTATTACCGAGGCCGCCATACTTTGAGCGCTCCCTAAATCTCGTAAAGCCTCAGCTTGAGCTCCTACTGCCAAGGCCTCGACGACGGCCTCGCCGGTATCCGGAAGTGCGTCATAATAAGCCGCACATATAGCGCCGCCCCATAAGGCACGGTGGTAAAACCGGCTGCTGAAACGCAGCAACACTTTCACGCACGCTGACATGCCAATTTTTTGCAGGGCTTCCACCTGAAAATTGGGCAGTGCAGGTTCAAAGGTGATCAACCCCGCTTTTAGCACCGAAACAGGTACAGTAACTATCACTTTATCAGCTTCATACATCTGGCCCGCTGTATCCCATACCTTCACTTTGGCCTCCGAATAATCAATGTGATTAACCACTACATTAAAGCGTACATGATCCATCACAAAAAGCCCGAATTGCAATAAATAGAATTCATATAAAGATTGAAATAATCGGTATACTTCCCGCCCGCCGCTCATGTGGCGTTTTTCCCAGGCATTCCAGGCCACCGAAAGGCTTTCAGCACCTCCTCCTTCACGCCCCGCTATGGCCTCTATAATCCAGCGATATTCCTCACCGAAACCCTGTTGCTGGGCATATTCCCAAAAAGAAATGTCCGGGAGATTGTCGCCTTCAAAAATGAAAGGATCCTTGGGTAAGGAGGAGGTCATTTGGCCTTCAAACCAATAGGTAATGGATAATGTATCAGTTTGAAGAGGGATTTTCGTTGCCAGGCAATAATCGCCCAGCAGGTGGTTGCGCCCCCAAATGTGGGAAGCTCCCAGATCCAGCGGTCTGGATGCAAAACCCTCCAGCTGGGCCAGGCGTCCTCCTAAACGGGCAGAGGCCTCCAATATCTCGAAATGAATCCCGCGGGCCTTCATCAGATAACCGGCATACAATCCGGACGCCCCGGCCCCTACAACGAGTACTTTTCCGTTGTAGGGGGCAAAATTCTGCATGCTACTTTTCCGACATGCCGCCGCTAAGCTCACCGACGCTGAAAATGCGGATAAACCTTTAAGAAAACAGCGACGATTCATAAAAAAGCTGCCGGAGCGAGCTTAGTGCACCACAACCCGAGCGACCTGACGACCCTGGTCAGTCTCTACGATAGCCAGGTACAACCCTTTGGCCAAAGATGATACATCCACACCGTAAGATCCCTCCCACGAGTCCTTCCTCTGTAATACTGGCCGCCCTCCGCAGTCAGTCAACCTCAGGCTGCAGGCAGTGAAACCTTCAGGCAGTGAAAACCATATTTTTTCTCCTTGGTTCCATGCCCTAAGAACGTTTTGAGAAACCTGTGGAAGAGAGCTTTCAAGCCCACGGATTTTGTATTCAATGAGTAAATGCTCTAGGCCGAAGGAAGCGGAGGTACGGGCATATGTAGGAATATGAAGACCATACCATCCACTGGAAGAGTTAAATTTGGAGCTAGTCTGAAATACACCACTCCCATTGTATTCGCCATCAAAATAGAGCGGAAAAGTGCTTGTGCCGCGTTCTTCGTAAAAGAGCACCCGGAACACATTTTTGTTATGCAGGGTATCCATTTGCGGCGTCCAGGAAAAGCCCGGAGAGAAACGAATGGAGACCGCTACCAACCCCGTGTTAATGTCGGGATGAGGGGTAACAGGGGGCAGGGAAGAGGTATTCAAGGATAAATACCAAACTCCGTTAGAACTGCTGTCGGCCGCTGCATCCCAGGTGAGCAATTTCACCACACGATGGCGTTGCACATGGCTGTTGTCAAACACTTCAGCCGGAGGGTTGGAGAAGAGTAAGTCGTAGAAAAATATGGTATCAGCATTAAAATTATTTTGCGTGTTTGTGGAAGATATAAAGTACCTGATAGGATCGTAGATAAAGTCAAAGATCAGAGTGTCCACCACGTTGTTGGGCGTTTTACGGCGATAAGTGCAGTACAGGCCTACGCTGTCAATATAAAAAGGCATAGCAGGGTTAACATCCAAGCCCACGATCCCGGCCTCAATAGTGAAAGGGGTGAGGGCTGCCGGATGAAGCACGTTCATGACGCGGTGGACCCAGGGTCGCGACCATGTGCCCGAGAATGAATACCAGATGGTAGTGTCCGGAAATAAGGGGTTGCCGGCAGCTACACTAATGCCGCCATGAAAATCATCCATGGCAAAAGCATAATTGAACCATGCCGAACCGCCCGATTTTTCCTCCTTGCCTGCACGACCTAAGGACCGGATATCTTGAAGAGGTAAAAATGGGCCGTCGCTGGGCAAAGAGAAACAGAAAGTATTTTGCCCAAATAATCTAAACTTCCCTACGAATAGGGTTAGGAAAACCGATAAAATGTATTTCATACTCATAAGAATATTCTCCACAAAGTTGTACAAAATTTTAAAATAAACTCTTTTTTAGAGGCAAGTGATTATATTTCTAAACATTTGTACTTTTTTACCTTATGTGGTTTGTAGACATACAATTCTTACT
>JANWWQ010000014.1 GCA_025055635.1 Flavobacteriales bacterium
CACTGTAGTGGAAGAGAATGTTTTCCAGATTCAACTGGATCTGGCGCGCCAGATGAAAATCCGGACTGTGCTTTGGGAGAATAGGAAGCTCCCTTTTCAACGGGAAGAAGACGCTTTTTTTATACTTTTTCCCCGCCCCCTCCTCAAGGGGGAAACAGTGGGCCTGGAAGTGCACTATGAAGGCCAGCCACGGGAGGCCGTTCTACCGCCCTGGGACGGCGGTTTTGTGTGGACCCGCGACAGTGCTGGAAATCCCTGGATCTCAACTGCTGTACAAGGTTTGGGAGCTAGTTCATGGTGGCCCTGTAAGGACCATCCCTCTGACGAGCCTGACAGCTTGGTCATTACCATCATAGTCCCTGAGGACATGGTTGCTGTGTCCAACGGTTGGCCAGTGGGCACCTTCACCTGGAAGAAAAAGAAAAGAGCTTTTACCTATGCCGTTTCTTATCCCATCAACCTCTATAATGTTTGTCTGAATGTTGGAAAATACAAAGAACTTTTAGATCATTACACGGTATCCACTGGACAGCTATTGAGAATACGTTACTATCCTTTAGAGGTGAATGCTGCTAAAGCGGAAAAGCATTTTAAGGTTGAGGTGCCTGCCATGCTGTCCTGCTATGAAAGGTACTTCGGTCCTTTTCCTTTTGTGCGTGACGGATTCGCCCTGGTAGAAACGCCTTTCGCCGGTATGGAGCATCAAAGTGCCTTAGCATATGGAAACGGCTACAGGGGTGGTTATCTGGGTAGAGATTATTCAGGGATAGGTTTGGATTTTGATTTTATTATCGTGCATGAGGCTGGCCACGAATACTGGGGTAACGCTGTGTCGGGTTCCGATCGGGCTGACCTTTGGATTCATGAAGGTTTCTGTACGTACGCAGAGGTATTGTACGTGGAATGCCGTTACGGGCGCGAAAAGGCCCTGGCATACATCAATGCCAAAAAGCACTTAGTCCGCAATGACCGACCCATCCTTCCCCCCCGTAACGTGAATGCCCAGGGGTCGGGGGATATGTACGCCAAGGCAGCCTTGATGCTCCACACACTGCGCACAGCCACGCAGAACGATAGTTTGTTTTTAAGCACTTTAAGGGCCATTTTGGATACATTCATGTATAAGACCGTGGATACAGAAGCTCTTTTGCACTTCATGCAACGCAAGCTGGGTTGGAATCTCATTCCCGTGTGTTATCAGTACCTGCGCCACACAGAATTACCCATGCTGGTGGTGCGGAAAGCATCCGAAGACAATCGCCCGGGATTCACTTTACAATGGGACGCCCAGGAGGAGGGATTTGAACTGCCTATCCGCTGGCGGTTTAGAGGGGAGACTTCCTGGCGTTGGGCTATTCCAAATAATAAGACACCTCTCTTTCTACCCCTCTCATCACCTTCAGATTATCAGAGATTAGAATGGGATGACCAAGGCTATTTCATCAAAATAAAAAAGGAATAATGACAATTTGACAGCGTACCTTTGCAAAGAAAATTAAAAAATACTTCCTTGAACGCAAAAATTCAAGAAGTTAAAAACCGGTTCGGCATCGTGGGTCAATCCCCTGCCTTAGACCATGCGCTGGAAGTGGCTTTACAGGTGGCCCCCACCAATCTCACGGTTTTGCTCACAGGTGAAAGTGGTGTGGGCAAGGAAATTTTCAGCAAAATCATTCATCAATATAGCCCCCGTCGCCATCAAAATTTCATTGCGGTGAACTGCGGGGCCATCCCTCCAGGCACCATTGACAGTGAACTTTTCGGCCATGAAAAGGGGGCTTTTACGGGCGCCAGTGAAGCCCGTAAAGGATATTTTGAGGTGGTTAACGGGGGCACCATCTTTCTAGATGAGGTGGCTGAACTCCCCCTTGAGACACAGGTGCGCCTGCTGCGTGTGCTGGAAACGGGAGAATTTATCCGCGTGGGATCTTCTAAAGTGCAAAAAACAGACGTGCGGGTGGTGGCCGCTACTAACGTGAATATGTTGCGTGCCATAGAAACAGGAAAGTTCCGAGAAGACCTTTATTACAGGCTTAATACAGTTCCCATTCGTATCCCTGCCCTCCGGGAACGGCCCTCCGACATACCTTTACTGATAAGAAAATTTGCCGCGGATT
Source organism: Flavobacteriales bacterium (assembly GCA_025055635.1). Lineage (GTDB taxonomy): Bacteria > Bacteroidota > Bacteroidia > CAIKAF01 > CAIKAF01 > JANWWQ01. The sequence goes on from JANWWQ010000014.1 coordinate 2,118, forward strand.
TCTCGGAACAATACCATATTCCTCCGGTACGCTTCACTGAGGAGGCTATGGAAGTGTTGCTGAAATACCGCTGGCCGGGAAACATTCGTCAATTAAAAAACTTTACTGAACAAATTTCTATTCTGGAGAAAAACAGGTTGATTGACGCCGATACGGTTCGCCGGTATTTGCCCGAAGTCACAGCCGACACACTGCCTGTACTTGCTTCAGCCGCGCGTCCTGGTGAAGAGCCTCTATTAAATGACCCGGAGCACATTATCCGGCTCATCTTTGAGATGCGCCGCGACATTAATGACCTCAAAAAAATCGTATTGGGTCTCCTTCAGAGCAGCACCACCTTCAGCGATCTGGCAGCGGTAGCGGCCAACAGAGGAATAGTGGTCTCTGCCCCCCCACACAGCCAGGCTACGTCCACCCCGGCACCCATCCCACATAGCGAGACAATCCGTACAGAGGAGTCCTTGTCTTTAGTCCAAAAAGAGCGTGACCTCATCGAAAAAGCCCTCCAGAAATATCAGGGCCACAGACGTCGGGCTGCCCAGGAACTGGGAATTTCCGAACGGACCCTCTACCGGAAAATAAAAGAATATGATATCAAGGCATGAGAGTGGCTGAGGGCCCGCTGGCAGTTTTCCTTTTAGTCCTTATCCTGCCGGCAGCCTGTAAGGTGCGAGTGACCCTCAGTGGTCAGAGCATACCGCCTCAGGCCAGTACAGTGTACGTCGGTTTTTTTTCCAATAAAGCTCCTCTGGCTAATCCGGCTTTTTCCCAGATCCTCACCGAAGCTTTGCGGGATAAATTTATCCGGGAAACCCGCCTGCGCCTTGGCGACCAAAACAGCGACCTCCGGTTTGAAGGAGCCGTCATAGGGTATTCAGTAACTCCCGTGGCGGTACAAGGAAACGAAACCCTATCCCAAAACAGGCTCACGGTAACTATTCAAGTATCATTCGTCTGCGTGCCCGACGAGAAAAACAACTTCCAGGCCACCTTTTCGCGATTTGCAGATTTTGATGCTACCCAAAGTCTGGGTGTGGTGGAGCCTCAACTCATGTCCGTCATTGTGGAGCAATTAACCCAAGATATTTTTAATAAAGCTTTTATAAACTGGTGAATCTATAATTTTCGGTTATGGATGAAATCGCTTTCAGAACCGATGATGGATTGTGCCTTTTTGCTTCTTTATATGAAAATAGCGAAAAGGTATCCCCCGTTCTTTTGATCATCCATGGGATGGGAGAACACGGAGGACGGTATGGCCATGTAGCCAATTATTTCCTCCAAAAAGGTTTCCATGTTTTGGTACCCGACCATAGGGGACATGGACGTAGTGAAGGTCAAAGGGGGCACACTCCCTCCTATCAGGCCCTCATGAGGGACATGGCTCTGTACATAAAAACGAGTGGTGACCTCTTCCCAGGTATGCCTGTTTTTCTATACGGCCACAGTATGGGAGGTAATCTGACTCTCAATTATGTGTTGCGCCATCAGGATGATCGGGTGGTGGCTGTAGTGGCTTCTGCGCCTTACCTGCGCCTGGCTTTTAAGCCACCAGCCTGGAAGGTGGCTTTGGGTAAAATGGCAGCCGGCATCTATCCCGCTCTGTCGCAAAGAACCGGACTGGAAACAGCGGCCATCAGCCGGGATGAAAAAGTCGTTCAGGCTTATGAAAACGACCCTCTGGTGCACGATGTAATTACCGCCTCCTTTTTCGCGGCGGTTCACGAAGCTGGCGAATGGGCCCTCCACCACGCGGATACCATTACCGTGCCTGCCCTGCTCCTTCACGGTACCGGCGACCGGCTCACATCCTGGCAAGCCTCTGAGACATTTGCCCGCAAAGCGGGAGAAAAAGTCTCTTTTTTCCGATATGAAGGCCTCTACCATGAACTTCATAATGAACCCGAAAAGGAACAGGTACTTCAGGATGTCGCCGGTTGGCTCTCCCGCTTCGTAGCCATTCGCTAAAATTTTTAAATATTTATCAAAATGAAAATTAAAATAATTTCCGAACAGTTTTTATTTTGCTAAATAAATATTTTCACCCCATGATAATTTATCAAACCTTTTGATGATGATTTTAAACGACATTTAATCTGATATTTAAACCCTACTTTTTTTTTCTAATGAAACAAAACAAAAATTTTTATGTTTAAAACTTCGTGGATTAGAAAAATCTGAAAAGATTATATGTAATGAATACATTCATAAAAATAATTCTTTATTATACATCATCACTTGTAGCTCTCACCTTATTCTCCTGCAAGACGCAACACGCCTGGCTTAGGCTGGGAAATCTCTCGGACTACGAAGTCTATCAACCTTCTCGCCGGCAAGCATGGCCCTTTTCTAGGGCGATGCCTTACGATAAAGACGTGGTAGTTTCTGAAATCAGCCGCTCTTGGACAACAGCTTACAACCTGCGTTTCATTGTGGCTTTTTCGGGAGCGAAAGAAAAATTCAGATTCCGCGTGTTGGCACATTTTCCTGAATCACCCGATACTTTCCGAGCTGAGGTTTTTTGCACGACCCGTATTAAAGAGACGGATTTTCCGCTTTTTGGGCCAGGTATTCCCCCTCTTTTTCTTAACCTGATGCCTCCGGACAAATACCAGAATTTCTTCTTTGGACAAATCTATCCATCCGATACTTTGAAATGGGGCGATAGTTTCTTTTCAATAGGGGAACCTCGGTTTATTATGCTGCCCGGCCAAGGCAGCGAGGGATACCTCTTAGCCCAGGGTAAGAAGTTTGCCATCGTGGGAGTGACAAGTGTTCACAATTTAAAAGGCACTAAGCCTGTATTTACCGGACGGGTGGTGGGTTTTGAAGTGTATGATGCGGACACGGAAAAAATAGTGATGGGCGTAAGTGCGGTCAATGAGGGGCGTGTATGGCTTCGTAAAGATCTGCCTATAAAACATAAAAACCACCTGATGGCCTTGGCTTCTGCTATGCTGTTACGGAGAGACCTAAAGGAGAAACATGAAGAAATCAAAAGTGGTTATTCCCCTTAAAATCTGATTTTTTGAAAAATTTCTTTTAGTATTAGCTATAATAAAACGGAACATTAGGACCAAAAGTCTTACCTTCTAAAAAGCTTATTTTATTTTATTTTCATACGTAAACTCAGTCTACCATTAATAAAACCTGTAATCTCATCACCTATGGCCACAGGCCCGACGCCAGCAGGAGTGCCAGTGTAGAGTAAATCGCCCTGTCGTAAAGTAATAAAGCGCGACACATAGCCAATCAGATAGGACACGGGGAATAGCATTTCCCTGGTGGCAGCTTTTTGTTTAACTTGGCCGTTGAGGCGTAGCTCCAAATTTAGGTCCAAGAGATTTCCAAAATCTGACAACATAAAAAAGTGCCCGCAGGCAGCTGAGCCATCAAAGGCTTTGGCTTTTTCCCATGGCAGACCCTTGCGTTTCAACTCGTTTTGCACGTCACGGGCAGTAAAATCCACACCAACCGCTACCGCATCCACATAAGAAAGGGCCAAACGCTCCGGTATATGTTTTCCATTTTTGCAGATACGGAATACTAATTCACCTTCATAGTGAACTTCCTGCGTAAAGTCCGGAATATAAAAAGGTCTGTTTGTTCTCAATAGGGCTGTATCGGGCTTGAGGAAAAAAACCGGCTCTTGCGGCAACTCGGCGGCCATTTCCCGGGCATGTTCGGAATAATTTCGGCCAATGCATATAATCTTCACGGTACTGGCTTTTTGTGGGAATAGAGAGAGTAGAAGATACGGGTGATAAATTCCTTTGTGGAAAGTAAGAAATCCTTTTTCATCATCCAATAGTAGTAACTGGGTTCCTCCAGAAAGGCCGCCCGGACAGATTTGCCCTTATGTTTGCCAAAACGGAAATAGGCCTCGCCGTCCAGGCCCCATTCCAATTTGCCTTCCCAATCTGGAGGTAATATAACCGTGCTGAATTCGGCTAGAAAATCCACCTCGCATAAGAGATGAGGGTATTTTTTTAATTGGGCCTCCAGCACGCGACCGGCGGCCTCAGCGTCCGCCAAAGCCCTGTGGGGTTGTCTCTGCTCTTCCCCACAGTAAAATTGCAAAGCTGCGCCCAGGGTGCGCTCTTCCATCTTGTGAAAAATCATCATGCTGTCCACGATCCGTACCCCGCCCATCTCCCAGTGAATGCCGGAGCGCAAAAATCTTCGTGAAGCAACGGAATATCAAAGCGTAGGATATTAAATCCTGAAAGATCACATCCCTCAATAAAATTAAGAATTTCCTGGGCCAGGTGGGAAAACAATGGCGCGTGGGCCACGTCTTCGTTTCGGATACCATGAACGGCCACTACCTCCGGAGAGATGGGAACCTGAGGATTAACTAGGGACGCCCACATCTCCCGTTTTCCTTCAGGCCACACTTTTAGCAAACCCACCTCCACAATCCGATCCTTGTAAATATTGGGACCTGTGGCTTCCACATTCATAAAAACCAAGGGTCTCTGCAATTTCAGCATTTGCTCAGGAGAGGCCAAATGTAGGGCATAAAGACCCAACCCTTGCAGGGGCTACTTTTGAGGCCATGTTTCCAGGTTTTCAGCGAATCAGTGCGGCCTTGCCTCGGAATGTGCGCTTGGTGGCCGTCACCAAAGGCCGCCCCCCCGAGGATATTCTCAATCTGTATAAAGCGGGGCACAGAGACTTTGGAGAAAACCGCGTGCAGGAACTGATGGCTAAAATACCTGTCCTGCCGGATGACATCCGTTGGCATCTCATAGGTCACCTGCAAACCAATAAGGTGAAATATGTGGCTGGAAAGGTGTTTTTAATCCATTCGGTTGATAGCGAGAAACTTTTGGATGCTTTAGAACACCAACTCCGTAAATCAGGAAGCCAACAGCGCATTTTACTGCAAATTCACATTGCAAGAGAAGAGTCAAAATACGGCTTCGCCGCACAGGAACTCAAAGAGCTGCTAGATAGGCGCCCCCCCTCCCAATGGCCTCATCTGATATTTTGCGGTCTTATGGGCATGGCCACTAACACCCCTGAGAAGGACTTGGTCCTTTCGGAGTTTCGCTCGCTCCGTTCCTTGTGGCAGGAATTGAAAGAGGTTTATTTTTATGAAAACCCCGAATTCCGGGAGCTCTCCATGGGAATGTCCAGCGACTGGCCTTTGGCCCTTGAAGCCGGAGCCACGATGGTTCGCATCGGAACTGCTCTTTTTGAAAAAGACTAATGAAGAGTGCTAATACAGATACTCCGCGTCAAAAGCCCAAGAACCAATTGATAGGGGGCATTCATCCCGTCATAGAGGCGCTGAAAGCCGGTATTCCCGTAGATAAAGTGTATTTATGTAAGGGACTTTCCGGGCCCCACACACGTGAAATCCTACAATTATGCCGCAAACAATCTGTTCCGGTACGGCAAGTTCCCGAATCCAAGTTCAAAAGGTTGGGAATTGCTCATTCTCAGGGAGTTGTAGCTTCTCTAGCAGCCGTTGAATTTGCCGATCTAGAATCCACGATAGCCCAAGTCTTTGAAAGTGGACAAGTGCCTCTTTTGATAATGCTGGATGGCGTCACAGATGTGCGGAATCTTGGGAGTATAGCGCGAAGTGCTTTATGTGCAGGAGCCCACGGAATTATTGTTACAGGTCATCACACGGCCGCCCTTCATCATGACAGTGTCAAAGTGAGTGCAGGCGCACTTCTCCACCTCAGAGTGCACCGTGTGCTTTCCATTTCGGAAGGTATAAGGAAACTTCACAATTGTGGTTTGCGAACGATAGCCTTAAGCGAGAAGGGATCCAAAAACTTATTCCAGGAAGATTTTACCGGACCTACATGTTTTATCGTAGGCGATGAGGAAAAAGGCTTATCTCCGACTGCCTTGAAACAATCTAGTGTTGTGCTTCAAATACCTATGCCTGGGGGATTTGCCTCCCTTAACGTATCGCATGCTGCAGCTATCGCCCTTTTTGAAACTGTGCGCCAGCGAATGTCCTAGTTCTCTTTCACGACATGGGCATGGTAATTAAATCGGGGCAATACCTCCCGCCAAAATACCTCGCGCGGTCCGTCAAATTCTACGAAAGCCTCGCATAATTCAGCAATTATTTGCGCGGAGCGTCCCCCAGTCTGGATGGGCATCTTTTCTCGTAAATCCTGAAGGGGAAAATAGGAATGACACTTTTTACCCATCGCCAGGCCCAAATACACCACCGTAGAATATTGTGTAATGAGCTCGCAGCAGTTGGCTATCATGGCCTCCGTCGGCCCGTCCAAAAAAACGGGGACATCGGGACCAGCCACTTCACGAATCTCGCGTACGGCACGGTCCCATTTTTCGTTGGGGTGCAATTTCCACACCAATGGCCTCCCTGCGGCTATTTCCAAGCATTGACGAATAAACTTTTTCCGGTTGTGAAAACGTCCCGTCTCCCGTAAATCAGAACTACAAACGAGGACATAATCCCGCAAAGGAAAATCATTATGCATGGCTGCGACGGCGTTATCGTAATTGGGGATACCAGTTACTACAATCTTTTCCCGGCGGGTGCCCAGCCGGGCAAACTGACGAGCATATCCCTCCGAGGCTGCACAATACACATCGCATATGTCGGAAGCGCCGTTCAGGCTCGTGTTAAAAGCCCAATATCCCGGTAAACCCAACTTGCGTACCACATGGGCCCACCAGTACAAGGGATCCGTCATACCTTCCTGCACCCACACTGTCTTACAGCGGCGAAACTCTTTGGGCACAAGCATGTCCGTGCAGACCACTGCTAAGTCATATGTGTGGTTGTAACGTCGGGTGCGGTAGTCATTTTTGAGATTATGATCTTCCAAAAATTTATCCGCCAAAGCCTTAAAACGCCCTGAAGCAATAGTATTATCTAACAACCCCATCTCACACACCCAGGGAAACGCCCTGTTACTACTGTAAAACTGTGTGAAGTAGCAATCGTATTTGTCTTTGAGATATTGATAAATTTTATACATTTGAAGGGTCTGATTGGGCGACCCTATCATGAAAATAATCCGCTTCATGCGGGGGAATACTAAAAATGCGACAAAAAATTATTGGAAGACCCTATCAAAAAACAGGGAGCGCCCTAAAAAAGGAAAACCTATGAAGGCCCTCACTTCTGCCCGATTCATAGTGATCAGACTAACGTAACAATCATAGGTCCTCCCGGACTCTACATCATAAAGCTTGCCACCTGTCCAACGCTCACCGTCAAAGGTCAGACCCGTGATCACAGGAAGTCCGATGTAGGTACGATGACGAAGAGCCGGGTCAGGATTGAGTTCGTCTTTTTTGGGATTTCCCTTTGTGTCCAGACCGTGTTTAAGCCAGACAATTTTTCCTATATAATAGGGACCGTTGGGTTCAATGCGCACCTTAAATTCACCGTGCTCATCCTGCCAGACACCCATAATATCAAAACTGCGAAGCCCCGTGGGCTTATCCATCACAAACCCCTCTGACAAGAAAAAAGTAAATATTAAAAGGCATATCAATTTTTTCATAGCCAAATCAATTTAAAAGTAGGCTGCAAATGTAATGCAAATTCCTCACAATAATTGTACATTTGTCTTTCCTTTTCCAACGATGACAACCCGCTATTTTTTGCCTTTTCGTGCGATCTTTTTTTTAACTAAATTTTTCATATTCATTATTTTATTTTCTGGTTGTGCGGGCTATCATTTGGAAAAATTTCAGTACTCTGTGCAGCCCTCACCATTGGAATTTTTTAACGATTCTGTGCGCGTGACGCTTCGGGTGCAATATCCGGCCAGAGTGATACCCCCCCGCGCCGAAGTCATTGTGACGCCTTACCTTGAAACTAATCAGGGTTCCCGCAACCTTAAACCCTTAGCCTTGCGCGGTCCGAAAGCATCCTCTAAAATGGGGGCCGTGCTTAAACCCGAGGGCGGAGAAGTCCTCTATACCGATGCTCTTCCTTATGAACCTGCATTAGAGAGAGTCAAGCTAAAAGTAAAAGTTTCGGCATCTAAACTCGGTAAAACAAAGAAAAATCTTGTACCCGAGGAAACATTAGCTTTTGGCACAATAACCACTCCTCTTATGGCCAGGCCCACAATTTCCTATATTGTGGGTGCTGATAAGCTAGGCCCTGTCCAGAAAATACATAGCACCACCATTTATTTTCCCTTCAACAGTGCTGAGATACGCCCCTCTGAACTTGAAGGTCCTGATTTGGAAGGATTTAAAGGATTTGTAGAAAGATATGCACGGGAAGGGGCTACCTTCAAAAATATGGAAATAGTTGGATACGCTTCCCCCGAAGGTCCTGAAGCCTTCAATCAGATACTCTCTGAGGCCAGGGCTAACAGTCTGGAAAAAATTGTCTTACCGGAATTAAAGAGAATTGCACCAGCCGGTGTATCTTCACCAAAACCAGTCCAGCTACAAAAAAAAGGGAAAGGACGCGACCTTGAAGGTTTTCACAAAAAACTCACGGAAAAAACCCTACTGGAAAAAGATAAAATTAAAAATCTTGTAGAGAGTGGTGTAAATCGTATAGTTCTCAGGGAAAAGCTGTCCGCCATTTCACCCGTTTTAGACCAAGAACTAGAGACCCAGCTTTTGGCTCCTTTGCGCAGGGCTGAAGTCCTCACCACGGTGGAATTAAAACCCCGCTCTCACGAAGAACTAAAACAACTGGCAACCTTTAATCCTGCGGGGCTCACTTTAGAGGAGGGTCTTTTTACAAGCAACCAATTGCTCACCGACCTTTCGCAGCGACTCAAAGTGCTGGAAGCCCTTCAGGAAAAATTTCCGGATGATTGGAGACCATATAATAATGCCGGCGTGTTCTTGGCACAAAAAGGAACGCTTGACCAGGCTGAGGAATTTTTCCGCAAAGCAGAAAAGTTAGCACCTCGTGAGAAGACCGTGCTCACCAACTTAGGGATGATTTTTTTGGCAAAAGGAGAACAGGAACTCGGTGTAGAATACTTAAAAAAATCAGAAACACCTGCAGCCGCAGATGCATTGATACCCTACCTGCTTAGAAAAGGGAAATATTCGGAGGCCGTCAGAATGGGAAGTGATGTAACTTCCTTCAACACGGCTTTGGCACAACTATTAAACGGAAATCCAGGAGGGTGTCTTAATATAATAGAATACTTGCCCGATAAATCAGCACATCACAACCTGTATCTAAAAACTATTGCTTTAGCCCGCCTCGGTAAGGAAGAGGAATTCTGGAAAAGTTTTCAGAATTTACTAAATAGTACACCTGCTTCAGAACGTGATTTGCTTATTACTAATCCTGAATTTCTTAGATACCAAGAAAAAATCAATAATTTATTTTCTAAAAAGTAATCATAATAAAAAAATTTAGTGATTATATTAATGAAAAAAACCTTATTGATTTTCGCTGTATTTTCAGCCTCGCTTAGGGCCCAAACAGCCGAAGAAGTGGTAAAATTTTACAGCAATGCGTTAGGCGGAGCGGATGCATGGAAAAAGGTAGAATCCCTATCCTTTAAAGGTAAAGTGGAAGTACAAGGAATGACTTTTCCCGTGGTTATTCATTCCAAAAGACCCAATTTTTTTTATCAGGAGATGGAATTTATGGGCAAAAAAATTAAACAGGTGTTCGCGGGCGACAGAGGTTGGACCATCAATCCTTTCACAGGCAGCGATAAGCCCCAGCCTATGAGCCCCGAACAAGCTAAAGAAATGAAGCATAACGCCTCCTTTGACGATGCTTTAATGTTTTTCAAGGAAAACGGCAGCACCATAAAGCTCCTGGACCCGGCGAAATTAGATGGATTGGACACTTATGTTGTGGAACTGACCGAAAAGGACGGCACCATTACCCGCTATTTTATTGATAAGGAACTTGGTCTTCCCCTCAAGGAAATATCCATCAGAGAAGGTGAGGAAGTGGAAAAAATTTTTAGTGATTTCCGCCAGGTGGATAGTAAAATTTTGCCTTTTAAAATGGAATATAAAGTAAAGGGCAATGTGGTATCAGTACTTCAATTTGAGCAAGTGGAATTCAATAATGTAAAAGATGATTCCCTATTCCGGATGCCCGAATAATGTGGCGACCGTCCCTTAAACCTCATTAAAAGCATTCCGTTCCCACCCTCGTTATGGGAATTATTTTCATTTTTCAGAGTAGGGATTGTGGAATAAAGTAAATAAAGTAAATTCCTTCTAAGCGAAAAAAATTAATTGTTAAACTTCCAATGAAAATGTTGGGAAAACGGGGGGCTTACTTTGTAGAACGTTTCTTTGAGGTTCACTCCTTTCCCAAGGTACATTTCAAGGGTTTCCTGAAGACAAAACACCAAATTTTTGCTTGAGGGGTAGGGAGGTGCACGGGAGATATTTCACCAAAATATCCGGACTTAGTTTCCTTGAAATTTTTTCCTTTATTTGCTCTGAAAAATTAATTTACTCACTATGAGAACAAAAAAGTTACACCTCACATCTCTGTCCATTGTGATGCTTGCTACGCTCCTTTTCTCCTGTAAGAAGGACTGGACATGCGAGTGTCGGACTGACCTAGGAGGAGGAACAGTGGTCACAACTACCACTGTTATTTCCGGGAAAACGAAAAAAGAGGCCCGGGATATTTGCAATGCCAACGATGTAACTCTGGATGGTCAGCTTATCACCAATTGTGAATTAAAATAGGGTATGTGTTGAATTAATCTTTTTTCTTAAACGCCAGGGAGAGGGAATTGACGCAGTAGCGCAGGCCGGTTTCGGTGGGGCCGTCTTCAAAAATGTGCCCCAGGTGGCCACCGCACCGGGCGCAAAGAATTTCTGTACGCACCATTCCGTAAGAATAATCAGGTTTTTTAAGTATACGGCCTCCTGGAATTTCTCTGTCAAAACTTGGCCAACCACAGGGGCTATGGAATTTCATTTCATGGGTAAATAGTTCCAACCCGCAGCCCGCACAACAATAGACGCCCTTTTCGTTATGGAGGTAGTAGCGGCCTGTAAAAGGACGTTCGGTACCTTTCTCACGAAGGATATGGTATTGTTCGGCATTAAGCCTGCGACGCCATTCTTCTTCGCTTAGGTGGATGGGACTGATTTCCTCCTTCATGGCTGGAGATGGCTGATTATCTATACTGAAGTGAGCACATCCCACTAAATTTTGAAAAGCAAATATTGTGTGAACGAGAAAGTGATAACGCACATATGGTATAAACGTTCAAAAACGGTCCTGAGTTTATTCCACCACTTCAGCCTCCTGGACCTCAGCCTCCTCAGATGATTCTATGTTGCGAAACACCAGTTGATCATCACCCATGTAATCCAAAAGTATCGTTTTATGGCGGTCCACCTTTTCAGCTAGGATCATTTTAGACAGTTCGTTCAGGACTTTCTTCTGGATGACTCGCTTAAGAGGTCGGGCACCAAACTGGGGATCGTATCCTAGCTCGCAGATATAATCCAGAGCAAAATCCGATACTTCTAGGCGGACTCCATTGTTTTTAAGTAAAGTTTCCTGAATGCGCTTGAATTGCAAGCGGGCTATTTCTCTGACATCTTCACGCGTAAGCGGCAGGAACATGACAATCTCATCTATCCGGTTCAGGAACTCAGGGCGCATGGTGCTTCGCAAGAGGCTCATCACCTGGGCACGGGTGCTCTCAATCACTTGCTCGCGATTGGCTTCGGTGAGGTGTTCAAAGTTGTCGCGGATGAGGTCGCTTCCCAGGTTGGAAGTAAGAATGATGATAGTATTTTTAAAGTTTGCAGTCCGACCCTTATTGTCCGTAAGGCGCCCTTCGTCCAGCACCTGCAGAAGAATATTGAATACATCGGGGTGGGCTTTTTCAATTTCGTCCAGAAGCACTACGCTATAGGGTTTGCGACGTACGGCTTCCGTGAGTTGACCTCCTTCATCGTAGCCCACGTAGCCTGGCGGAGCGCCTACCAAGCGGCTCACACTGTGCTTCTCTTGGTATTCGCTCATGTCAATACGGGTCATGTTATTTTCATTATCAAACAGGAATTCGGCTAAGGCTTTAGCCAATTCTGTTTTACCTACTCCCGTGGTACCTAGGAAAATGAAGGATCCGATAGGCCTGCGGGGATCCTGAAGGCCGGCGCGGTTACGCCGCACTGCATCGGCTACGGCCGCAATGGCTTCGTCCTGGCCTATCACACGCCGATGGAGTTCGTTTTCCAGGTTCAGGAGCTTTTCCCTTTCGCTTTGCAGCATTTTGCTAACAGGAATACCCGTCCAGCGCGATACAATGTCTGCGATATCCTCCGCTGTCACTTCTTCCTTTATTAGCGGGCTGTCCTTCTGGAACTCCTGCAAGCGTTGACGCAAATTGTTTAATTCCAGCTCCTTTTCACGGATTTTTCCGTAGCGTATTTCGGCTACACGTCCAAAGTCTCCTTCTCGTTCGGCTTGTTCAGCGGCTAATTTAAGGTTTTCAATGTCGGCCTTGCAGCGCTGAATATTTTCAGCCAGGTCCTTTTCGGCCTGCCAGCGGGCCGATAAGGCATTTTTTTCTTCCTGAAGTTTTGCTAATTCTTCGGAAATCTCCCGCACCCGTTCTTCATTGTTTTCGCGTTTAAGAGCTTCCCGCTCAATTTCTAGTTGGAGAATCCGGCGCTCCAATTCATCCAGTTTTTCGGGCTTGGAATTGATTTGAAGACGCAGGCGAGCTGCCGCTTCATCAATAAGATCAATTGCTTTATCGGGCAGGAAGCGATCAGTGATATACCGTTGAGATAGTTCCACAGCCGCCACCACAGCCTCGTCAAGAATGCGCACTTTGTGGTGCATTTCGTAGCGGTCCTTAATTCCCCTAAGGATGCTTATGGCGTCTTCTTCGGAAGGTTCGTCCACCATTACCTTCTGGAACCGACGCTCCAAAGCCTTATCGTTTTCAAAATATTTCTGGTATTCATTTAGCGTTGTGGCTCCAATAGCGCGCAATTCCCCCCGCGCCAGTGCTGGTTTTAAAATGTTGGCAGCGTCCATGGCACCCTGTCCTCCGCCCGCTCCGACCAGCGTATGGATTTCATCTATAAACAGAATGATCCGACCATCGGAATTCTGCACTTCCTTGACTACAGCTTTTAGGCGCTCTTCAAATTCCCCTTTATACTTGGCACCAGCAATGAGGGCTCCCATATCCAAGGCATAAACCACTTTATCTTTTAGGTTTTCAGGTACATCACCATTAACAATACGGAATGCGAGCCCTTCAGCAATTGCTGTTTTACCCACACCAGGTTCGCCCACGAGGACAGGGTTGTTTTTGGTACGCCGCGAAAGAATGTGTAGCACCCGACGGATTTCCTCATCCCGTCCGATGACGGGATCCAGTTTACCGGTTCGGGCAGCTTCGTTAAGGTTGCGGGCAAATTTGTTCAACGCATCGTAGGTGTCTTCAGCAGATGCCGCGGTGACGCGAGAGCCTTTCCGTATATCATGAACGGCTTTTAGAAGATCCTTGGCATTGCCACCCATTTCTTTTAATAGGGAGGCGGCATTGTCGGTGCCTTCCAGGATGGCTAACAAAAGGGCCTCCTGCGTTACGTAATCATCGCCCAAATTTTTTGCTATGTCAATGGATTTGCCCAGAGCTCGGTTGAGTCCTTGGGAAGCATATTGACTTCCGCCTTGAACTTTTGGTATTTTTTTCAGTTCCGCATTCAATTTATCCTGAAGGAGACGTACATTCACCCCTGCTTTTTGTAAAAGGGAAAGGGGGGTGCCGTTCTCTGCCTCCAGGAGGGCTTTCAGCAAATGGAGGGTATCAACGCTTTGATGATCCATGGAAGCAGCCATGGTCTGTGCTCCAAGCACCGCTTCCTGGGCCCTTGTGGTGAATTTATCCAGGTTCATAATAAGCTTTTACCACTACATCTCAAAAACTGAGCCCATGAAAAATATTGTTATTGGTTTATCCAAACCATGAAATTTTGTCTTAAAATAAACGATAATTGTGCAATTTTGACACATTTTAAATGCTAAAACTAAAAGCTTAAATTTGTAGTTTTGAAAACATGGGTGTAATATCTGCGAATGATTCTAATTTTTCTGAGCTGTTGCGCTTACATCCTCAGGTGATTGTGAAGTTTTTCGCCTCCTGGTGCGGCACCTGTAGGCTTATAGGTCCCAAGTTTGCCAGGCTTTCCGAGGATCCCAGATTTGCGGGAATAAAATTTTTAGAGGTGGATGCTGAGTATAATCCAGAAGCCCGCCACACTGCAGGTGTGGATAACCTACCTTACTTTGCGATCTTCAAAAATGGCCAATTGATTCGGGGGGAAGCCACGGGAAAAGAAGAGGGTATCCTGAGCCTCCTCAATGACCTGACCGCTTGAGGCAGGAATATCTGGAATTTGACTATGTGATTATTGGTGGCGGCTCCGCTGGATGTCTGATAGCGCGGCGTCTGGTGGAGAATGGTTGTGGCACTGTGGCTTTGTTGGAATATGGAGGTGCGGGTTGGTGGGATCAACGTATTCGCATTCCAGCCGCTTTCACACAGCTTTATAAGACACGTAGGGATTATGCCTATTTTTCTGAGCCTCAGGATGCCCTGAATGGTCGCCGGCTTTTCCTACCTCGGGGAAAGGTTCTGGGCGGATCAGGTAGCATCAATGCCATGATTTACATACGAGGCCACCAAGCTGTTTATGACAATTGGGCCGCCATGGGGTGTACCGGATGGGCATATGAGCAGCTGTTGCCTTATTTCAAAAAAACTGAAAAAAACGAACGCTATGGAGAACCTTACCACGGCACGCAAGGTATATGGAACATTGCCGACCTTTTGCGCCCCCATTATTTAAGTTTTCGCTTCTTGGATGCCATGGCCTCATGTGGGTTTGCCATAAGAGACGATTTAAATGAACCAGAAAACGAAGGCGCTGGGCTTCATCAGGTTAATCAAATCAACGGGGAAAGGCACTCCCCCGCCTTAGCCTTCCTTAAACCTGTGCTTGAAAATCCTCTTTTTAACCTCTTCATACGATGCAAAGCCCTAAAGTTGAAGCTGAATGCCCAGAAGAATGTGGTAGAGGGGGTTTGGGCACGGAAGCAAGGCCATGAATTTTTCGTTGGAGCGCGCAGGGAGGTGGTTGTGTGTGCTGGAACATTTGAGTCCCCGGTACTTTTGATGCGTTCAGGTATCGGGGCTCCGGATGAACTGGAAAAATGTGGCATAAAGCCCCTGGTAGATTTGCCTGCCGTAGGAAAAAACCTTCAGGACCATCCTTTCCTTCCTCTAACGATGGGCGTAACCACACAAGACACCTACGACCAGGCAGAAACTGTGTGGAATATCATTCAGTGGTATGTGGACAGACGCCATAGTCTCTTTACCTCCAATGCAGCGGAAGCCAGCGGATTCTGGCGTTCTAGTCCTTCACTTCCCCAACCCGACATTCAGTTCCATTTTGTACCAGCCCACTTTGTGGATCACGGTTTTATTCGCTCCCGACGACCGGGGGTTTCCCTTTGTGCCATCCTTATTCAACCCAAAAGCCGCGGACAAGTTCGCCTGAATCCTCAAAATCCAGAAGGGCCTCCCTTGATTGACCCGCGGATTTTTTCAGAGCAAGAAGATCTTTCCGTATTTGCCAAGGGATTGCTGAAGGCTTCGGAGATTCTGCATTCTTCTCCTTTCCTTCAGATAGCGTCCGGGCATAACCCTCTTCCAAATCGTTTTGACAGTGAGACCGATTTAATAAATCACATTCGGAATTTTACCGAGCTGTTGTACCATCCCACTTCCACCTGCGCCATGGGATGCGATACACGCTCATCGGTAGTTAATCCAGAATTGCAGGTACACGGAGTGCTTAACCTAAGGGTAGCCGATGCTTCTGTCATGCCTACCATTACCGCCGGAAATACGCACGCCCCTACCGTGATGATTGCAGAAAAAGCCGCTGACCTAATCATGGGCAAATGAAATTCCGATTCTGTTCAAATTGTTCTTTGATGTAGCCGAACCTACCCTCCCATAGAACAATGTGAGAATTCCCATCCCCTCAAAATCATCCTTTAAGCGGTAGAGGAATTTTGCAGAATTTTGAATTTCGATAGCTACTATATTTTATTCCAGGCTCCTCACAGCACCGAGGCTGGGTATATCCACGCTGGTGTAACCTTTTGCTCTGCACAGGTCGGCAAAATAAAGTTGACTTTCATAGTTTCCATGGACCAAAAAAAGTCTTCTTAGCTTTTTCGGTTCAAAAGCGGTGAGAAAACGCAGCAGATCATGTGCATCGCCATGGGCGCTCATTGAGCGCAAGGTGTGCACTTCGCAACGCACCGGAAATTCGTTGCCAAAAATGCGCACCTCTTTGGCCCCGCTCTTTAGGCGTCCGGCCAGAGTTTCCGGTTCTGCATAGCCGGTAATCAGTATGGTGTTCTTTCGATCGTCGATCCGGTGCATAATGTGATGCTTCACGCGGCCCGCATCAGCCATACCGGAACCTGCAATCACTACAAAAGGATGTTTCCGTTCATTAAGTTTTTGAGATTCTTCGTGGGTCTCCACGAAAAAAAGTCCCGGAAAGCCGAATAAGTCAGCATCCTTTTCTAGTTCTTTACGCAAGCGCTCATTGTAGAGTTCTGGAAATCGGCGCACAACTTGGGTGGCTTCACGGGCCAAAGGACTATCCACAAATATATCCACAGAGGGCAATTTTCCTTTATTGTAAAGGCTATTAAGATGATACAACAATCCTTGGGTTCGGCCCACACTAAAGGCTGGTATTACCAAGACGCCTTTCTTTGTAAGGCATGTATATTCTATTTCACTAAGCAGTTCCGAGGCTGTGTCGGCGTCTTCATCATGCAGTCTATCGCCGTAGGTAGATTCACAAATAACATAATCAGCAGGCATAGGCTGGCCGGGAGCCAGCATGATCGGATCATTATATCGCCCCAGGTCACCTGTGTAACAAAGTCGTATTGGCTGTCCTTTGGAATCCTGGAAAATCAGGTTTATGACAGCACTGCCCAGGATATGACCGGCCACCGTAAATAAGCATTCTACCCCAGGCAGGGGTTCAAACTTTTCCCCGAAAGGCACCGTCTGAAATTGCTTCAAGCATCGGGTAACATCCCCTGAGGTGTAAAGAGGTTCAGCCGCACCTACACCTTGTTTTAATCGCAGCTTATTGATATGGCGGATGTCTTCTTCCTGAATGTGGGCAGCATCGTATAGCATCAGACGAGTGAGTTCCCGGGTAGCGGGCGTACAAAATATTGGTCCTGCAAAGCCTTCTCGGCACAATCGTGGGATCAGGCCGCAGTGATCAATATGAGCATGTGTGAGTAAAAGAGCATTAATGGAATGGGGAGCAAAACCGAAATGACTGTTCAAATGAAGGTATTCAGAGGATCCTTGGAAAAGGCCACAATCCATTAATATGCGGCGACCATCCGGAAGTTCCAAAAGGTGGCGCGAACCCGTCACCGTCCGGGCGGCCCCCCGGAAAGTGAGTGTGGTCATGGGGAGGTGGTATTCACCAGATCCAAAAAGACGGGTAAGTGATCTGCAAAGCCCCCGTTATATCGCATCCCTTCAAAAGTACGGTTGGGTTTAAAACCCAGGTTATTCTCATCGGGCACTAGCAGAAAAGGGGCCGAAAAAATGTGCATCCGCTGGTCTTTGACCACAAAACCCTGTGCATTTTCCCATAAGCCGGCGGAAACAATCATCTGGTCAATAAGATGCCAGTACTGCTGGAATTTATGGCTACCACCTTCGCGTACGAGAGCTGCCAGATTATACAAATCCCCTGGCTGGCTGACCTCAGAAGGCGGTAGAGCGCGCAAATCTTCACGGATGCTGGGTTCAAAATGTTCATCATTCAGATCGCCCATGATTAGGATTTTGGCTTTTGAATTCAACCGAAGCAGGCTATCACAGGCCTGCCGAACCACGCGGGCCGCGTAGCGCCGTCGAGGTTCCGTTTCTTTGGCCCCTCCAAATTTGCTCGGCCAATGATTCACAAATACATGCAAAGTGTCCCGATTAAGGATTTTACCACTCACAAGGAGGATGTCCCGTGTACGGGCTGTGGTATCAAAAGGGAAGCGCAACCGCAGAGCCCGATGATGGAAAGGTCTGAATTTATCAGGCCTATACAACAGGGCCACATCCACCCCTCTCTGGTCAGGAGATTCTTCATGGATAAAATCATATTCAAAACGGTGTAGGGGAGTTCGCGATATAAGATCGGCCAGGGTGCGCCGGTTTTCCACTTCACACAATCCTACAATTTCAGGAGCTTCCCATCCCCCAATCGCAATGAGCACCCGCGCTATTGCCTTCAGCTTAGCTTGATAGCGGCTTTCCGTCCAATTGCGCATGCCGCTAGGTAAAAATTCTTCGTCCTTCTTGCCGGGATCGTCCTCAGTATCGAATAGGTTCTCAACGTTATAAAACGCCACCCGCAGACCATGACGACCTCGCGGCTGATCATCCCATGGAAAAAGAGCCTTGTCAGTGTCTCTTAATGAAGAATGAGGCCACTCGGACCTTTGACCTGTGGGAAGAGGTTTCTGACTCTTTCCGCAGGACACAATAGTTCCAAAAATCAGCCCCCACGATAGGGTTTTAAATCCCAAGTGCGGCATCATGCAGGTCAAAGGTAAACGCCCACGGTATTTGAACACCGCTTTAGTGTATTAAGGTGATTATTATTTGACCCTTATTGATCAGAGTCCTCCTCAGAAGAAATGCTGAACCCGTTTTCAATTAGGCTGAATGCTATGCCGGAGCAGGCAATTCTTACAAAGGCAACCAATGTAACGCCTGCGGAGTATGGCAAGCACCCAACGGGTGAGGGGTATTTTATCGCACCAGCAACCCTCGTTTTCATGGCAATAAAACAATTGTCCACAGGCTGGGCAGCGGTGGTTAGGCCGATTTGGAGAGGAGAGTTTACCGGCGCACATAGCGTTTTACAGAGAAGGCCTCAAGCGGACAAGCTGTGGGAGGAGATAACTTTATAACTTCCACTTCCACAGCCTGCAGTTTTTCAAACTCGCTTAATATTTTTATAACAATTTTTTCTGCCAAATGTTCAGCTAGCGCACAGTTTTGATAGGCCACATCGCAGAGGACCTCACAGAGTCTTAAATAATCCACAGCGTGACTGAGCCTATCGGTAGTGGCAGCCAGCGTGGCATCATACCATGCACGTACGTTAAGAATTACATCGCTTCCTAGAGCCTGCTCTTCAGGATAGACGCCTAGCGGAATATGCAAACGCAGATTACGTAGGGCAATTTCCGTCAAACTGGAATGTTCCATAAACGATAAGTCCGTAGCCGATGAAGGGTTTCTTCTTTTCCCAACAATGCCATGGAATCGGCCACACTTGGACCTGTCATCGTACCGGTAAGCAAAACACGCAAAAGTGGTAGGAGCACAGCCGGTTTCAGGCTTTTTTCACGGAGAATCTGGGAAATAGTGTCCTCTATTTGGTGGCTTTCAAAAAGTTCTAAGGCAGACAACCGGTCTATGCAGGCATCCAAGAGCGCCGCTGTTTCTGGATTCCACCGCCCTTGTAACCATTGCGCATCGGGAGGTCCTGGCCGGCTAAAAAAGAAATGGCTTTCTTTCCACAAATCCGATAGTAAGGTAAGCCTTTCTTTCACTAATGAGGCCACCCTGTGACAGTATTGCGGATCAGCGTTAATCCCGTGGTTAACGGCCTGGCGACAAAGTTCCCTCCCCAGCACTTCGGGCGGCAGGGCCTGGACGTATTGGCGATTTATCCAGCGGGCTTTTTCCAGGTCAAATTTAGCTCCTGATTTAGAAATGCGGCTTAGGTCAAACAAGTCAATGAGCTCGGAAAGAGAAAATAATTCTTTTCCTTCGGTTGGATGCCATCCCAAAAGAGCAAGAAAGTTAATAACGGCCTCAGGGAGCCAACCGCTTTCCCGATATCCGGCACTGATTTCGCCACTTTCAGGATCTCGCCACTGTAAAGGAAAAACCGGGAATCCTAGCCGATCCCCGTCACGCTTACTGAGCTTACCATTCCCCTCTGGCTTAAGGATCAAGGGCAAGTGCGCAAACTGGGGCATGACCTCTTCCAGCCCTAGATATTTATAGAGTAAAACATGTAAAGGTGCTGATGGCAGCCACTCCTCTCCCCGGATCACATGGGTGATTTGCATCAAATAATCATCGGCCACATTGGCTAAATGGTAGGTAGGCATCCCATCGCTTTTAAAAAGAACCTTATCGTCCAGAGTGGAGCTATTAACCACTATAGTGCCCCTGATAAGGTCGTTTACGCGCACTTCTTCATTGCGGGGAATTTTTATTCGGATTACGTAGGGTTCTCCATTGCGGATACGGGCTTGCACTTCATCGCGGGAAAGGGTCAGGGAATTTTTCATGCTATAACGCGTGATAGAGTTATAGGCTCCTGCCTTTTGTCCGCTTTTCTGCAGGCGCAGCCGCATATCTTCCAGCTCTTCCTCGGTATCAAAGGCATAGTAAGCGTGCCCTGAATCCAATAGTTTTTCGGCAAATTGCCTGTATAGGTGCGTCCTTTCACTTTGGCGGTAGGGGGCATGAGGCCCTCCCTGAGTAGGCCCTTCGTCTGGAAGCAGACCCAACCACTGCAACGCCTCCTGAATGTATTCCTCGGCTCCTGGCACAAACCGGCTCTGATCCGTATCTTCAATCCGTAGAATGAACGTCCCGCCATGCTTTCGGGCAAATAAATAGTTGTAAAGGGCGGTTCGCACACCGCCAATGTGCAATGGCCCAGTGGGGCTAGGAGCAAAGCGTACCCGCACAGGCCGTTGAAATGAATTCATGATTCTTCAGTTGGGAACTTGCAAAGTTACAAGGGCCTAGAAGGATTAAATTTGCGTTACTGAACCATTTGACATGATGGATATCCGAGAACTTTATTTCTTACCATCTATGTTTTGTACTCTTTGGCTGGCCATATTGTTTTTACAGTCAGGGATTGATAAAGTGCTCAATCGGGCAGGGAATTTGTCGTATCTCGTTGAACATTTTGGTCGTAGTACCTTAAAAAATTGGGTTCCTCAGCTTCTCACCCTGCTTACGGTTTTGGAATTGTTTTCCGGAATATTTAGTGCCCTCGGCGCAGTTTTTATTCCCCTTGGAGACTTGCGCCCCGCATTATTTGGAAGTATTCTTTCGATGACCACTTTTTTGGCACTTTTTTTTGGTCAGCGCATGGCCCAGGATTATGTTGGTGCCGCCAATCTGGTGCCTTACGGATTATTTGCGTTGGCGTCCTTTTTGGTCATTTATCTGACACCCGCCCTTGGTAAATACTCTTAAATTAAAAAGAATTGCCCCGTTTCTGACCGGGCTTCAGCTATGCATTCAGACTGTCTGGGAGCAGAACCCTTTCCCTTATGAGCGTTCGCAAAATATTCCCGTTAAAGTCAACAACAGCTGGTTACCGTGGCCTTGGGCCGGAGGCCTTAATTACGTGCAGATCCATAGAATGGATCTGAACAACGACGGCCGGAAAGATTTGATCACGTTTGACCGCTCAGGAAACAGAATTCTCCCTTTCCTAAACCTGGGTGGGCCTGGCCAACTGATTTATCAGCCTGCTCCAGAATATCGTGAGGTTTTTCCTGATTCCCTCCATGCCTGGATTTTTTTAGAGGACTATAACGGAGACGGAAAGGAAGATCTGTTTTCCTACCATCTAGGGGGTGCCTCTGTTTACAAAAACGTTGCCTCCTCTCAACAAGGAAGCCCTTTTCAACTGGTTAAAAAACTCTTATTGAGCGATTACGGCCTTTTCACAACCAATATTTACATATCAGGCTCAGATTATCCGGCAATAGCCGACCTTGATAAAGACGGCGACCTTGATATCATTACTTTCAATGTGCTAGGCGCTTGCCTGGAAATGCACCGCAATCTCTCCAAGGAGCTTTATGGCCACTGCGATAGTTTAGTTTTTAAGCTCCACACCGATAACTGGGGGCATGTGGTAGAAGACCCCAACACCAATGTGTTTTACTTAAATGACAGCTGTGATGGCCAGTTTTATACTACCCCATACGACCCAGCGCGCCATGCAGGAGGCTCTCTTCTCAGTTTGGATGTGAATGGTGATGGACGAAAGGATCTAGTGGTGGGCGACCTTAGTTTTCTCACCTTAACCCTCTTGGTTAATACTGGGCCTCCCGGAACAGCTGTTATTGGTAACGTAAACACGACATTCCCGGCCGGCTTAGGCACCAACGTACCGGTTCAATTGGAGGTGTTTCCGGCAGCCTTTTATATTGATGTGAACAACGACGACAGGCGCGACCTGCTTGTATCACCTAATTTTTCCGTGCAGGCACAGAATGCCCGTAGTCTTTGGCTCTACTTAAATAATGGCTCAGATTCCCTGCCACAATTTTCCTTTCAATTCACAGACTTTCTTCAGCGGGATATGGTGGATATGGGTGAAGGGGCATATCCAGTCCTTCATGACTTGGATAACGATGGATTACTGGACCTGGTGGTGGGCAATGGAAATCTTTTCCAGCCCGGCAACGTGCGATCCACCCTCTATTATTTCAAAAATACGGGTACGCCCACCCATCCTCAGTTTGAACTTTTGTCCCACGATTTAGCTGGGCTTTCTGTCCATAATTACCTGAATATTACGCCCACATTTGGTGATTTGGACGGAGACAACGATCCGGATTTGCTATTCGGAGAATCCTCCGGACGCCTTCACTGGTATGAATACGTGGGGGTACAAAGCGGCATACCTCAATTTCAACTGAAACAAAACGGCGTCGGGTTCATTCAAGAACCTCAGTTCAGTGCTCCGCAGCTCTTTGATCTAGACGCCGACGGTCTATTGGACATTGTCTGCGGACATCGGTTGGGCACCCTTAATTATTACCGCAATATTGGGACGACCCAGAACCCAGTTTTCACATCCACACCCACCATTACAAACCTGGGGGGCGTGAACGTCATAGATAGTTCTCTATCCTTCAACAGCTACAGTGTTCCATGGTTCTTTCGAGATGAAAATGATTCGCTGCGTTTATATGTAGGGAGTCACAACGGCCGAATTTACCATTATACCAACATCAGCGGTAATCTTCACGGCTCTTTCACCTTGCTCACAAAAAAGTTAGGCGGCTTGCGGGAAGGAGCCCGCACCGCAGCCACAACGGGTGATCTTAATGGGGACGGATATTTAGATTTAATTGTTGGTAATTACAGTGGAGGACTTACCCTGTTCCTTGGCAATCCAAATGCAGGAACAAAAGCCCATCACGAGAAACATTTCTTTGTAAAGCCTCATCCAAATCCCGCCTTAGATAACATCTACTGGGACGAAAGAATACATGACATTGAGTTGATAGATTTAAGCGGACGAACTGTGCGCAGGGCCGGAAAAAGTCCCTTGTGGATGGGAGACCTTGCTCCAGGGATGTACGTCATTCGCGGTCGCTCCCGCAACCATTACCATCAGGAATTAATTTGTAAAAGGTAAATGAATTGAATATTTCTTTCCATCCAGGTACCTTAGTTAAAATAAAGCCAAGGTTCACCCCTTTTTAATCGCCGAAGGTGCATCCTTTCTCTGAAAAGATTATTCCCTCCACAGATGACTCATGAGGCTGCCAATAAACCTTTCAATGAAACTTATGCTTCCAACAAATAGATTGCTGCTGAGTGTTGTGGTATGTAGTAGATTTCGATCGAGTCTTTTAATTATGGGTTTTTTAGAATGCATGGGGCCATATGCCACCTCAACCAGGCTTTGCACAAGACAGCAGGACATAGATTTTTTACTACTCCCATAAAATCTTCACGCATCTTCAAACTATTAAAATGGGTTGGTAGGCAATTTTGCGCTGATCTATCTTACGTCTTTTACAATTGAGGACTGACGGCCCGACGGTATGCCGGACGGTGCGTGCTTGATATATCAAATCCTCTGGTTCAGCCTGGCGGGAACCGCACAACACCCCCTTGAAATCATTATGGGCTCAGCCTTGTGAGGCCGGCCTAAGAACATTTCTAAACCATCCAAAAAACCATTAATACGTTAGCCTGCAGCACCATTTTTCACTTGTAAATACGCCTCCGAATGATGGCATACAATACAATGATGAATAAACATCCAGCCGTCACATAACCAAAAATACTCACTACTGGAAGGCCATATGCACCACGCAATTCGGGAGGAAAAGAAACGGTGGCCAAAATAGAAGCACCGATTAGTAGGGCGCAAATGATGAATGTAAAGATCAGCCGATTGGTAAGGGAATCCAGTTTTTTAAGGAGATATCCATACCCTTGAAGCTCCACTTCCATATGAAAACGACCTTTACGGGCAATACGAAGAAACTCCCGCACCTCAAGAGGAAAATTGCTGAGAAAACCCACGACCTGCTCTCCGCGGTACTGCACCTCACTCAGCACATTTTGAGGTTTCCATTGATCCTGAAGAATTTTGGCCCCAAAAGGTTTTACGTATTTATAGGTTTCAAAATCCGGATACATGATGCGCCCGATGCCTTCCAGGATGGCCAGGGCCCTGAAAATCAAGAAAATACCAGGGGGTACCACCATGCGGTAACGCTTGAAAATTTGCTGAAGGTCGGCCGTGAGTTCAGCTAAGCTACCCTCCGCCACGCTCAACTGGGCGTATTCGTCTATGATCTCCTGCAGGTCGCTCTCAAACTGACGCATATCGTGTATTTCATCCTCTATAGCCAGGCGTTTCAGATTGTTCGCCATCATTCGGGCATCGTTAGAAGCCATGGCCACAAATACATTCGCAAAGGCATAGCGGTCTTTACGGGAAAGCATACCCACCATACCAAAATCCAGCAGGCAGATCGTGCTATCCGGGCGAACTAGTACATTCCCAGGATGCGGATCCGCATGGAAAATGCCAAATTCAAAAATTTGTGTCAGGTAAATTTGAAAACCATTAACTACCACAGAACGGGGGTCAATCCCCCAAGCCCGTAGCTGCTTAACATCCGTGAACTTGCAACCCGAAACGTATTCAATCACCAATACCTTGTCCGTGCTGTATTCTCTATAAGGCTTAGGGATGTAAAAGTTGCGGTAATTTTTATACAACTCTCGGAAGCGCACCATGTTGCGCGCCTCATTGTGATAGTCCAGCTCTTTGAGAATACTTTTTTCAAAGGCTGCCAGGATGTCTTGGGCGTTGAGAATCCCTTGTTTTTTAAGGTAGCGGTCAGCCCGCCGCACGATTTCATGGAGCAGTGCGAGGTCCCGCTCTATCATTTCCCTGATACCAGGCCGTTGAATTTTCACCACTACGTCTCGCCCTCCGATTAATCGGGCCTTATGCACCTGGCCTATGGAAGCCGAGGCCATTGGAACGGGATTAAATTCTTCAAACAAGGAACCCAACGGTTGTCCGGTTTCATACTCTAAAATGGAAATGGCCTCCTCTGAGGAAAAAGGTGGCACGCGATCTTGGAGCTTCTCAAATTCTTTTACCAAAGGCTCAGGAATGATATCGGGACGATTGCTCAATACCTGCGCCATCTTAACGAAGGTGGGCCCTAGTTCCTCGGCTGCCATCCGGATGCGTTCCCAACGGGTATACTGAAGGGCGGGTTTATCCTGCCGCAGCCAGCGAATCCGTAAATTTTCGGGAACGAAGTTGCGCAGCGTACTATTAGCCACTAAATCTTCAAAGCCGTATTTCACTAAAACGGCTATTATCTGACGTAGCCGACCCAGATTACGCCAGGTGGTATTAAAGCCCATGCAATAGGCACAAAAATAGGCCTGGTTGGAGGCTCGGTTTTAATGATCTAACCAAAAGAGGGAATCCAGCAGAGGCAACAGCCTCTTGTCAATACGCCAAGCGTTCCATTGTCGGTCTTTACGCATAAAAGCATGCGCATTTCCTTGGCATAGGCTGAGCGGCACAGAAGTCACTCGCCCCCTGTCGTCCGTAAAACGAATCAGCTTGTCTAAAGGACATAAATGATGGGGGTGTTCACTCACAACCAATGCATCCAGCCTTTTAAGCAACTGAAAGTCGTTCACCCGTGTAATCCATTGTTCTTTACCATCGGGAGTAATGCGTATGAAATCCGCATAAAGCCAGCGGCTTCCTTTGTTTTCGGATATACAGGACCCCCAAAAAGTCCAAAAAAGTAAAACAACGCCGGCAATTTTTATGTCCAGCCATATTTTCGCATTCCCATGGAAGAGAAAAAATACTTTGTACATGAAAGTTCTTATGTGGATGAGGGTGCGGTGATAGGGGAAGGCACAAAAATCTGGCATTTTTGCCATATCATGGCCCCCTGTCAGATTGGTGAACGCTGCAATATTGGACAAAACGTAGTGATATCCCCCCACGTAAGATTAGGGAACAATGTCAAAATTCAAAATAATGTATCGGTGTATACGGGTGTAATTTGTGAAGATGATGTTTTCCTGGGTCCAAGTATGGTTTTCACGAATGTTATCAATCCGCGCAGTGCGATAAACCGCCGAAACGAGTACCAGACTACCTTAGTAAAGAAAGGTGCCACTATTGGAGCCAATGCCACAATTGTATGTGGTGTCACGCTGGGTGAATTTTGCTTTGTAGGGGCTGGTGCTGTAGTAACGCGCGACGTGAAACCCTACGAGTTGGTCTACGGTAATCCCGCCCGTCACGCCGGTTGGATGAGCGCCTATGGGCACAGGCTTCATTTTGATGAAAACGGAGAAGCCCGCTGCCCGGAGTCTGGCCAGCGGTACAAGTTGGAAAACGGTCAGGTTAGGCCCCTGGATAACCAATAATCCTCTAAAATTGCCAACCCATCATTCCAATATTCTCATCACAGGCGGCGCTGGATTTATTGGGTCACACGTAGTCCGTCTCTTCGTCCATAATTTTCCTGAATCTCAAATTATCAACCTTGACAAGCTGACTTATGCCGGAAATTTAGCGAATGTGGCAGATTTGGAAGGAAAACCTAATTATCTCTTTGTGCAGGCTGATATATGCGACGCCCAAACGTTGGATGCCCTCTTTGAACGCTGGAAACCTACCGCCGTTGTCCACCTGGCCGCCGAATCTCATGTGGATCGCTCCATCCATGAACCCAACGTGTTCTTGCAAACCAACATAATAGGTACAACCCAACTTATGAATGTATGCCTAAAACACTGGGGTGAAAACCTATCCAATAAACTTTTTTACCATATTTCCACCGATGAGGTGTACGGGTCATTAGGTCCTGAAGGATACTTCCGTGAGGAAACGCCCTACGCCCCCCAAAGCCCTTACTCAGCATCCAAAGCCGCGGCCGACCATCTGGTACGCGCCTTTGGAAATACATACGGCCTGCCTTTTATTATTAGTAACTGTTCCAATAACTACGGCCCTTATCAGTTCCCGGAAAAGTTGATTCCGCTATGCATCAATAATCTTGTTCATAGACGTCCCTTGCCAGTGTACGGTAAGGGAGAAAACATTCGGGACTGGCTTTATGTGGAAGATCACGCAGAGGCTATTTTAACCATTTTTCAGCATGGCCGCCTGGGTCATACATATCTCATCGGAGGCCGCAACGAATGGCGGAATATAGATCTAGTAAGGCGCCTCTGTCAGATTTACGATACTATTAATCCTTTCGGCCATCGCGATTCGGAAAAGCTAATCACTTTCGTAAAAGACAGGCCCGGCCACGATCTGCGCTACGCCATAGACCCCACTAAGATTGAACAAGAGCTGGGATGGAAGCCTCGCACCACGATGGACGATGGGTTACGCCGCACCATACAATGGTACCTGGACAATCAAAAGTGGCTTCAGGGTGTTGTGTCTTGTGCCTACAGAGACTATTATAGACAGATGTATGAAGAAAGATAAAAAAATAAAATTTTAATCTTTTAAAATCTATGTACTTGGAATTTCAAATATTTCTAGTTTAAACCTAATTCCTAAATTGAAATAATAATGAGCAAAATTTAATATTTAAGAACAATTAAAAATTAAAATCTAGAATTAGAAATATATAAAGAATTTCCCTCAATTATTCGAAATAAAAATTAAGTAATAAAATCCAATTTTAATTGAGGCGATTGGGAGTACTTGAAAATTGTTTAAAGTGTGCAGTCCGATCTCCATTTACAAACCTTATAAGACTTTCGGCATCGGAAATACGGATTACGTTTCCTTTTAATTTATAGTATTGGTGGCATCCACCTGTGACAATTAAGGGAAGATTAGGGAATTCATCTAACAGATTTTGAAGAAAGCACTCCACACGATCTTTGTTGATAGTGCTTGTGAGAGCTGTGAAAAGATAATCGGGGGAAGATTGCACAATGATTTTCTTTAAATCTTCATATGGCATAGATTGCCCTAAATACAACGTGCGCCGACCCCTGGATTTAATTATGTACTTACTAAACAGTAGACCGAGTTCATGCATCTCTCCTTCAGGAAGAAAAAGCAAATATTTTTCTTGGTCTGAAATCTGTTGATTTTTTAATTGGTCAATAGCAACGATGATTTTACGACGCACCAGATTACTGATGAAATGTTCCTGAGCCACGTTGGCCTGTCCACTGGCCCATAAAACACCCACGCGCTCCATCAAAGGAATAAGAACATGCAGCATTAAACCTTCAAAACCTATTCGCATTAGGCACATCTCCACCACCTCTTCAAATCTTTTTTCATTCAGATCCAGCATCGCTTTGATTAGCTCACTCACCTGAACTTCATAGAATGACGCCTCTCCTGCTGGGCCGGTGGCAATTTGGTTCACCAGCCGGGCTATTTCATCAGGAGTCATGGCGCTTATGTGTGACACCTTATAGCCAGATTTCAGCAATGAGGAAATATTTAAGAGGTATTTAAGCTGATCGGCATCGTAAAATCTGATACGGGTGTCCGTTCGGTGAGGAGTTATAAACTTATACCTCTGTTCCCAGATACGAAGAGTATGGGCTTTAATGCCCGTCAAGTTCTCTACATCTCGGATAGAGTAAAACATCTCGGCTTAAGGAATATTCCCTACTTGTAACAAAGGCAGCCGGCAAAATGTTTTTACAGAAAAGAACCGAATTCCTTTTTGAGTAGATCTGTCATGTCGGTCTTTTCCCAGGGAAACAACTCTACTGTGAGGATTTTCTTCTGAAGTGTGCCGTTCTCTTGCCGACAAAATTCTTTGGTCACACGTTGGGGTTTCCGGCCCATGTGGCCATATGCAGCAGTCTCCAGATAAATGGGAGTGCGCAGGTTGAACCTTTGCTCTATGTCGTAGGGGCGGAGCGGATATATTTCCCGGAGTCGTTTGCCAAGTTCATCGTCAGAAATAGAAAGCCGCGAAGTTCCAAATGTGTTCACATACAGGCTCACAGGTTCAGCCACTCCTATGGCATAAGATACCTGAACCAGCACTTCTTCACACAAGCCGGCAGCCACAAGATTCTTAGCCAGGTGCCGCAGGGCATAAGCCGCCGATCTGTCCACTTTACTGGGATCTTTTCCAGAAAATGCGCCCCCTCCGTGAGCCCCCCTGCCACCATAAGTATCTACAATGATTTTACGGCCTGTTAGGCCCGTATCTCCATGAGGACCACCTATGACGAACTTACCCGTAGGATTTACATAAAATTGCCGGACGGTATCCAAAAGCCCCTCCAGATTTGTCCGGGTTTTCACTCGTGTCTGTGCTAAAGCCTCCCTAAGGCGAGGAAAAAGATATTGAAGCAGGTCTTCACGGATTTGAGCCTGCATGCGCTTTTCCGCCTCTTCAGCGCTCACCCCGGCAGAAGGCTTGATAAATTCATCGTGCTGGGTTGAAATAACAATGGTGTCCAGACCCAGAGGACAATGGTTGTCGTCATACAACACGGTTACCTGCGATTTGGCATCAGGACCCAGATAGGGCATGGGGCTCTGGGGCATCTTGCGTAAGGCCGAAAGCTCCCGAAGAATCATGTGAGCCAGCATGATAGGAAGAGGCAT
This sequence comes from Flavobacteriales bacterium, assembly GCA_025055635.1. GTDB lineage: Bacteria > Bacteroidota > Bacteroidia > CAIKAF01 > CAIKAF01 > JANWWQ01. The sequence continues at coordinate 32,094 of JANWWQ010000014.1, forward strand.
ATAATCTTCCGTTTCATTGCAGGCATACCCGAACATCATGCCTTGGTCTCCTGCACCCTGCTCCTCAGGCCGAGCCTTGTCCACTCCCTGACTGATGTCGGGCGACTGCTCGTGAATGGCTGAGAGAATACCGCAAGAATGGGCCTCAAACATGTACTCAGCCTTCGTGTATCCGATGTCGGCAATAACCTTACGCACCACACGCGGCACGTCCACATAAGCGTGACTTTTTACTTCGCCGGCTACAATCACCTGACCCGTGGTGACCAAGGTCTCACAAGCCACCTTAGATTTGGGATCCCATGCCAAGAATTCATCCAACAAAGCATCTGAAATTTGGTCAGCCACCTTGTCAGGGTGTCCCTCCGAAACAGATTCAGACGTAAATAAATAAGGCATTTTCTAAAAGCCTGCAAAAATAAATTTCTGAATCCGAAATATCCCCGCCTTTAATTCAAAAATGCCGGCAGCATCATGGTCATCCGCGGTATCCTGACCGGAAAAGTTCGATTGGTGTGGATATCCCTGAAAATGTATTTCCCTTCCATCATACCGATGCCGGTTTCAAAATCGCAACCCGACCTATAAGTAAATGATTCGCCGGGGCGCAGTATCGGCTGCTCACCCACCACACCAGGCCCAAATACACTGCGCTTTTGACCTAGGCTATCGGTGATGAGCCAACTTCTGTAAAGAAGTTGTACCGTTCCAGATGAGTCGTTGCGGATAGTAATGTTGTATTCAAAAAAAGGCCTGCCTAGGTACCGCGACTCTTCAGCATTGAAGAGCGTACGCACCACCACTTCTATACCGGATGTTGTAGAAGCCGCTAACACAGTAAGAGCAAAAATAGTGTTTTTTTATTAACAGGACGTGCCCCCTGCGGGCCGGTGGCCGGAAGGCCGCCCTCCAAATCCCTCACGCAGTTTCAACCCTGCCTCCAGCCCCGACGTTTAGCAAATCTCTCAAAGCAGACTCCAGATCCGAAAAACAAAACTTATATCCGGTGCCCTTCCATTTACCAACGTCCATGGCCACACCGTGCAATACAAGATCAGCCTGCCTGCCTAAGACAACACGTAAAACCATGGACGGCACGGGCACGGGCACATACCAACGTCCCGCTACCCGACAAAGAATTCTAGTGAACTCAGCCTGGCTCACACATTGAGGGGCTGCCAGATTATACACCCCAGTGAGTTCCGGATTATCAAGCCCGTGGCGTAAACTCAGGGCTACATCCCGCCGATGAATCCAGGAAACCATTTGGGTGCCGCAACCCAGCGGCTGTCCAAAAAGGAAGCGAATAGGCCTCAAAATCCGGGGTAAGGCCCCATCCGCAGGATCCAGCACCACTCCTAACCTAAAGATCAATAGTCTAAAACTCTCCTTTCCAAAATACTTTCGGGCCGCTTCTTCCCAATGCTTGCACACTTCTGCAAGGAAGCCCTGACCAGAGGGCCAATTTTCATCTACCCTGAAACTTCCGGGCACGTGTCCATAGTAGCCTGAAGCCGAAATGGAAATAACCTTCGGAGATGCCGACCATAGCTCAACTGCTCGGGCGAGAGTCTCCAAGGCTTCCACGCGGCTGCGCAGGATGGCTAGCCGTCGGGCCTCCGTCCACACACCGCTTCCCACGTTCTCTCCGGCCAGATTTACCACGGCGTCTGGTGGCCAATCTTTAAGTGCCGGATCAAAGCACCTCTTCTCGGGTTGCCACTCAAAAATTTTGATAGGGCCTTTTCCGGAACTACCTCTGCGACTGAGCACTGCCACTTCGTAGGCATGGGAAGGTAAAATCTCCTGCAGAGCCCTGCCTACCAGCCCTGTGCCCCCTGCGATGAGTACTCGCCTTCTGGAGCCCATGCTTAAAATTTCCATCGCCGGTGACTCCACAGCCACTGGGCGGGTGCACGCCGGATATCTTCTTCCAACTGTTTAGCATATGCAGCCATCAATTGCTGGTCTGTCCAGGCGCTCACGTTTTCTGCAAGGAGCACAAAGCGAATTTTGAAACGTCCAAAGCCCAATCTTTCACAGTGCAAATAACCTACTGCCAGATTCAGCCGCTTCGCTATGCGCGGCGGGCCGTCGTAAAAGGCCGTATCTCTCCCGAAAAAAGGAACCCGCACGTGGTGCTCCCGACTGGGACTCTGATCGGCCAGTAAATAAGTCCAGCAGGGCTTGGGGGCGCTCATTATCGTCCGATAAAGGTTGCGTGGGGTTACCACATACCCCACATTGGACAATCTCCGTCGGGTTTTGTTCACTATTTGATCGGCCTCAGGATTTTTTAAATGAAAATACACCGCCAGATTAGTCATACCCGAAAGATGACTCCCTCTGATACCCGCCCATTCCCAGTTACCCAAATGGGCTCCCAGCATCAGACCGGATATACCTTTCTCCCGGAAAGGCTTGAAAAATTCAGCATTTTCCACGTGCACGCGGCGAATTAAATCTTCCTTTTTCATAGCGAGAATTTTAATGCTTTCTGTCAACACCATGGCAAAGTGCGCGTAGAAATCGTGCATAATGGCCCGCCTCCACCGCTCGGTTTGTTCTGGGAAGCAAATACGCAGATTGTGCAGGATGACCCCCCTTCGGTACCGCACCAGGTGCGCCATCACAAAGGCCAGTAAAGCTGCCAGAACCCTGAGCACGGGCCAAGGTAGCCGGGCTATGGCCAGTGTCAATCGGTACCACATTTTTCACCAAAGTTATGTGGACTAGGGGCAATCCTTTTTGGATTACTAGAGGGCCGATGCCCTCAGAACGGCTTCTGGCCCGAAGCGGTGGTACAGCTTGTCCAATGTCCGCAGGAGGCGTTCTTGGCGAGCCTCCTCTTCAAAGAGCCGGAGGGCGGGCTGGGAAGGCTGCAGCTCGCTGACACGCAGGCCGAGGAGTCGGACGCGCTGACGGCGTGTCCAAGCCTTGCGAAGCAACTGACGAGCCGTACACAGCAGGGCTAAATCGCAAGCTGTGGGGGTAATTTTCTGCCCGCGGGTGGAGGTGTCAAAGTCAGCGTACCGCAGCTTCACGGCCACCCCAGCACTGAGAAGGTTTTCTGTGCGCAGGCGGTGCCCCAGGTGCGCAGCCATGCGGGCCAGCGTGCGTTCCAGTAAGGCAGGGTCATCCGTATCACTGTCAAAGGTGTGTTCTTCCGAAAACGACCGGGCCATGCGGTAAGGCACCACCGGCCTGGGATCTATCCCCTGCGCCCTGAGCCATAATTCTAAGCCAGGCCGGCCAAACACTTGCTCCATGACGTGCGCGGGCATGCTCTGCAACGTGGCAATGTAGCGCACACCCATCCGGCTCAGCCTTTCGCCCAGAAGGGATCCAGCACCGGGCAACACCTGCACCGGCAGGGGTGCCAGGAAGCTTTTTTCGTAACCCGGCGGTACTTGTAAACGGCCATGCGGCTTGCTTTGGTTGGTGGCTACCTTACCCACACTTTTGCTGGTGGCCAGAGCTGCGCTCACCCGCAGGCCCGTCTCTCGCTCTGTATAAGCCGCCAGTTCCGTGAGCCAACGCCAAGCACCCAGATAACGGTCCATACCCGTAAAGTCCATATAAAATTCATCCACGGAAGCCTTCTCCCATAAGGGACTACGCTGGGCCACAATCTCCGTCACCTGTTGCGACAACCGGCTGTAGTACTCCCAGTCACCGCGCACCACCAGGAGGCCAGGGCAAAGACGCCGGGCCATACGTATAGACATTCCCGCACGCACCCCCCACCGGCGGGCCTCATAACTGGCGCTGCTCACCACAGCCCGCTCGCCAGCACCCGCCACCACCACGGCCCGACCCATCAGCTGAGGATCGCGCAAGCGCTCGGCCTGAACAAAAAAACAGTCTATGTCCAGATGCGCAATAAGACGAACTTCTGCATCCATGACGACAAATAAATTGTCAAATGATCCGACTAAAATATAGTCAAAATCTTGCTTGGGCCCAAAGGCTTAAGGAGCGAAATTTGTGGGTCAGCTATGGCGGTCCTTCAATCGGAGGCCATCGTGCTCCGGCGCATGCGTTACGGCGAAGAGCACCTCCTTGTGAGAGCCCTGACTGCCACAGAGGGTCCTCTCACAGTGATGCTTCGGAACACCCTAAGGGGACGAAGATTGCCCATGGCGGCGCGCCTCTGTTATCCGGGGGCCCGATTGCTACTCCAGTGGCGGCGCGGAGGAGGCAAGGGATGGCGCTATCTGACAGGGGCAGAATCTCTGGAGCCCCAGTACCAATCGTTTTTTCAGCCTGAGCGCCTAGCTCAGATCACTTTTATTGCCCAGTGCCTAGATGAGTTTCTTCCCCAGGATCATCCCTGTGAACCAGAATACTACACTTTGGCCTCTGAATATCTTCGTTACGTAGAGAATAACCCCCCGGACAGTACTTTGCCCCTGCGGTTCATAGCCTCCCTGTGCCGGATAGCCGGCATTGCACCCGTCAGCGCTCCGCCTCGGGAAGGCATGGTCTTTGATTTGTCGGAGGCCCGCTGGATGCCCGAGGGGGTAGTACCGCGCCTGCCCCTGCGCAAGGACCTTTCTGAAGCGTGGATGGAACTTTTTTCGGGGGGAAAGTTAGAGGGCTTATCTCCGATGAACCGCCAGGCGCTCCTTTCAGCTTTGGTACAATTTATTACGCTCCACCACCGCCGGGATTTTTCCTTATCCGTTCCGGATGTTTTCAAAACAATTTTCTCAAGTCATGGAGCGCATTCAGTGAGGTCTGAAGCCTGATAGCTTTGGTATTAAATAGAGACAACATTAACCCTAAACTTTTTCTCGTAGAAAAGCAATAACTAATCTAAATTCGAAAAAGAGCGACAAGGCGACGAAATCCGATTGTCTCAATGTAAAGGACGCAGGAATTAAAATCGCATTGGGAAGGCCTAAAATCATAAAAAATACTAGGACTAATTTTGAAAGGCAGAAAATAAAAAAGCAAACGAAGTTTAATCCTGCTGGCAACTAAAAATAAGTTTAAGAAATGAGATATCTCCATTTATGTTTGCACCAGTTCTGAGTTTACCTTCTTAATTAAGGCAATCAAGGATGGAAGAAGTCGTTTTTAACACTATTTCTGCCCCTGATTATGCTACAGGCTTTGTTTTGCTTTTGGCATTTCTGCTTTACGGCCTGATAAGGCAAAACAACATGATAGAAAAAGACCCAATATACCGATATTATTTTCGCGGACTTCTAATCAAGCTCGTGGGTGGATTAGGATTTGCATTTGTGTACATGTACTATTACCATGGCGGGGATACTTTGGCTTATATGGCAGGTTGTGTGGCCATGACGGAGCTTTTCTTTAAAAATCCATTACTTTATTTAGATTTAATGTTCAACAAAATTACTTTTTCAAAATATATTTCTTACTTTGACTATGATACTTTATGGCCTCCCACTCACATGATTAAAAAAGCGGAGAATTTCAATGTGATCCGAATAGCCAGCATATTTTCTATCCTAACTTTCAAAAGTTTTCTAGGTACCACACTCATAATGGCTTTTATCTGTTATCAGGGTATTTGGCGTTGTTTCAAAGTTTTTTGTACCCTATTTCCTCCTTTGACACCCTCCTTCGCCATTGCATTTCTTTTTCTCCCTTCTTTGGCTTTTTGGGCGTCTGGTATCATGAAGGATACAATTTCCGTGTTTTGTATATGCCAGATAATTTATTCTTTTTATCATTTTTATTTTGCTCCTAGAAGAAAATTAAGTCGGGCAATACCTCTGGCGTTGTTTGCCCTCCTGTTGTTTAACATCAAATCGTATTTACTGTTAGCCTTATTTCCGGGGCTCCTTTTCTGGGCCTCTTTCTCAAGACTTCAGAAAATAAAAAGCAAAGTAGTTAGGGTGCTTGCTTTGCCTTTTATTTTAGCTGTTACTGGAATACTACTTCTCAATTTTTTCTCTTCTTCCGTGGGCACAAAATATGGTTCTGCCCAAGAAGCTATTGAAACCGCCGTAATAATACGTAAAGACCTTCAGAGGGCTGAACAGTACGGAGAGAACTTTTTTGATATCGGAGAGGTGGATCCAAGCTTCGGTGGGATGCTGAGTAAATTTCCTATAGCCCTTACAGCAGGACTGTATAGACCTTTTATCTGGGAAAGCCGCAGTCCGGTGATGGCTATTTCAGGACTAGAAAATTTCATTTTACTATTTTTTACGATAGTTTCCCTCATCCGCCTGCGCGTATTCGGACTTTTTACCTCCACATTCAAGGATCCCATCCTGACACTATGTTTTGTTTTTTCGGTGTTTGTGGCTTTTATAGTAGGGTTTACCACAGCTAACTTCGGCGCCCTTGTACGTTACAGGATGCCTATCCTGCCTTTCTTCCTGTCTTACTTTTTTATACTCACAT